>NZ_JBEPDM010000038.1:0-76048 GCF_040300305.1 Streptomyces sp. NPDC000410
CGAGCCGCGCGGCGACCACGGTGTTGTTCCAGCCGTTCGCGCACGCCAGCACGATGCGGGCGCGAACGGCCAGCCCCTGCGCGGTCGAGCGGCGCCTGGCCCAGTTCTCCAGCGTCAGCCGCTCGGCCTCCGACAACACGACAGGTTCCAGCCTGGTATCACCCATCCTCACAGGACAGCGCCCGGACACCGGCAACCGCAGGCAAACACCGCAATCTGAAACAGGGAGCGACTCATGTGGCGGCCCACGGACTCAAAACCAGGTCACTAGGAGAGTTGGCCGGTGTCGGCCAAAACTCCATATCCCAGACACGGAGGTCTGGTGCCCCGCGAACGGTCTTCGGGGGCGCAGGGCCGGAGTCCCGTTCGGCGTACTCGCGTCTTCTCCGCTCGCTGCGGTGCGCGGCATCCTCGCAGGTCCGACAATTCCTGCCTGCCGTGGCCATTGGCCCAAGCCCGCCGGGTAGCTCTCTCGACGCGATCTCTCTGGTCGCGCCCAGTCACACCTAAGCGATGGCAGCCGGAGCCCGGAACCACGATCGGGACTGACCCTAGCCCAGCTTCCCGGCAATCCGCATCACTCACACAGGTGAACCAGTGACCGACAACGGCCTCCAGCGGAAGCAACACTTGGCTGCCCGGCGTGCGTCCGCAGCACGGGGCCCTCCGCCGAGACCGCGGCGAAGTCGTGCACGGGAAGCCCCGCCTCACTGCGGTCGAGCCCGAACACCTCGCACAGGACGCCGAGTTCGAAGGGGTGGACATCATCGAGGAGGACGACGGCGACGTTGTTCAGCATGGCCGCAGTGTGGCAGTTATTCGATGGTTGACGGCAGCCGAGCCACTGACTTTTCTCGCCCGGACCGGCGAGAGTCGAGGACATGAGCACATTCCTCGACTACCTCGCCGTTCTCGGACTGTTCCTCCTCCTCGCCCTTCCCTCACTCGTCGGACACGCCAGGGACCGGGCCGTCGACCGCCGGCTGCGGCGGGCGGAGACGGAGGCCCTGGGTCAGAAGTCCTCGTCCAGGTCCACCGAGCCCTCGACCGCCACCTGGTACGCCGAGGGCCGCCGCTCGAAGAAGTTCGTCAGCTCCTGCACCCCCTGAAGCTCCATGAACGAGAACGGGTTCTGCGAGCCGTAGACCGGGGCGAAGCCCAGCCGCTGGAGGCGCTGGTCGGCGACGCACTGGAGGTACTCGCGCATCGACTCCGTGTTCATGCCCGGCAGTCCGTCGCCGCACAGGTCACGGCCGAACTGCAGCTCCGCCTCCACGGCCTCCTTGAGCATGTCGGTGACCTGCTGCTGGAGCGCGTCGTCGAACAGCTCGGGCTCCTCCTTGCGGACGGTGTCCACGACCTCGAAGGCGAAGTTCATGTGCATCGTCTCGTCGCGGAACACCCAGTTGGTGCCGGTCGCCAGACCGTGCAGCAGACCGCGCGAGCGGAACCAGTACACGTACGCGAAGGCGCCGTAGAAGAACAGCCCCTCGATGCACGCGGCGAAGCAGATCAGGTTCAGCAGGAAGCGGCGGCGGTCGGCCTGGGTCTCCAGCCGGTCGATCTTCTCGACCGAGTCCATCCAGCGGAAGCAGAACTGGGCCTTCTCCCGGATGGACGGGATGTTCTCGACCGCCGCGAACGCGGCCGCCCGGTCGTCCGGATCGGGGAGGTAGGTGTCCAGCAGCGTCAGATAGAACTGGACGTGCACGGCCTCCTCGAAGAGCTGCCGCGAGAGGTACAGCCGCGCCTCGGGGGAGTTGATGTGCTTGTAGAGCGTGAGCACCAGGTTGTTGGCGACGATCGAGTCGCCGGTCGCGAAGAACGCGACCAGACGGCCGATCATGTGCTGCTCACCCGGGGACAGCTTGGCGAGGTCGGCCACGTCCGAGTGGAGGTCGACCTCCTCGACCGTCCAGGTGTTCTTGATCGCGTCCCGGTAGCGGTCGTAGAAGTCCGGGTAGCGCATGGGCCGCAGGGTCAGCTCGAAGCCCGGGTCGAGCAGGTTCTTCTCGGCGGAAGTGGTCATTACTGGCAGGCCTCGCAGGACTCGGGGTTCTCAAGGGAGCAGGCGACGGCGTCTTCGGGAGTCGCCTGTACGGGAATGGCCGGCGTGGCCTGAGCCGCACGGGCGATCCGGGTCGCCGGGCGGGAGCGCAGGTAGTACGTCGTCTTCAGGCCCTGCTTCCACGCGTACGCGTACATCGAGGAGAGTTTGCCGATCGTCGGCGTCTCCATGAACAGGTTCAGCGACTGCGACTGGTCGAGGAACGGCGTACGGGCCGCGGCCATGTCGATCAGTCCGCGCTGCGGGATCTCCCAGGCCGTGCGGTACAGCTCCCGCACCTCGGCCGGAACCCAGTTCAGCCCCTGCACCGAGCCGCTGGAGTCGCGCAGCGCCTCACGGGTCTGCGCGTCCCACACGCCGAGCTTCTTCAGGTCGTCCACCAGGTAGGAGTTGACCTGGAGGAACTCGCCCGACAGCGTCTCGCGCTTGAAGAGGTTGGAGACCTGCGGCTCGATGCACTCGTACACGCCCGCGATCGACGCGATGGTCGCGGTCGGCGCGATGGCGAGGAGGAGGGAGTTGCGCATCCCGGTCTCCGCGACGCGGGCGCGCAGCGCCGCCCAGCGCTCCGGCCAGTTCAGCTCCACGTCGTAGTGGTCGGGGTGCAGTACGCCGCGTGCGGTGCGGGTCTCGTCCCAGGCGGGCAGCGGGCCGCTGCGCTCGGCGAGGTCGCAGGACGCCTCGTACGCCGCCAGCATGATCCGCTCGGCGATACGCGTCGACAGGGCCTTCGCCCCGGCCGAGTCGAAGGGCAGCCGCAGCTTGAAGAAGACGTCCTGGAGGCCCATCGCGCCCAGGCCCACCGGGCGCCACTTGGCGTTGGAGCGGCCGGCCTGCTCGGTCGGGTAGAAGTTGATGTCGACGACGCGGTCGAGGAAGGTCACGGCCGTGCGGACGGTCTCGTCGAGCCGCTCCCAGTCGATGTCGCCCGCCGGGGTGACGAAGGCGCCGAGGTTGACCGAGCCGAGGTTGCAGACGGCCGTCTCGCCGTCGTTCGTCACCTCGATGATCTCGGTGCACAGGTTGGAGGAGTGGACGACCGTGCCGGGTTCGGCGGTCTGGTTCGCGGTCCGGTTGGAGGCGTCCTTGAACGTCATCCAGCCGTTGCCGGTCTGGGCCAGGGTCCGCATCATCCGGCCGTACAGGTCCCGTGCGGGAACGGTCTTGCGGGCGAGCCCGTCCGCCTCCGCCCTGCGGTACGCGGCGTCGAAGTCGTCGCCCCACAGGTCGACCAGCTCGGGCACGTCGGCCGGGGAGAACAGCGACCAGTCGCCGTCCGCGTTCACCCGGCGCATGAACTCGTCGGGGATCCAGTGCGCCAGGTTGAGGTTGTGCGTACGCCGCGCCTCCTCGCCCGTGTTGTCGCGCAGCTCCAGGAACTCCTCGATGTCCGCGTGCCAGGTCTCCAGGTAGACGCAGGCCGCGCCCTTGCGCCGGCCGCCCTGGTTCACGGCGGCGACGGAGGAGTCGAGGGTCCGCAGGAACGGCACGATGCCGTTGGAGTGGCCGTTGGTGCCACGGATCAGCGAACCGCGGGAGCGGATGCGGGAGTACGAGAGCCCGATGCCGCCCGCGTGCTTCGACAGCCGCGCCACCTGGTGGTAGCGGTCGTAGATCGAGTCCAGCTCGTCCAGCGGGGAGTCGAGCAGATAGCAGGACGACATCTGCGGGTGCCGTGTCCCGGAGTTGAACAGGGTGGGGGAGGACGGCAGGTAGTCCAGCCGGCTCATCAGCCCGTAGAGGGAGGCGACCTCGTCCAGCGCGCGGATCGAATCGTCCTCGGCGAGCCCGGCCGCGACCCGCAGCATGAAGTGCTGCGGGGTCTCGATGACCTTGCGGGTGATCGGGTGGCGCAGCAGGTAGCGGCTGTAGAGGGTGCGCAGGCCGAAGTAGCCGAAGCGGTCGTCGGCCACGGGGTCGATGAGCGAGTCGAGCCGGGCCGAGTGGGTCCGTACGAACGCGGCTGTGCGGTCCGCGATCAGGCCCTCGCGGTGGCCGACGGCGACGGAGTCGGAGAAGGCGGCCGCCCCCTGTGAGGCCGCCTCCTCCGCGATCGTGAGGGTGAGCAGCCGGGCCGCGAGCCGCGAGTACGCCGGGTCCTCGGAGATCAGCCCCGCGGCCGCCTCGGTCGCCAACTCGCGCAGCTCGGCCTCGTCCGAGCCGGCGTGCCGGCCCCGGAGCGCCGCGGCGGCGACCCGGCCGGGGTCGGTGTCCGCGAGATCGGCGGTGAGGTCGGTCAGGGTGCGCAGCAGTGCGGTACCTGGCCCATCGGCGATCTGCGCGGATGCTGAAGCAGGATCGGGCGGCGCGATGGTCACGGGGTGCTCTCCCTCGCTCGGCTCGGGGCCGCTGCGGCGGGGCAGGGCTCACGGAGGCACGACGAAGGGGTCGGTGCACCGCGTCCCTGGCCCATTCCGCGAGGCCCGGACGGATCGGCACCCGGGCCGGACGGACCGGGTGCGCCGTCGGCAGGTCCTCGGACTCCACGGCGCGCTTCGCTACGAACGCGCGCCGGTACACCGTTGCGGGACAGTTCCGGACTCACACCGGATTCCCCTGCGGCGACAGCGAGCATGAGCATACATGTGGTGGCCGCCTGATGATGAACCCCCACATGTTGTGTGTCGCGGGGGTTCGGGGGCTCCGCGCATGTTGTGGGCCGCGGAGGCTCTGCGGGCTCCGCGCCGTTGCCGGAACGCCGACCGGCGCAGGCTCGTCGAGCCTGCGCCGGTCGGTGGATGTGCCCGGACTCAGTGGGTGGCGGCCCCCACCTTCGGGAGCTCCTTCTCCACGCCCGCGTCACCCGCGTCCGCCGTGTAGTCCTCGGGGGACGTCTCGTCGACGCCGTCGGGCGCCTTCACGGCCCGCAGGACGAGGGTCAGGACGACCGTCACGACGAGGTTGAGCACGAACGCGGTGAGGCCGATGTAGCCGATCTCCCCGATCCCGGGGATCTCCGCCGACGAACCGCCGAAGTGCTTCTGCGTCGGGCTCGCGACCCCGTACGCCGCCGCCGTACCGTAGATCATGCCGACCGCCCAGCCGGCGATCAGCGCCCACCGGTGGAACCACCGCGTGAACAGGCCGACCACCAGCGCCGGGAAGGTCTGCAGGATCCAGATGCCGCCCAGCAGCTGGAAGTTGATGGCGACCGTCTTGTCCATGGTCAGGACGAAGGCCAGCGCACCCACCTTCACCAGCAGCGACACCAGCTTCGACACCTTGGTCTCCTGCTCCGGCGTGGCGTCCGGCTTCAGGAAGTCCTTGTAGATGTTGCGCGTGAAGAGGTTGGCCGCGGCGATCGACATGATCGCCGCAGGCACCAGCGCGCCGATGCCGATGGCCGCGAAGGCCACGCCCGCGAACCAGTCCGGGAACATGTTCTCGAACAGCTGAGGAATCGCGAGCTGCCCGTTCTGCACCTTGACCCCGGCCGCTATCGCCATGAACCCGAGCAGCGCCAGCAGCCCCAGCATCAGCGAGTACAGCGGCAGGATCGTCGTGTTGCGCCGGATCACCTCACGGCTGCGCGAGGACAGCGTCGCGGTGATCGAGTGCGGGTACATGAACAGCGCCAGAGCGGATCCGAGCGCCAGCGTCGCGTAACCCCACTGGCCCATCTCGCCGGGCACCAGCGCACCCCGCGGCTTGTCCGTCGCCGGGTTGATCTGCGCGTACGCCTCGCCCGCCTTCGAGAAGATCTCGTCGAAGCCGCCGAGCTTGATCGGGATGTAGATGATCGCGACGGCGATCACGATGTAGATCAGCGTGTCCTTGACGAACGCGATCAGCGCCGGGGCCCGCAGACCGGACGAGTACGTGTACGCCGCCAGCACGCCGAACGCGATCAGCAGCGGCAGGTCCTTGATGAACCAGTGCGTGTTCTCGCCGCCGCCGACGCCCATCACGTCCAGCACCGCCTGGATGCCGACCAGCTGGAGCGCGATGTACGGCATCGTCGCGAGGAGGCCGGTGAGCGCGACCGCCAGCGACAGGCCCTTGGAGCCGAAGCGGCCGCGGACGAAGTCGGAGGTCGTCACGTAGCCGTGCTTGTGCGAGACCGACCAGAGCCGCGGCAGGAAGGTGAAGATCAGCGGGTAGACGAGGATCGTGTACGGCACGGCGAAGAAGCCGGCCGCGCCGGCCGCGTAGATGGCGGCGGGTACGGCGACGAAGGTGTACGCCGTGTAGAGGTCACCGCCGAGCAGGAACCAGGTCACCCAGGTGCCGAACGAACGGCCGCCGAGGCCCCATTCGTCCAGGCTGTTCTCGTTCTCGGCCCTGCGCCAGCGCGAGGCCAGGAAGCCCATGACCGTGACGGCCAGGAAGAAGAAGATGAAGACGGCGAGTGCGACGCCGTTCACGCCGTCCTTCACTTCGACGCCCCTTCCGTGCGGGCGGGCTGGGTCCGGCGGGCGTTCTGGTCACGCTGCCAGAGCTTGTACGCGACCATCGTCAGCGCGGTCGAGATGACCACCCAGGCCATCTGGTACCAGTAGAAGAACGGGATCCCGGCGACGACCGGTTCGACCTTCGCGTACGAGCTGACCCAGAGCATCGCGACGAACGGGGCAGCCAGGCAGAGGGCGATGATCACTCTGACCGGCGTGACAACTGGTCTTCTCTCTTCGGGCACTTCGGACATTCGGCGGCTCCGTCCCCTGATTGATCAGCTGCGCATGCGTAATGCGCAGGAAATCTAGGGGACGGTTCACCTGTATGGAACCCCTGTCCGGATAACGGACTGGGCACGCCTGCTCAGCCCGCGTCCTTCCGGCCGTCAGCCCGCGTCCGGCCGCTTCAACCTCGCGACGAACTTGTACCTGTCGCCCCGGTACACCGACCGCACCCACTCCACCGGTTCGCCGTTCCTGTCCAGCGAGTGGCGGGACAGCATCAGCATCGGCAGGCCCACGTCCGTACCGAGCAGCCCTGCCTCGCGCGGGGTGGCCAGCGAGGTCTCGATGGTCTCCTCGGCCTCCGCCAGGTGGACGTCGTACACCTCCGCCAACGCCGTGTACAGCGAGGTGTACTTCACCAGCGACCGCCGCAGCGCGGGGAACTTCTTCGCCGACAGATGTGTCGTCTCGATCGCCATCGGCTCACCGCTCGCCAGCCGCAGCCGCTCGATCCGCAGCACTCGCCCGCCGGGCGAGATGTCCAGGAGTCCGGCGAGCGTGTCGTCGGCGGTGACGTACCCGATGTCGAGCAGCTGGGACGTGGGCTCCAGGCCCTGCGCCCGCATGTCCTCGGTGTACGACGTCAACTGCAGCGCCTGCGAGACCTTCGGCTTGGCGACGAACGTGCCCTTGCCCTGGATGCGCTCCAGCCGGCCCTCGACGACCAGCTCCTGCAGGGCCTGCCGCACGGTCGTGCGCGAGGTGTCGAACTCGGCGGCGAGGGTGCGCTCGGGCGGTACGGGCGTGCCGGGCGGCAGCGTCTCCGTCATGTCGAGCAAGTGTCGCTTGAGGCGGTAGTACTTGGGCACGCGCGCGGTACGGGTCGCCGTCCCGTTCTCCGGCTCCGTGCCGCCCCCGTCCGTGGCCATGGCGTGCCTTCCCGACTCGTGTGCTGCTGCCGTCACCGGCTCCTCCGTCTGTTGCGGCTCACATGGTGGCACGGCCCGGCCTCAGGGCGTCGTTCGCGTTCAGATGTCGGTCCGATAACGGACGTGACTGCCCTTCTTATACACCCTTGACACCCCTAAAGGTCTAGGCCAAGCTCCCGGGTACTGGTCTAAACCATTAAAGACCGGGTCTGAGGAGGGTGGCGTGAAGCGCAAGCTCATCGCGGCGATCGGCGTCGCGGGCATGATGGTCGGCATTGCCGCGTGTGGTTCCGACGGCGGCACGGGTGGGGACAAGGCCGGTGGCGACGCCAAGGAGCTCACCGTCTGGCTGACGGTCGACGCCCAGAACAACTGGCCGGACCTGGTCAAGGCGGCCGACGACGCGGTGATCGCGAAGCACCCGGGCATCAAGATCAAGCACGAGTACTACGGCTGGCCCGACAAGAACGCCAAGCTCGACGCCGTCCTCGCCACGGACAAGGCCCCCGACGTGGTCGAGATGGGCAACACCGAGATGCTCGGCTACATGGTCAAGGGCGCCTTCGCCGAGGTCGACCCGGCCGCGTTCGACCAGTCCGACGCGTGGCTGGACGGCCTCAAGGACTCCGTCCAGTACGAGGGCAAGACCTACGGTGTGCCGTACTACGCCGGTGGCCGCGTCGGCACCTGGCGCAAGGACATCGCCGCCGAGGTCGGTGTGAAGGCCGCCCCGAAGACGTACGCCGAGCTGACCGCGGCCCTCGACAAGATCCAGGCGAAGAAGGGTGACAAGTTCAGCGCCTGGTACCAGCCCTCGCCCGACTGGTACGCCGCGATGTCCTTCGTCTACGACGCGGGCGGCTCCATCGCCAAGAAGGACGGCGACCAGTGGAAGGCCAACCTCTCCTCGCCGGAGTCCCTCAAGGGCCTCAACGAGTACAAGTCGATCATCGACAAGTACATGCACGGCGACAAGACCAAGGACGAAGCCGACCGCCCGGTCGTCTACGGCCAGGGCAAGTCCGCCATCATCTTCAGCGCGGCCTGGGAGGGCGGCACGGCCGCTCTCCCCAAGAACGACAAGGTCGGCAAGCTCGCTGACAAGATCGAGTCCTTCGTGATGCCCGGCCCGTCCGGCAAGCCGCTCCCCGTCTTCCTCGGCGGCTCCGACCTCGCCATCCCGGTCAAGTCCAAGGCGCAGGGCGTCGCGGCCGAGTGGATCAACGCCTTCACCGGCGCCAAGGGCCAGAAGGGCCTGCTCGCCAAGGGCAACCTGCCCAACAATAGGACCGACCTCGCGACCCTGAAGGCCGACCCGAAGACGGTCGTCCCCGCCACCGCGGCCGAGTCCAACTGGTTCGTCCCGATGGCACCGGGCTGGGGCCAGGTCGAGAAGGCCCAGACCCTGAAGACGATGCTCCAGGAGATCGGCACCGGCAAGAAGTCGGTCGAGGCCGCCGCGAAGGACGCGGACGCCGCGATCGACAAGGTCATCAACACCAAGTGACCTTGCCTTCCGGCAGGGCCGCCCGTCCCACCGGGACGGGCGGCCCTGCTCCCGTACGCCGGAGCAGGAGAGGGACCGCTGAGGAGCGCCCGATGAGTGCCGCAGACACAACCACAGCCAAGGTGCCGCCGCAGCGGCCATCGCCCACCCCGGGCGCCGGGACCGGCGCCGGGCCGGGGAGAGCCGGAAGACCGGGGAAGCCGCGGGGAACGGGTGACGGGGCCGCGGTGCCCTGGGCGCTGCTCGCGCCCTGCCTGCTCGTCCTCCTCCTCGTCCTCGGCTATCCGCTGGTCCGGCTGGTCACGCTCTCCTTCCAGAACTTCGGGCAGCCGCAGTTGTGGGGCTTCAAGGAGCCCGAATCGGCCGGCTTCGCCAACTTCACCAAGATCCTTGGCGACGGCGAATTCTGGGCCGTCGTCCTGCGCACGGTGCTCTTCGCCGGCGGTGCGGTCGTCCTCACCATGGTCCTCGGCATGCTGATCGCCCTGCTGCTCCAGCGCGTCTCGGGCTGGGTGAAGACCCTCGTCAACGTCGCGCTCGTGGCGAGCTGGGGCATGCCGATCATCGTCGCCACCGCGATCTTCAAGTGGCTCTTCGACACCGACTACGGCGTTCTCAACTGGCTGTTCAGCAGGCTGCCCGGGGTCGACATGGTCGGGCACAACTGGTTCGCGAGCGGCCCCCAGGGCCTCGCCGTCATCATGCTGCTGGTCGTCTGGGGCGCCGTGCCCTTCGTCGTCATCACGCTGACCGCCGGACTCTCCCAGGTCCCCAAGGAGCTGGAGGAGGCCGCCCGCCTCGACGGCGCGGGTGCGTGGGGCGTGTTCCGGTACGTCACCCTGCCGATCCTCAAGCCCGTCATCGTGATGCTCACGACGCTCTCGGTGATCTGGGACATGGGCGTCTTCCCGCAGGTCTTCGTCATGCGCAACGGCCACCCCGAGGCCGAGTTCCAGCTGCTGACGACGTACTCGTACGACAAGGCCTTCGTCGTCAACGACTACGGCGGCGGCTCGGCGATCGCCCTCGTCACCGTGGTCCTGCTGCTCGGTGTCGTGGCCGTCTACATGCGCCAGATGCTCAAGATCGGAGAAGTCGAGTGAGTACGGCGACACTGCGCGGGAAAAGGTCCGGCTGGAACCTGCTCGGCCTGCTGGTCTTCGTCACCGCCGGCTTCCCGGTCTACTGGATGCTCAACACGGCCTTCAAGCCGGCCAAGGACGCCATCGACCCGGACCCGCACTTCTTCCCCAGGACGTTCACCCTGGAGAACTTCGAACGCGCCTTCGATGTCGCCGACTTCTGGGGCCCGGTCGGCCGCAGCCTCGTCGTCTCGCTGGTCGTGGTCGTCATCGGTATCGCGGTCGGCATGCTGGCCGCGCTGGCCATCTCGCGGTTCGCCTTCCGGGGCCGCAAGATCGTGATCGTGGGCATCCTGGCCGTTCAGATGGTCCCGCTGGTCGCCATGATCATCCCGGTGTTCCTGCTGCTCAACGACCTCGGGCAGTACGACAGGCTCAGCGGCCTGATCCTCACGTACCTGACCTTCATCCTCCCCTTCACGGTGTGGACGCTGCGCGGATTCATCGTCAACATCCCCAGGGAGCTGGAGGAGGCGGCCATGGTCGACGGCTGCACCCGCACTGGCGCCTTCGTCCGCGTCGTCTTCCCGCTGCTGGCCCCCGGAATGGTCGCCACCTCCGTGTACGCGTTCATCCAGGCGTGGAACGAGTACCTCTACGCGCTGATGCTGATGAGCCAGCAGAACCAGACGGCCACCGTCTGGCTCGGCAACTTCACCACCAAGCACGGCACCGAATACGCCCCGATGATGGCCGGCGCCACGATGATGGCCGTCCCCATCGTGGTCCTCTTCCTCCTCGTCCAGCGCAAGATGGCCGCGGGTCTGACGGCCGGCGCCGTGAAGGGATGACGCGGTCGACATGACGACACTCGTATACGGCTCCGACACGCTCACGCGTGACGCGCTCGCCGTCCTCCAGCCCGGTTTCCTCGGCACCACCGCCCCCGACTGGCTGCTGCGCCGGATCGGCGAAGGCCTCTCGTCCGTGGGCCTGTTCGGCCGCAACATCGCCTCGCCCGAGCAACTGGCGGCACTCACCGCCCGGTTGCGGGCCGAGCGCGACGACGTACTCGTCGCCATCGACGAGGAGGGCGGGGACGTCACCCGCCTGGAGGTCCGTACCGGCTCCTCCTTCCCCGGCAACTACGCGCTCGGGGTCGTCGACGACGTCGAGCTGACGCGGGCGGTGGCTCATGAGCTCGGCCGCCGGCTGGCGGCGTGCGGGGTGGACCTCAACTGGGCCCCGTCGGCGGACGTCAACTCGAACACGAACAATCCGGTCATCGGGGTACGTTCCTTCGGCGCCGACCCGGAGCTGGTCGCCCGGCACACCGCGGCGTACGTCCAAGGGCTCCAGTCCGCAGGAGTCGCTGCATGCACCAAGCACTTCCCGGGGCATGGTGACACCGGCGTCGACTCGCACCACGCGATGCCCCGCATCGATGTGGACTTGGCCACGTTGGGGGCCCGTGACCTGCTGCCTTTCCGCGAGGCCATCGCGGCGGGTTCCAGGTCGGTCATGAGCGCGCATATCCTGCTACCCGCGCTCGACCCGAACCGCCCGGCAACCCTGAGCCCGCAGATCCTGACCGGTCTGCTGCGCCAGGAGCTGGGCTTCGACGGACTCATCGTCACGGACGGCATGGAGATGCAGGCCATCGCCGCCGCGTACGGAATCGAGCGCGGCAGTGTCCTCGCGATCGCCGCCGGTGCCGACGCGATCTGCGTCGGCGGCGGCCTGGCCGACGAGGCGACTGTCCTGCGGCTGCGCGACGCGCTGGTCGCGGCGGTCCGCGAGGGTGAGCTGCCCGAGGAACGACTGGCCGACGCGGCCGCGCGCGTGCGCGCGCTCGCCGACTGGACCAGGGGGGCGAGGGGGGCCGTGACGGAGCCGGGCGCGGCTTCACAGGAGGGGACCGCGCCCGGCACCGACATCGGTCTCGTCGCCGCCCGGCGGGCGATCCGGGTCACGGCGGGGGAGGGGGCGCCCGAGCGCCTGGCCGCCGCCCCGTACGTCGCGGCCTTCACGCCCGTCGCCAACATCGCCGTCGGCGACGAGACCCCCTGGGGCGTCGCGGCGGAACTGACCCGCCTGTTGCCGGGCACCACGACGGGCACCTTCTCGACCCCCTCGGCGGACGAGATCCTCCGCGCGGCGGCGCACCGCCCCCTCGTCGCGGTCGTCCGCGACGCCCACCGCCACGCCTGGATGACCGAGGCCCTGGACGCACTCCTGGCGGCCCGCCCCGACACGATCGTCATCGAAATGGGCCTCAACGAGTCCCCACCCCGCGGCGCGCTCCACGTGGCGACCCACGGCGCGGCGAGAGTCTGCGCGACGGCAGCGGCGGAAGCCCTGACGGGGGCGTAGCCGCCTCCGGCGGACCTGGGCCCCGGGCGCGCGTGGGCGCTCTGGGCGCCTGCGGCGGAGACCCCCACAAGCAGCCTCGCCGGCGTTTGAGGCGCGGGGGTTCGGGGGCGGAGCCCCCGCAATCGGGGGCTGGGGCGGAGCCCCAGTTTCGGGAAGGGGCGGGTAGGGGACAAGGCCCGCCGCAGGCGCCCGCTCCCGCCGCCGCCGCCCGCCCCACCGGCCGCACCCGCGCAACGGCCGGCGCCCGACGTCCGGCCCACGCCCGCCCCACTGGCCGCACCCGCGCAACGGCCGGCGCCCGACGTCCGGCCCACGCCCACGCCCGCCCCCGCGCCACGAGCGAGGCACGGCCCGTACCCCGTGCAGGGGAGGCGGGCCGGGCCTCGGATGCGGCAGGGGGCGGTCTAGAGCCCCTGCCACACCGGCTTGTTCGCGTACGTGTGCCGGAAGTAGCCCGCAAGCTTCAGCTTCGTCGCCGCAGCCTCATCCACCACCACCGTCGCATGCGCATGCAGCTGCAGCGCCGACCCCGGCACGACCGCCGCCACCGGCCCCTCGACCGTGGCCGCCACCGCCTCCGCCTTCCCCTCGCCGGTGGCCAGCAGCACCAGATGCCGCGCCTCCAGGATCGTTCCGATCCCCTGCGTGATCACGTGATGCGGCACCTGTTCAGCATCCCCGCCGAAGAACCGCGCGTTGTCCACCCGCGTCTGCTCCGTCAGCGTCTTGATCCGCGTACGCGACGCGAGCGACGAACACGGCTCGTTGAACCCGATGTGCCCGTCCGTCCCGATCCCGAGGATCTGCAGGTCCACCCCACCCGCCGCCGCCAGCGCCGCGTCGTACGCCGCGCACGCGCCCGGCACGTCCTCGGCCGACCCGTCGGGGCCCATGAAGCGGTCCGCGTTCAGCCCGAGCGGCTCGACGACCTCGCGCAGCACCACCGAGCGGTACGACTCCGGGTGCCCGGCCGGCAGCCCGACGTACTCGTCGAGCTGCGCTATCCGGGCTCGCGACGCGTCCACGGCCCTTGCCCGCACCAGCCTCGCCAGCGCTTCGTAGATGGGCAGCGGGGTCGACCCGGTGGCCACTCCCAGCAGCGCGTCGGGCTTGCGGCGGAGCAGGTCCGCGATGCCCTGGGCGATGAGCTCTCCGCCAGCCTTGGCGTCCGGAACGATGACAACTTCCACGCTGGGCCTGCCGATCGGTCGACGATATGTGGTATAGACCAATCTAACAGAACGCGATGGCACCCCGGTGAATCCCGGCTGGCGAGGGCGTGGTCCCGCGTGGTCGACTGAGCCGTACGGTGCCCGGAACGTACGCCCGGAACGTATGGGAGGCACCAGCCATGTCCGCCATGACGTCCGCCGAGCACAGCGAGCAGCCGGGCCGGATCATGTCCGGCGAGATGGCGGAGCAGCCCGACGTGCTGCGCCGGATCCTCGACCGGGGCGCACCGCGCATCCGCGAGGTCGCCGCCGCGATCGCCGGGCGCGGGCCGCGCTTCGTCCTGCTGACCGCCCGCGGTACGTCAGACAACGCGGCGCTCTACGCGAAGTACCTGCTGGAGATCGAACTCGGTCTGCCCTGCGGCCTGACGTCCATGTCCACCATCACCGCGTACGGGGCGAAGCCCGACCTCACCGACGTCCTGGCCGTCACCGTCAGCCAGTCGGGCGGCTCACCGGACCTCGTGGCCTCCACGCAGGCCGCCCGGGACGCGGGCGCGATCACCCTCGCGGTGACGAACAACCCGGACTCGCCGCTCGCCGCGGTGTCCGAGTTCGCCATCGACATCCTGGCCGGCCCGGAGCGGGCGCTCCCCGCCACCAAGACGTACACGGCGTCCCTGCTCGCCCTCTACCTCTTCGTCGAGGGCCTGCGCGGCGGCGACGGCGCGGCGGCGCGGGTCCTGCCCGCACTGGCCGAGCGGATCCTGGCCCGCCAGGACGAGGTCAGAACCCTCGCCGCCCGCTACCGCTTCGCCGGGCGCATGGTCATCACCTCGCGCGGGTACGGCTACCCGACCGCCAAGGAGGCGGCCCTCAAGCTGATGGAGACGAGCTACATCCCGGCTCTCTCCTACTCCGGGGCCGATCTCCTGCACGGCCCGCTCGCCATGGTCGACAACATCTCCCCGGTGATCGCGGTCGTCACGGACGGGCGTGGTGGCGAGGCCCTCCAGCCCGTCCTCGACCGCCTCCGCGGCCGTGGCGCCGACCTCTTCGTCGTCGGCCCGAAGCCCCAGGTCGACGCGGCGTCGGCGGGCTTCGTCCTGCCGACCGAGGGCGTACCGGAAGAGCTTCAGCCGGTCCTGGAGATCCTGCCGCTCCAGCTGATGGCCTACGAGGTCACGATCGCCCGGGGCCAGGACCCGGACGCCCCGAGGGCCTTGGCCAAGGTCACGGAAACCCGCTGACCCGCTGCCCCCCGCCGGGCCGGTCGCGGCCCACGCCCCCCAGCCCCCTGCGGAGCGCCGGCCCCCAGGGCATCAGCCCACCAGAGCGCGGGGCGGGCCCACAGAGCCTCGCCCCGCAGAGCGCGGGCCCACAGAGCCCCGCCCCACAGAGCCCCGCCCCCCCAGGGGCAGCGCGCCCGCCCCCCACTCAGGCCAGCGACCCACCCGTCGCGTCGATCCACTGACCCGTCACCCACCGGCCGTCCTCCGACGCCAGGAACGCCACCACGTCGGCGATGTCGGACGGCATGCCGACCCGCCCCAGCGCGGACATCGCGGCCGCCCCCGCCCGCGCCTCCTCGCTCGTGCGCAGCCAGCCCGCGTTGATGTCCGTGTCCACGATCCCCGGTGCCACCGCGTTGACCGTGATGCCCCGGGATCCCAGCACCTTCGACAGGGTCCGGGTGAAGACGTCCAGCGCGCCCTTGGTCATGGAGTAGGCGATCAGCTCCGGCATCACGGCCGCACGCGACAGGCCCGTCGAGATGCTGATGACGCGTCCCCCGTCCCGCAGCCGCTTGGCCCCCAGCTGGGTCAGGAAGAACGGGGCCTTCGTGTTGACCGCGAAGAGCCGGTCGTACTCGGGCTCGTCGATCTCCGCGAACCCTCGCGACGCGGCGATTCCCGCGTTGTTGACCAGAATGTCCAGCCCGTCGGCGTGCTTGTCGAACTCCGCCCACAGCGCAGCCGCGTCCCCCGGCACCCCCAGCTCCTGGCCGATCGCGAAGGCGGACCCGCCCGCCGCCTCGATCGCCGCGACGGTCTCCTTCGCGGCGGTCTCGTTGGTGCCGTAGTGCACGGCGACCCGTGCGCCGTCCCGGCCGAGCCGCTCCGCGATGCCGCGCCCGATGCCCCTGCTGCCGCCGGTGACCAGTGCCGTCTTGCCTTCGAGCGTGCCCATGGCCCCGCCCTCCAGTTCTCTAGTGGTCGCTACAGAAATGACCGTAACACATTCTCTAACGAGCGCTATAAAATTGTCGGCATGGCGACGAAACTTCGCGGCAGACCCCGCTCCTTCGACCGTGCGGCAGCCCTGGAGCAGGCCACGCTGGCCTTCTGGGGGCAGGGGTACGAGGCGACGTCGGTCGCCGACCTGACCCGTGCGATGGGCATCGGCGCGCCCAGCCTGTACGCCGCGTTCGGCGACAAGCAGGCGCTGTTCGCGGAGGTCGTGGACGTGTACGCGCGGACCCACGGCGCGTTCTCGGGCCGCGCGCTGGCCAAGGAGCCCACCGCCCGCGCCGGTATCGCGCGCATGCTCCGCGAGGCCGCCGCCGAGTACACCGACCCGGCGCATCCCCCCGGCTGCCTGGTGATCAGCGCGGCGACCAACTGCGCCGCCGCCGAGGTGGTCCAGGCGCTACGGGACCGGCGCAACGCCAATCTCGCCGCCCTCGAAGCCCGCATCCAGGCCGACATCGACATCGGCGCCCTCCCGCCGTCCGCCGACGCCGCCGTGCTCGCCCGCTTCAGCGGAGTCGTACTCCAGGGCATGTCGCAGCAGGCGCGCGACGGCGCGACGCGGCAGGAGCTGGAGGCGGTGGCGGAGGCGGCGATGCGCGCGTGGCCGTGACGGGGGCACCCGCACCCGGCCCCGAAAACAGCGCCCGGCCCCGAAAACACCCGCGGGCCGCGGCGCCGCGACGGGACCCTCAGCCCGTCCGGCACCGCAGCCCGGAGTTGCTCGGCCGGCGGGTGTGCGGTCCCGTCGACCGTTTGGGAGGCAGCGGCGCAGTCAGGGCAGAGAGCGCCGGTTACCTCGGTCCACCCTCCTGTGCGGGGAGGGCGGAGGCCTATTCCGTTCCATTGTGGACTAGACCATTATGGTCTGTCCATCCATAAGTATGGACGGCTTCCGGGCCTATCCTCCAACACGAAGCCCGGCATCGGAAGGTTCATACCGAAGGTACGCTCACAAGGTGCCCTCCATGAACGACCTCGTACGCCAGCACACCGCCCTGAGTGAGTCCGACCTCGAGTGGCTTCATCTGCTGGTCTCGGAGTGGCAACTGCTCTCCGACCTGTCCTTCGCCGACCTCGTGCTGTGGGTCCCGACGCTCGACGGTACCCGCTACGTCTCGGTCGCCCAGATGCGGCCGAACACCGGCCCCACCTCCTATCAGGACGACATGGTCGGCCATCTCGTTCCCCGTGGCCGCCGTCCGCTGCTCGACGCGGCCCTCGACGAGGGCCGGATCGTGCGCGAGGGCGACCCGGAGTGGCGCGAGGAGGTTCCCGTACGGGTCGAGTCCATCCCCGTACGCCGTGAGGGCCGCGTCCTCGGGGTCATCGCCCGCAACACCAACCTGCTCACGGTCCGCACCCCGAGCCGGCTGGAGCTGACCTACCTCCAGTCCGCGTCCGACCTCGCCCAGATGATCGCCGCGGGAGCGTTCCCGTTCCCCGGGCAGCAGGTCGACATGGACGCCTCGCCGCGCGCCGGCGACGGGCTGATCCGCCTCGACGCGGACGGCGTCGTCCAGTACGCGTCGCCGAACGCGCTGTCCGCGTACCACCGCCTCGGCCTGGCCGCCGATCTCGTCGGCCAGCACCTCGGCCAGATCACCGCCGAACTCGCACCCTCCCGCGGCCCTGTCGACGAGGCCCTGGTCAAACTTGCCAGCGGCTACGCGCCCCGCGAGGCCGAGGTCGAGGGCAACGGCGGCGTCATCCAGCTGCGGGCCATCCCGCTCAAGCCGAAGGGCCCGCGGATCGGTTCCCTCGTGCTGCTGCGCGACGTCACCGAACTGCGCCGACGCGAGCGCGAGTTGATCACGAAGGACGCCACCATCCGGGAGATCCACCACCGGGTGAAGAACAACCTCCAGACGGTCGCCGCGCTGCTGCGCCTCCAGGCCCGCCGGATGGACTCGGAGCGCGGCCGGGAGGCGCTGAACGAGGCGGTCCGCCGGGTCGGCTCCATCGCCATCGTGCACGAGACGCTCTCGCAGAACCTGGACGAGCGCGTCGAGTTCGACGAGATCGCCGACCGGGTCCTCGCGATGGTGGCCGAGATCTCACCGGGGAAGGTCGCCTGCCGCCGCAGTGGTCGGTGCGGAATCCTCGACGCCGAGGTCGCGACCCCGCTCTCCATGGTGCTGACGGAGGTTCTGCAGAACGCGCTGGAGCACGCCTTCGCGCCGGGCGAGCACGGCACGGTCGAGGTCGCGGCGATGCGCGGCGGGCCGCGGGATGACGAGCGGCTTCTGATAACCGTTCAGGACGACGGCCGCGGGCTGCCCGAGGGCTTCGACCCGCAGCGGGCCGGAAATCTGGGCCTGCAGATCGTCCGGACCCTGGTGGAGGGGGAGCTGGGTGGAAGCTTCGACATGGTGCGGGGAGCCGAGCGCGGCACGCGCGTGGTCCTCGACATCCCCGTCCGCAGCCAGAAGTAGCCCGGGGCCGCGGTACGGTCCGGGGTTCTGGCTCCGGCTCGGGTCGTCGCCTCGGCTGCGGGCCTTGCCGCCCGGCACAGCAGCGAGCCCCGGACCGTTCGGATGCGGTCCGGGGCTCGAATGCTGTGAGTTACTGCTGCGCGCTGCGGCTCGGGGGCGGTGAGTGCGTACTCGCCGTACGCGCCGCCGGGCTCAGGCTCGTCACAGGGGTGTCAGGCGCTGGCGTTGCGCGCCCGGTTGCGAGCGGCGCGGCGCTTCATCGCGCGGCGCTCGTCCTCGCTGAGGCCACCCCAGACGCCGGAGTCCTGACCGGACTCGAGCGCCCACTGCAGACACTGCTCCATGACGGGGCAGCGGCGGCAGACGGCCTTGGCTTCCTCGATCTGCAGCAGCGCAGGACCGGTGTTGCCGATGGGGAAGAACAGCTCGGGGTCTTCCTCGCGGCAAACGGCGTTGTGACGCCAGTCCATGGCTGCTACCTCTCTTGGTATTACGTGCAGGTTGCTTGTGAATGTGAACGCTTTCACGAATCCCCCCGCAAGGGAAGGGCCGACTCCCAGTTGAACTGGTTGTGGTCCTTGGAATGAGGAGGGGTTCTGACTCTCGGAGGCCGGTGTTGCGGGCCGTCCCGATCGCCATGAAGAGATTCGCAAACCTCGGCGGCGGATACAACCCCTTCCGGAAAGTTTTTTTTGATTCCTCGGTGTCGACTAGGTCACAGCCGTACTTCCATGGGGTGGACCGGCGCCTAAACGTTCGAGTAGAAGGAACTTTGCCCCTTCTACTCACACAATCACACGCAGTGCACGGCGTACGCCTGTGAACGTCACGCTCGTACGCAGGCCGAGGTGGTCTCCGTCCATCTGGAAGGGGAGTGGGGCCTTTGAATGCAAGGTGAAGTCGGTGAGGTCATGGAGTGAGACGGCGTGCTTGCCGTGCGGGCCCCGCTCGGGGGTCGAGGTGAGCAGCTGGGTCGCGTAACGGGCCATCGCGACGGGGGAGAGCCGGCTCAGCCCCAGGACATCCAGGGCGGTGTCGAACGACGCCTCCGGGGACGCGTACACCGGGCGATTGCCCAGGTAGGTCCAGGGGGAGGTGTTGCAGACTATGGACAGCACCAGGTCCTTCAGGGGGGCCGCGCCGGGGCGTTCCAGGGTGATCGAGCCGTGCCGGCGATGCGGGTCCTCGAGGAACTGGCGGGCCGCCTGGCGTATGTAAAGGGCGTGCGTCGACTTCTTTCCTCGCTCGCGCTGCTGTTCGACCCGGCCGACGACGCCCGCGTCGAAGCCGAGTCCCGCGCAGAACGTGAACCAGCGGGGCGGGGCCGCCTCGTCGTCCGACCCGGGGGTGCCGGACGCCAGTCCCAGACCGACCGTCCGTTCGCTCCGGGTGCTCAGGGCGTCCAGGATCGCGCCGGTCGCCTCCACGGCGTCGTTCGGCAGGCCGAGGGCGCGGGCGAACACATTGGTGGAGCCGCCGGGCACCACCGCGAGGCGGGGCAGCGCGTCGGGGTCCGGGCCCGAGTGCAGCAGACCGTTCACGACCTCGTTCACCGTGCCGTCGCCGCCGAGCGCGACGACCAGGTCGATGTCGTCGGAGTCGGCCGCGCGGCGGCCGAGGTCGCGGGCGTGGCCGCGGTACTCCGTGGTGACGGCCTCCAGCTTCATCTCGCTGGCGAGTGCGTGGATCAGTACGTCGCGTGTGCGGGCACTGGTAGTGGTTGCCGCCGGATTGACCACAAGGAGTGCACGCATGGGCGCCAGGGTACCTACCGGGTGGTACCGGGCCCAGCCCCGGTCCGGAGTGCGGGCGCCCTGCGGGGCTACCCTGCTGGGGTGAGCAGCACCGAGGAGACCCCCGAAACGTCCGGCGACGCCCCCGGGCCGCGCCCGCCCCGGCTGGCCGCCGCGGCGGCCGTCTGCGGGCTGGAGGCCCTGGCCCTGTTCGCCGGCGGCCTCTACATGCTGGTGACCGGCTTCACAGGAGCCCCCGAGAGCACCTCCCAGGCGGAGACCGGCGGCGTGACCTTGATCGCGCTCGGTGTCATCCCTCTGCTCGCGGCCCGCGGCCTCCTGCTGCGCCGCTCCTGGAGCCGGGGGCCCGCGATCGTCACCCAGCTCATGGCCCTCCCCGTCGCCTGGACCCTCCTGCGCGCCTCGGGCGCCCTGATTCCGGCGGGCATCGCCCTGGCGGTGGTGGCGGTGACGGGCCTGGTCCTGCTGATCAACCCGGCGACGACGCAGGCCCTGGGCATCCGGGGCCGGACGACGGACGCGTAGGGCCTGTCTTTCGGATCTTGCCTGGCTGATCCAAAAGACAGGCCCTAGGGCCCGGCGGGCGGGCTTCTCCCGTCCGCCCGTCGTCGACCTCGTACTCCCGCGTCCCGGTCATGGCCGAGGCCCGCGGTCAGGGGCAGTGGCCCGACCTACTCCTCGACGAGGAGCTTCTCCCGGAGCTGGGCGAGCGTCCGGGCCAGCAGCCGCGACACGTGCATCTGGGAGATGCCCACCTCCTGCGCGATCTGCGACTGTGTCATGTTCCCGAAGAAGCGCAGCAGCAGGATGCGCTTCTCGCGCGGCGGCAGATCCTCCAGCAGCGGCTTCAGCGACTCCCGGTACTCCACGCCCTCCAGCGCCTCGTCCTCCGCACCCAGCGTGTCCGCCACGGCCGGGGACTCGTCGTCCGTGTCCGGGACGTCCAGGGACAGGGTCGAGTACGCGTTCGCCGACTCGAGGCCCTCCAGGACCTCCTCCTCGGAGATGCCGAGGCGCTCGGCCAGCTCGTGGACCGTCGGGGAGCGGCCGTGCTGCTGGGAGAGCTCCGCCGTGGCCGTGGTCAGGGACAGCCGCAGCTCCTGGAGGCGCCGCGGCACCCGCACCGCCCAGCCCTTGTCCCGGAAGTGGCGCTTGATCTCGCCGACGACCGTGGGCGTCGCGTACGTCGAGAACTCGACCCCACGCTCCGGATCGAACCGGTCCACCGACTTGATCAGGCCGATCGTGGCGACCTGGGTGAGGTCGTCCAGCGGCTCGCCGCGGTTGCGGAACCGGCGGGCCAGGTGCTCGACCAGCGGCAGATGCATCCGGACGAGCTGATTGCGCAGCTCGGCGCGCTCGGAGGAGCCCTCCGGGAGTTTGCGCAGCGCGACGAACATCGACCGCGCCTCGCTCCGGTCGTTCGGATCGTGTTGCACGTGCTGCTCGCTCATATGGGCCGCCCGCTCTGCCTGCGCCTGCTCCGCCACGCTTGAAAGGCCGTCCAAGTCGTCCAGGCCGTCACGTCCGTCCACCACCGGATGCGGCCTGGCCTGCTGCTCCGGGATGCCTACCGGTGCGGATACCGGCTCTGCCGGAGCCGCACGCCCGCGCTCCTCGTCCCGCACCGGACCGCCTCCGTCCTTCACGCCGGCCCGGGTCCCGCGCCGCGCTGTTTGTACAGGCTGATGGAGACCGTACGGTCGTCCGCGACGGAGGAGTCGACCTTGCCGGCCAGTGCCGAGAGCACTGTCCAGGCGAAGGTGTCGCGCTCCGGCGCGCGCCCGTCGGTCGTCGGGGCCGAGACCGTGACCTCCAGGGAATCGTCGACGAGCCGGAACACGCAGCTGAGGACGGATCCCGGGACGGCCTGCTGGAGCAGGATCGCGCAGGCCTCGTCGACCGCGATGCGCAGGTCCTCGATCTCGTCGAGGGTGAAGTCCAAGCGCGCCGCGAGACCGGCCGTGGCCGTACGCAGCACGGACAGATAGGCACCCGCAGCGGGCAGCCGGACTTCCACGAAGTCCTGATTGCCGGGCTCGCCTGCGATCTGGGACACCCTCACCTCCAAGGTGGCACTAGGTCGATCGAGGCCCCGGGAGGACGATCCCGGAGCCGTGTGGTCACGCGTCGGTGCGTAGCCAGTACCTGGACTGGCGACGCTATCGCGATCCATGGTGCCGTGTCGCCGGGACCCCTACCCGACGCTGTCACTCATGGTAAGCACACGAGTACGGACAGTGGCTAGAGGTCTGCGGCATCCAATTACGAACAACCGGCGGAGGGTTGACGTACCCACACGTCAGACGATCGAACCGTCCGCGAAGCACCAACGCCAGCTCTCTCCCGGCTCCAGGGTCCGGATCACCGGATGCCCCGACGCCTCCGAGTGCCGCGTCGCATGGCGGCCCGCCGATGAGTCGCAGCACCCCACGTGTCCGCAGGTCAGGCAGATCCGCAACTGCACCGGATGCGTCCCGTCCTTCAGACATTCGGGACAAGTATCGCTCAACTGTGCGGGCTCGGGGCGCGGCAGGTCGAGAACGTGCGGGCACTCGCTCATGATTGCCAGGTTACGACGTGGGTCGGGCATGAGGCCGGTGAGCAGGTCGGTCAGCAGGTTGGTGGGCAGATCGGTGAGGAGGCCGGTGAGATGGACGCAGTGCCCCTGGTGGCGCTGATCGCGGTGAGCGCCGCGGTCGCCGGGGCGGCCCGCAGGACGCCGGTGCCGGCGCCCCTGCTGCTGGTGGCCGCGGGGCTGCTGGCCTCCTACATCCCCGGGGTGCCGG
The DNA here is from genome assembly GCF_040300305.1 of Streptomyces sp. NPDC000410. Taxonomy (NCBI): domain Bacteria; kingdom Bacillati; phylum Actinomycetota; class Actinomycetes; order Kitasatosporales; family Streptomycetaceae; genus Streptomyces; species Streptomyces sp. NPDC000410. Next base: position 22,978 of record NZ_JBEPDM010000038.1, read on the forward strand.
ACTACACCCTCGACCCGCACATCGTGCTGCCGCTGATCCTGCCCCCGCTGCTGCACACGGCCGCCGTGGACAGCTCGTATCTCGATCTGCGGGCCAACATCCGGCCCGTCGCGCTGCTCTCGGTCGGCTATGTGCTCTTCGCGACCGTCACGGTCGGTTACCTCGCCTATCTGCTGGTGCCCGACCTGCCGCTGACCGCCGCGCTCGTGCTCGGCGCGGTCGTGGCACCGCCGGACGCCGTCGCGGCCACCGCGATCGCCCGCCGCCTCGGCCTGCCGAACCGCATCACGACGATCCTCCAGGGCGAGTCCCTGGTGAACGACGCCACCGCGATCACCGCGTTCAAAGTGGCGCTGGCCGCGGCCATCGGCGAGGGTGTGAGCTGGTCCGGCGCCATCGGGGAATTCGCCCTCGCGGCGGTCGGCGGCATCGGCGTCGGCCTCGTCCTGATGGTGCCGATCCACTGGCTGCGTACGCATCTGAGGGAACCCCTGCTGCAGAACACCCTCTCCCTGCTCATCCCCTTCGTCGCCTACGCGGTCGCCGAGCAGTTCCACGCGTCTGGGGTGCTCGCGGTCGTGGTCGTCGCCCTCTTCCTCGGCCATCGCGCCTGGCAGGTCGACTTCGCCACCCGGCTCCAGGAGGAGGCCGTCTGGCGGATGGTCTCCTTCATCCTCGAATCCGTCGTCTTCGCGCTGATCGGACTGCAGCTGGCGTACGTCGTCCGGGAGCTCGGCGGCTACGAGGTCGGCGAAGCCCTCTGGTACGCCCTGGTGGTCTTCGTCGCCGTCGTCGTGGCCCGCTTCGTCTGGGTCTTTCCCTCGACGTTCGTACCGCGCAAGCTGTCGAGCCGGATCAGGGAGCGCGAGCCGGGCGTGGACTGGAGGGCGCCCGTGATCGTCGGCTGGGCGGGCATGCGCGGCGTCGTCTCCCTGGCCATCGCCTTCTCCATCCCGCTCACCGTGGAGGGCGGGGAGCCCTTCCCGGCCCGCAATCTGGTGCTGTTCCTGACCTTCACGACCGTGATCGGCACGCTGGTCGTGCAGGGGCTGACCCTGCCCCCGCTGATCCGGGCGCTGGGGCTGCCCCGGCGTGACCCGCACGCGCTCACACTGGCGGAGGCCCAGGCCCAGAGCGAGGCGTCCCGGGCGGCGGAGGAGCGTCTCGAAGCGCTGCTCGCCGACGAGCACAACACCCTGCCGCAGCCGCTCGCGGACCGGCTGCGCGCTGTCATCGAGCGCCGCAGGAACGCGGTCTGGGAGCGGCTGGGAGCGGTCGACCCGGTCACCGGGGAGTCCGCGGACGACACCTACCGGCGGCTCACCCGGGAGGTGATCGCGTCCGAGCGCGAGGTCTTCGTACGACTGCGCGACGAGCGGCGCATCGACGACGAGATGATGCGTACGCTGCTGCGCCGGCTCGACCTGGAGGAGGCGGCGGCCTACCGCGAGGGCCAGGAGGACTGAGGGCGGCAAGACCGAGGGCCGCAAGGCTGCGGTCCGAAAGGCCGGGGCTCAGGACGGCTCGGGGTGGCCCGTGATCACGGCCGCGACGGCCGTTCCGGGCGCGAACGCGCCCTCCTCGGCAAGGGCGACAAGGCCATAGAGCATCTTGGCGACATAGAGCCGTTCGACGGGCAGCCCGTGCCGCGCCTCGAAGTCATCGGCGAACGCGTCGAGCACGGGGGTGCTCCGGGCGTAACCGCCGAAGTGGAAGCGCTCGTCCAGCGACCACTCGCCCGCCGGGCCGCCGAACGCGTCCTGCTGCAGGCCGCGTATCTCCTCGGCCAGGAAGCCGCCCTTGAGTACGGGGATGCCGATCGCCCGCTGCCCCGGCGCCAGCCCGGCCGCGAGCCCGGCGAGCGTCCCGCCCGTGCCGCACGCCACGGCGGCCACGTCCGCCACGCCGCGCAGCTCCCGGCCGAGGCCGGTACAGCCGCGTGCGGCCAGCGCGTTGCTGCCGCCCTCCGGGACGACGTAGCAGTCGCCGAAGCGGTCGAGGAGGGCGCTCAGCACCTCCGGCCGGGCCTTGCGGCGGTATGTGGCCCGGTCCACGAAGCGCAGCACCATGCCGTCCGCCGCGCACCGGGCGAGCGACGGGTTGAGGGGGCGGCCCGCCAGTTCGTCCCCGCGTACGACCCCGATGGTGCGGAAGCCGAGCAGCCGGCCCGCGGCGGCGGTGGCGCGCAGATGGTTGGAGTAGGCGCCGCCGAACGTGAGCATGGGGCGGCCGGCCGCGGCGAGCAGATTGGGCGCCAGCTTGCGCCATTTGTTGCCGGGAAGATCGGCGTGAATCAGATCATCGCGCTTGAGCAGCAGACGGACGCCGAACCGGGTGAAGCGTTCGTCCTCGACCCGCTCCAGGGGCGAGGGGAGCAGGGGGCGCAGAGTGCTGAGGTCGAACGCGTTCACCTGGTCATTGTCACGTGCGTGCCGTCCCGGCCGCCCCTCGGCGGCCGGGCCGTGTCACTTCAGCCGCTCCTCGATGCGGGCGCGCATCGACGCCATGGTGAAGCCCCGCGGGTCGATCTTTCCCGGCTGCCACTCCAGATGGCCGATCACCGACCGTGCCGTCCAGCCGTGGTGGCGGCAGACCGCCGCCGCGGCCTTCTCGATGGCCTCCAGCTGGGCCGCGGGCCACGGGTCCTCGCCGTCGCCGAGGTTCTCGCACTCGAAGCCGTAGAAGTGACGGTTCCCGTCGGTGTTCGCCTCGTTGTCCCGCGGCAGCGCCCTCTCGGCGATGACGGCGCGCAGGACGTCGTCGTCGCCGAGGCCGGCGTGGTTGGCTCTGCCGTAGCCGACCAGATGGACTTTGCCGTCCTTGGCGATGACGCCGTGACAGAGCGGTCCCGGCAGGGCCTCGTAGCCGTCCCGGCAGATACGGACGGTGTTCGCGGTGCCCTTGGTGACGGTGTGATGGATCATCACACCGTGCACCGGCCCCCAGGGGCCCTTGTGGTTGCGGTTGTGGGTGCGCCAGTCGCCGACCTGGACGACCGTGAGCCCCTCGTCGAGCAGTACGTCGAGAAACCTGCCGGCGGACATGGGTGGGGCCATGACCGACTCCTTCGGAATCGCGGTAGGGAGCGGGGCGAGCGGACAGGCCGACAAGCGGAATCCGCCGCTCGTTCCGCGCTGTTACCGCGCTTGTACCCCAACCGGACGGGCCGGGCGCTCCGTTCGCACAAAGTACGAGCCGATCCGGACAGCGCGAGAGCCCGGCCCTGCCGTGCTCCGACGGAGTGGAAAACGTGTGTCATTCCCCGCGCGTCCCCGACTAGTCCCACTCATTTGTGTAATGGCGAGCCGACTCTCCGTGGTGGAAAGCTTTTTCCGGCAGGTCAGTCCATGATTGCGAGGGAGTCTCATGTCGGTTGGTTCGGTTGGCGACGAGGTACGCGGGGATCAGGCGTTGCCGGCACAGCAGAGTCTCGGCACGGCCGCCGCGCGGAACCTGGCGACCACCACCAAGTCGGCGCCGCAGATGCAGGAGATCACCTCCAGGTGGCTGCTGCGCATGCTGCCCTGGGTCCAGGTGCAGGGCGGTACGTACCGGGTGAACCGGCGTCTCAGCTATTCGGTCGGAGACGGGCGCGTCACCTTCATCCAGACCGGGGACCGGGTCCAGGTCATCCCGGCCGAGCTCGGAGAGCTGCCGACGCTGCGCGGGTTCGGCGACGAGGCGGTGCTCGCCGAGCTGGCACAGCGCTGCCGGCAGGTGGAGTTCGCGCCCGGCGACGTGCTGGCCACGAAGGGGGAATCGGCGGACCGGGTGTTCCTGCTCGCGCACGGCCGTGTGGAACAGATCGGCACGGGTCCGTACGGCGACGAGGCGGTGCTCGGCGTCCTCGCCGACGGAGCCCACTTCGGTGACGAGTCGCTGATCGACGGCGACGCGGTATGGGGATGGACAGCCCGTGCGGCCACCGCGTGCGTCGCGCTGGAGCTGACCCGGCCGGATGTGCTGAACCTGGCGGAGCGGGCGGAGGGGCTCGGCGCCCATCTCCTCGCACAGCTGGCGCTTCCCAGCCAGCGGACCAACAAATTCGGCGAGGCCGCCATCGACCTCTCCGCGGGCCATGTCGGCGAAGCGGTCATTCCGCATACGTTCGTCGACTACGAGGCGGCCCCGCGCGAGTACGAACTGAGCGTCGCCCAGACCGTGCTGAAGGTCCACAGCCGGGTGGCGGACCTCTACAACCAGCCGATGAACCAGACCGAGCAGCAGTTGCGGCTGACGGTCGAGGCGCTGCGCGAGCGCCAGGAGGACGAGCTCATCAACAACCGGGAGTTCGGGCTCCTGGCCAACTGCGACTACGGGCAGCGGCTCCAGCCGCACGACGGTGCGCCCAGCCCGGACGACATGGACGAGCTGCTGTCCCGGCGGCGCGGCTCCAAGCTCTTCCTCGCCCATCCCCGCGCCATCGCCGCCTTCGGCCGCGAGTGCAACAAGCGCGGTCTCGTCCCGGAGAGCGTGGAAATCGGCGGGAACCGCATTCCCACCTGGCGTGGAGTGCCCATCTTCCCCTGCAACAAGATCCCGATCTCGGACGCCAGGACGACCTCGATCCTGTGCATGCGTACGGGCGAGGACGACCAGGGCGTGATCGGCCTGCAGCAGAGCGGCATCCCGGACGAGATCGAGCCGAGCCTGTCGGTCCGCTTCATGGGCATCGACGAGCAGGCGATCATCTCCTACCTGGTCACCGCCTACTACTCGGCGGCGATCCTCGTGCCCGACGCCCTCGGCGTGCTGGAGAACGTCGAGGTCAGCCGCTGGCGCTGACCCCTTCGTGAGCTCTCCGGTTCCGCCGGCTCACTGATCCGGCGGGGGTGGCCCGGCGCCGCCCCCGCCCCCTGCACAGAGGACGTGACCGTGACCATGACCAGCACGGATGCCGCCGCCGCCGAGGGCCACGAGGCGGCGGTGCTCCTGGAGCGCACCCGCAGCGCCGTCAATCCCCGGCTGCGGGACACCGTCGAATCGCTGCCCGGTTCCCTACGACGTGTGGCGATGTACCACTTCGGCTGGGAGCACGCCGACGGCACCCCTGCCGCCGGATCGGCGGGCAAGGCGATCCGCCCCGCCCTGGTGCTCGCCGCCACGCGAGCGCTGTGCGGGGATCCGCAGGACGCCGTCCGGGCCGCGGTCGCGGTGGAGCTCGCGCACAACTTCACCCTGCTCCACGACGACGTCATCGACGAGGACACGACCCGCCGGTACCGGCCCACCGCGTGGACGGTGTTCGGCACTCCGGACGCCATCATCGCGGGCGACGCCATGCTCGCCCTGGCGCTGCGGCTGCTCGCGGAGGACCGGCACCCGGCATCCCCCGCGGCCTCGGCCCGGCTCGCGGCCTGTGTGATCGAGCTGTGCGCCGGCCAGCAGGCGGACTGCGCCTTCGAGCAGCGCGGCCCGGAGGACGTGTCGCTCGACGAGTGCCTCGCGATGGCCACGGCCAAGACGGGGGCGCTGCTGGGCTGCGCCTGCGCGCTCGGCGCGCTGTACGCGGGCGCGGGTGAGGACGAGATCGCCGCGATGGACGCCTTCGGCCGGGAGGCCGGGCTGGCCTTCCAGCTCATCGACGACCTGATCGGGATCTTCGGCGACCCGGACCGCACGGGCAAACCGGCCGGTGCGGATCTGGCCGCGCACAAGAAGTCGCTGCCGGTGGTGGCCGCGCTGAACTCGGGCACGGCGGCGGGCGCGGAGCTGGCCGAGCTCTACCGCAAGCCGATGGACGAGCAGGCAGTGGACCGGGCCGCCGCGGCCGTGGAGCGCGCGGGCGGCCGGGACTGGGCGCAGCTCCAGGCGGCCGACCGGATGGCACGCGCCGTTCAGCAGCTGTCCCGCGCGGTGCCGGACCTCGCCGCGGCGGGGGACCTGCTGTCCCTGGCGGAATTCGTCACACGCCGCGCCCGCTGAGCCCTCCGGACAAGCCGCGAGCCGGGCTCCAACTCTAAGATCTCCACGGCGGGTTGATGACCTGCCGACGATCTGAGAGAGGGGCCCGGACGTGGGCGTACGGATACGGCAGGCGGGGCGGGGCGACCGCGACACCGTGGTGGGGCTGCTCGACGAGGCCTTCATGCACGACCCGGTGAGCAGCTGGGTCTTCCCGGACGAGGACGACCGCCGCAAGGTGCACGGCGCCTTCCTCGGAGTCTTCCTCGACAGCGCGCTGGCCGGGGGCTGGGTCGATATGACGGAGGACGGTACGGCCGCGGCGCTCTGGCTCCACGTACCGGCCGGCCCGCCCGAGGAGGACGACGACACACCGGTACGGATGCGCGAGATCGCCGGCCCGGAGAACGAACGGGCCGAGCTCGTGGGCAGGCTGACCGGCGAGGCGCATCCGCACGACCGGGCGCACGCGTATCTGATGTTGATCGCCGTGTCCCCGCGGCACCAGGGCCGGGGGCTCGGCACCGCGCTCATCCTCCCGGTCCTGGAGCGCTGCGACCGCGACGGGGTGCCCGCCTATCTGGAGGCGAGCAGCGAGCGCAGCAGCCGGCTGTACGAGCGCCTCGGCTTCGCCTTCACGGGCCGTACGGTCGATCTTCCCGACGGCCCGCACATGTACCCCATGTGGCGGGAGCCCGGCGCCGGTCAGGTCACTTCTCGGGGATGATCCGGGTGACGACGGTCTCGACGAGGTCGTCCAGGTCCCGGTCGGCCAGCACCTGCGGCAGGGTGAAGTGCTCCAGCAGCAGGCCCGTCATGGCGAGATAGATCACGAGGAAGGCATCCGCGTCGCCCGGCAGCCCGGAGTCGAGATGGAAGCGGCGGTTCGTCTCCAGATCGGCTCGGATCGCCCGGTTGAGCTCGGCCTGCAGCGCCGGGCGCCGCGTGGCCTCCAGCCGAAGCTCCAGCAGTGCGAGATAACCGGTGCGCTCGACGGTCATGCGCCGCACCAGCCAGCGCATCAGTTCCACGTACAGCTCGCGCGTCGGCGCGGGCCGCATCGCGTCGTCGACCTCCTCCGGCTTCGGCGTCATACGCACATAGATCCGCGCGCCCGTCTGAGTGAACAGATCGTCGCGGCTCGCGAAGTAGTTGGACGCCGTCCCCGCCGGTACCCCGGCCTTGCTGTCGACGGCACGAAACGTGAGGCCTCGGGCCCCTTCGTGGGCGAGCACCTCGATCGCGGCGTCGACGAGGGCGATCCTGCGCTCAGGGTTCCTGGCCACGTCCCGTCGTACCTCCTCACACCATGCCTTCCGAAAAAGGCTCTTGCGTAACCACTACATCTGGAGCACTATAACCGAAGTGGTTCTGAGCGCGGCGCCCGGCAGAAGCACGCGACAGACATACCCGACAGAATCAAGAGGACCGACTTGCGCAAGCTCACCTACTTCATCGCCTGCTCGATCGACGGCTTCATCGGCGACCCGAACGGCGATGCCACCTCCATGTTCAGCTTCGTGGAGGCGGACTTCCTGGAGTTCATGGTGGCCGAGTACCCGGACACCATCCCGGCCCAGGGGCGCGCGGCGATGGGCATCGGCGACGCCGAGAACAAGCGTTTCGACACGCTGATCCAGGGCCGGGCCAGCTACCAGCTGGCGCTGGACACCGGCGTCACCAGCCCGTACGCCCAGCTGCGTGAGTACGTCGCCTCGCGCACCCTCGACAAGTCCCCGGATCCGAACGTCGAGATCATCTCCGAGGACCTGGTCGGCAAGGTCCGCGAGCTCAAGGCGGAGGACGGCGAGCTCGACATCTACCTCTGCGGCGGCTCACAGGTCGCCGGCGAACTGCTCGACGAGATCGACGAGCTGGTGATCAAGACATATCCGCAGGTGTACGGCGCGGGCATGCCCATGTTCGGCACGGACTTCGCCGTCACCGATTTCACGCTGGACTGGGTGCGCAGCTTCGGCAACGGCGTCGTCGTACGGCAGTACACCCGGAAGCGGTAGCGGCGGCTCCGAGCGCTGTCCGTCGTGGGCATGCCGTCCTATCCTGGACCTATGGGCAGCGAAGGTCGTCGGACCGGCCGCCGCCCGCACGGCGAGTACGTGTGCCCGGCCTGCGGGCAGCCTGTCGGTACCGTCATCAAACGGCGCAAGGTCCTCGGGGCATTCGTCCCCGAATGGGTCCCGGAACCCTGCCGCAACCCCGACTGTGTGTCGAGTACCGAGAAGCCGGACGGGGAGACCTCGGCGGGTTCGACCGCGGGTTCGGCCGTCTAGCGGAGTGTTCGAGGGGTGGCCTGCTGTACGGCGGAGCCAGTCATACCGCTACAGTCCGCGCCATGTCATCGGAGTCGACGGAAGTCTGGACCGGCTGGTACCGGGACCGCCGGGGTGCGGAAGCGATCGCGCTCACGGTCGCGGTCGCCGGGGAAACCCGCGAAGTGCGCACCCGTATCAGGGGAGTTGAGTACGAGGGCCCGAGCTTCGCCGCCCTGGGCGTGGCGGGCTCGGGGGAGGCCCTCGCCGGCTCCGTACTGGAATGGGACATGGGGATGGCCGTCTCGGCGCAGCCGGCCACCCTCAGCTGCCTGCTGACCCTCGGCGATCGCGCGCCCGACGGCCGACCCGAGCGGGTGGACCTGAACCTGACGCTGCACTTCGGCGGTGCGGCGTACGAGTCCGGGATCGCGGGCGGCGACTTCGACGAGGCGCTCGGCCGCATCCGGCGCCAGCTGCCGCCGGGCACGACGATCGACGGCAGGCTCCTCGAAACGGCCTGACCGGGCGGCCACTCAGCTGTGGCCGTCCCAGCGCCAGCGCGGCGTCGGGCCGGGATCCCCGAGATCCTGGCCCACCGGCCCGGCCGAGACCTCGAGCGCGATGCGCGTCCCCCAGTCGAAGTACTCCAGCACCCGGCGGCGCAGCGGCTCGTCGTCCGGGAGCTCCTTCTCCACCGCCACCGTCATCAGCTCCATCCACCGCAGCCGCTGCTCCTCGGTGATGGCCAGCCCCAGATGGGCCCGCAGCAGTGCCTGGTGGCCACCGAGCTCCTCGGTGAACCGGGCGGGTCCGTCAAAGACTTCGGCGAGCCAGACCGCGACATGGTCCTTGTGGGCCGGGGTGAAGTGCGCGAAGACCGGCGCGAGCAGGGCATCGGCGAGCACGGCCTCGTAGAACGAGTCGGCCAGCCGCTGCAGGGCGTCGTCGCCGCCCACGGCCTCGTACAGGGTGTCGGGGCGCTCGGTCATGGTGTCCTCCCGGGGACGGATCAAGCCATTACGCGGTCGCTCTGGATTCAACCCGAGCGGGTGCGGGTCTGTCCCCGGATTGGGCGACGCCGGCCGGGCGCGCTGGTGGCGAGCCCGGCCGGCGGGGCTGACGTCCCATTCCGCCGACGCTGCGGGGCGCCCCCGGCACGCGGTCGTCGTTCCTCCGCGACAGTTTCATGTGGCCCGCGCCGTGCGGCAGCCGGATCAGTGAGGCGCGCAGCTGCTCCACTCCCTGTGAGCCGACGGCCGGCGCGAGGTCGAACTCGGTGCTACCGCCTCGCTCCACGGCAGCAGGTCGCGCAGCCGTTCTCCTGACATGACGTCCCCCGTCGTGGCTTCCGTGCTTCCGTGCTTCCGTCGTGGCGTGTGCAGCCATGCCCGGGGGCGGTGGCCGAATGCTTGCAAGGGGGCGCGGGCGGGCGTTGACAGACGGCTGCCAGGTGGTTCTAATGATCAGCGTGCCGCGTGGCGCCGACCAAAGAGCAGTGGGCAGGTCGGCAGCCGGGCGAGCACCTTCACCAGGGACGATGCCATGAGTTCACACTCCGCACCCTGCGCCGCCTGACGTCAGCGCCCTTTCGCGCGCGTCGTCCCGCGGCTGTTCACACCCGTACACCCCCGTACATCTGTACGCCCGTGTCGCGTGCCGCCGTATCGACTCGATGCGCGCATCTCTCCTCCCCTTTCCCCTTCACCGCACGTACTGCGGACATACCCTCCGGAGACCGACACCGCATGCCCCAGTCCTTCAACCACGCGATCATCGAAGAGTTCCGCGCCAACGGAGGAAAGGTCGGCGGGCCCTTCGAGGGCGGCGACCTGCTCCTGCTGACCACCACCGGCGCCCGCTCGGGCAAGGAGCACACCGTCCCCCTCGGCTACGTCCGCCACGGCGACCTGCTCCTGATCGTGGCGTCCGCGGCCGGCGCGCCCCGCCATCCCGCCTGGTTCCACAACCTGCTCGCCCACCCGCTCGTACGCGTCGAGATCGGCACCGACGCGTACGAAGCCGTCGCCGTCCCCGCCGAGGGCGCCCGGCGCGACCAGCTCTTCGCGCACGTGACGCGCGCGGAGCCCGGCTACGCGGACTACCAGACCCGCACCACGCGCACCCTGCCGGTCGTGATCCTTGAGCGCTCCGGCCCGGCCGAGGGGGACGCACCGCGCCCCGCCGCCAACGTCGCCGACAAACTCATGGAGGTCCACACCTGGCTGCGCGCCCAACTGGACCACATCCGCGCCGAGTCCGAAGCCCACCTCGCCGCCCGCGCGACCCACCAGGGCCCCGGCGAGCCGCCCGCGCCGGGCCTCGGGCTTCAGCTCCGGCAGCACTGCCTGGCGTTCTGCCAGTCCCTGGAGTTCCACCACACCAGCGAGGACGCCCACCTCTTCCCCGCCCTCGCGAGCCGGAACCCCCACCTGTCCGAGGTGTTCGACCGCCTCGCGGCCGAACACCACACGATCGCCCGCCTCAACGGCGAGCTGCTCGCCCTCCTGGCGGACATCCGCACGGCCGATCCCACGCGCTTCCGCGCCGAGCTGGACCGGCTGTCCGGGGAGCTGCGAGCGCACCTCGACTACGAGGAGGAGTCGCTCCTGCCCGCCCTGTCGGCGATTCCGCTGCCGGGGAACTGAGCGGGCAACAAGCGGAGTTACCGTGAACAGCCGAGCTCGACGGAAGGGGCCAGCGTGATCCTTTTTATACCGGTGGCATTCCTTGCCGCCCTCGCGCTGGTCGTCTTCTTCCTGCTCCGGTGCCTCGGAGCCGCCCTGCCGGGAGACGGGCACCGGTCCGGATGGCGCCGTGTGCTCCTCGTTGTCGCCTATGCCTGTGCCGCGACGGCCACGGCCTCCTACTCATGGGGCGCGCTCACCCTGATGTCGACCGTCGCCGTGGCGCAGGACGGCGGGGCGGACTCGGCTCCGTTTCCCTACAACCACCCGTGCAGGAGCCAGCTGAAGGGGGCGGTGGACTACGACGTCGAATTCCTCACCCTGCGCACCGTGTGCGTGCTGGAGGGCGGAGAGCGCAGAGCGGTCGACGACGTACCGCAAAGGGTCCGGGTGACGGCGGCGGCATCCGCGGTCTCCACCGCTGTGCTGGCGGGGATCCTGTTGGCGGCGGAAGCCCCTCGGGAGCGTCGCCGGAGTGTCAGCGGGAGTCGTTAGCGGTTCAGCGGTGCCGTCGCGGCCCCGCCGCTCCTGATTTCTCGTCACATACGGCGGCATGCAGGTGCGTTGGCCGTCCGATGGCCCGCTGTGCGCCGAGCCGGGTACCCGTACATGCGGCCGGGAGGATGTCCGGATTTTTGTGGCTTCTGCCAGTACGACGATCCGTCAGGGCTCGTAGAGACTGCCGAGCAGAGGCCGCGGCGTGCACCGGGGACGGGCGCCGAGGCCAAGGGTACGACCACACGCAGGGGAGAACAGCACGATGAGCGCGCAGCAGTACGACGAGATCGGTGAGGCGTACGAGGGCTTCAAGGCCCTGCCGCTGGAGCAGTACGTAGTGGTGCCCAGCTTCCTGAACCTGGTCGGGGACGTGCGCGGCAAGTCGGTCCTCGACCTGGCTTCGGGCACCGGCTTCTACAGCCGGGAGTTCAAGCGGCGCGGCGCCTCGGAGGTGCTCGGCATCGACATCTCCAGCGAAATGGTCGCCGTGTCGGAGGCGATCGAGAAGGCCGACCCGCTGGGCATCAGCTACGAGGTGGGCGATGTGTCCGAGCTGCGGTCCTTCGAGCGGCAGTTCGACATCGTCCTGGCGGTCCAGCTGCTCAACTACGCGCCGGACACCGCCACCGCGGAGCGGATGTGCCGCAACATCCACCGGAGCCTGAAGCCCGGCGGCGAGATCTTCCTGCTCAACCAGTCGCCCGACTACCGCTTCGACGGGCCGACCCCGGAGAAGTACGGTTTCCGCACCGAGCTCACGGGCGAGGAGGGCGGGACCGGACCGAAGGTCCGGACCACGGCGCTGCTCGACCAGCCGGTCTCGTTCACCGCCAACCGCCCGCGCCGCGACGTCTACGAGACGTCCCTGCAGGCGGCCGGATTCAGCGAGCTGACCTGGGTCCCGCTGACGGTGTCGGAGGCCGGCGTGCGCGAGTTCGGCGCGGACCACTGGGCGGACTTCCACGCCAACCCCCCGCTGGAGATGCTGCGCTGCCGCGCCTGACGCCCCCCGGACGCCCCGGCGGCCCGAGCGGGGCACCGGAAGGCGGCAGTGAACGACGGAGCGGCCCGATCATCGTGGATGATCGGGCCGCTCGTTCGCCGTCGACCTGCGGCGCGACCCCTGTAGGGGGCGGCGACGGGTCAGGCCTTCTTGGTCTCCCAGAAGATCCGGTCGATCTCGGCGATGAGCTCCAGGGCCTTCTCGCCGGTCTTCGGGTCCGACGAGGCCTTGGCCGCGGAGAGCGCCTTCAGGGCGTCGTTGACGAGCTGGTGGAGCTCCGGGTACTTCTCGAAGTGCGGCGGCTTGAAGTAGTCGCTCCACAGCACCGACACGTGGTGCTTCGCGAGCTCCGCGCGCTGCTCCTTGATGACCGTGGCGCGGGCCTGGAAGTGCGGGTCGTCGTTGGCGGCCATCTTCTCCTGGACGGCCTTGACCGACTCGGCCTCGATGCGGGCCTGGGCCGGGTCGTACACGCCGCAAGGGAGGTCGCAGTGGGCGCTGACCTTCACCTTGGGGGCAAACAGGCGGGAGAGCATTGAGCTGTCCTTCCTCGTGATCGTCTTCTCAGGTGGGACATTACTCCGTGAGGGACGGCTTTTCGCGAGTGGCCCCTGGGGCTTAGGCCAAAAGTCCAGGGTGCGGATACGACCGCTGGCGGAACGTACCGTGGGAGCGCGACCGGTCAGAGGCCGGGGAGGTGGACGATGACGGAACAGGGGCGGGAGGCGACGGTGCCCTTCGGTATCGCCGAGGTGACGGGGCCCTCCATGTATCCGACGCTGGCGCACGGGGACCAGGTGCTGGTGCATTACGGCGCCGGGGTCAGGCCCGGGGACGTGGCCGTGATGCGGCATCCGTTGCAGCAGGATCTGCTGATCGTGAAGCGGATCGCCGAGCGGCGCGAGGGCGGCTGGTGGGTGCTGGGGGACAACCCGTACGCGGAAGGGGACAGCCGGGTGTTCGGGGCGGTGCCCGATGAGCTGCTGCTGGGGCGCGTACGGGTCCGGTACCGCCCGCGCAGGGCGGATCAGGCGTCGGCGCGCGGAGCGCTGGCCTGGGCACTGTCGGCGCTGCGGCCCGTGCTCTCGGACCGCTCGGCCTCCAGGCGCTTGCGGGCCCGGTAGGCGGCGACGTTGGCGCGGGTCGCGCAGCGGTCGGAGCAGTAGCGGCGGGAGCGGTTGGTGGAGGTGTCGAGGTAGGCGTTGCGGCAGGGGGCGGCCTGGCAGAGGCCGAGCCGGTCGGCGCCGAACTCGGTGAGGTGGAACGCGAGGCCCATCGCGGCGATCGCCGCGTAGCCGGCGGTCGCGTTGGAGGGGTGATCGGCGAGGTGCATGTGCCAGCGTGGCCGGCCCTCGTCGTCGAGGTAGTCGTGGCCCGAGATCTGCGGGCTGACCGGGAATTCCAGCAGCAGTGAGTTGAGCAGGTCGACGGCCTGGGACTGGTTGCCGGAGTCGGCCGCGGTGAAGACCGCGCGGAGCCGGGCCCGTACGGAACGGAACCGGGTGACGTCGGCGTCGGTCGCGCGGCGCGCCATCTGGGTGGACTCACCGAAGAGCTCGCGAACCGCGTCGACCGACGTGAGGGAGTCCTTGTTGCGCGCGGGCTCTTCGGTGTTGACCAGGCGGACGGCGTAGTCCGAGTAATAGGCCAGTTCCACTTGTAGTCCTTACGGATGAGGTCTAGTGTCGTCGGCGGATGGGGCGGGTAATGGACGCCCTACCTACGAGGGTATTACGGACTGGAGGGAATCCCGTGACGGAGACCGCTGCGACCGGAACCGACTGGCAGGCCTGGCAGGAGAGCTGGGACCGCCAGCAGGAGTGGTACATGCCCGATCGCGAGGAGCGGTTCCGGGTGATGCTGGACATGGTCGAGGCCGTCGTGGGCCCCGAGCCGAGGATCCTGGATCTCGCGTGCGGTACGGGAAGTATTACGGACCGGGCGCTCAAGCGGTTCCCGAAGGCGGTGAGCGTCGGTGTGGATCTCGACCCCGCCCTGCTGACGATCGCCGAGGGGTACTTCGCCGGGGACGACCGCGTCACCTTCGTCACCGCCGACCTCAAGGACCCCGACTGGACCTCGGTCCTCCCGCACGCGACGTACGACGCCGTCCTCACCTCCACCGCGCTGCACTGGCTGCACAGCGAACCGCTCGCGACGCTGTACGGACAGCTCGCCGGGCTCGTCGCGGACGGTGGGGTCTTCCTGAACGCCGACCACATGATCGACGAGACCACGCCCCGCATCAACGCCGCCGAGCGCGCCCACCGGCACGCCGCCATGGACCGGGCCCGCGCCGCCGGAGTGCTCGACTGGGTCGACTGGTGGGCCCTGGCCGCCAAGGACCCGGTCCTGGCCGAGCCGACCGCCCGCCGCTTCGAGATCTACGGCGAGCACGCCGACGGCGACACCCCCTCCGCCGACTGGCACATCCGCACCCTGCGCGCCGCCGGCTTCGCCGAGTCGCGGGCCGTCTGGGCGTCCCCGAGCGACTCCCTCGTACTCGCGGTGAAGTAGCCGCACCCTCCGCACCTGCCGCACCCGCCGTGTCTCCGGCATACGAACAGGGCGGGTGCGGGGCCCGTGACGCGCCCCGCACCCGCCCTGTTCGGGTTTTGGCTACAGCACCTTCGACAGGAACGACTTCGTACGGTCGTGCTGCGGGTTCGTCAGGACATCACGCGGATTCCCGGACTCGACCACCACGCCGCCGTCCATGAAGACCAGCGAGTCGCCGACCTCACGGGCGAAGCCCATCTCGTGCGTGACGACGACCATCGTCATGCCGTCCTCGGCGAGGCCGCGCATGACGTCGAGGACGTCGCCGACCAGCTCCGGGTCGAGGGCCGACGTCGGCTCGTCGAAGAGCATCAGCTTCGGCTCCATCGCCAGCGCGCGGGCGATGGCGACGCGCTGCTGCTGACCGCCGGAGAGCTGGGAGGGGTAGTTCCCGGCCTTGTCGGCCAGGCCCACCCGGTCCAGCAGACGGGCGGCCCGCTCGCGCGCCACGGCCTTGGCCTCGCTCTTGACCTGGATCGGGGCCTCCATGACGTTCTCTATGGCCGTCATGTGCGGGAACAGGTTGAAGCGCTGGAAGACCATGCCGATGTCCCGGCGCTTGAGGGCCACCTCGCTGTCCTTGAGCTCGTACAGCTTGTCGCCCTTCTGGCGGTAGCCGACGAGATCGCCGTCGACGTACAGCCGGCCGGCGTTGATCTTCTCCAGGTGGTTGATGCACCGCAGGAAGGTCGACTTACCGGAACCGGAGGGCCCGATGAGGCAGAACACCTCGCGCGGGGCGACCTCCAGGTCGATGCCCTTGAGGACATCGACGTGGCCGAAGGACTTGTGGACGCCCTCGGCCTTGACCATGGGGATGGCGGTCATGCCGTGACTCCCTTCGGGCGACGCACCGAGAACACGCTTGCCTTGACCTTCTGCCAGGGGGTGGGCGGCAGGCTACGGCTGCTGCCGCGTGCGTAGTACCGCTCAAGGTAGTACTGGCCGACGCTCAGGACCGAGGTCAGGATCAGGTACCAGGCGGCGGCGAGGAACAGCATCTCGACCGGTGCGCCGGAGGTCTGGCCGATGTCCTGGGCGTAGCGCAGCAGCTCGGGGTACTGCACCGCGGCCACCAGCGAGGTCGTCTTCAGCATGTTGATGACCTCGTTGCCCGTGGGCGGCACGATCACGCGCATCGCCTGCGGGATCACGATCCGGCGCAGGGTCTTGCCGTGGCTCATGCCGAGGGCGTGGGAGGCCTCGGTCTGGCCCTCGTCGACCGCGAGCAGACCGGCCCGGCAGATCTCCGCCATGTAGGCGGCCTCGTTCAGGCCCAGACCCAGCAGCGCCGTCAGGAACGGCGTCATGAAGTCGGACCACTCGTCCTTGTAGAACGGTCCGAGGTTGATGTACTCGAAGACCAGGCCGAGGTTGAACCAGACGAACAGCTGGACCAGGACCGGGGTACCGCGGAAGAACCAGATGTAGAACCAGGCGATCGACGAGGTCACCGGGTTGTGCGAGAGCCGCATCACCGCGAGGAGCACGCCGCCGACGATGCCGATGGCCATCGACAGGACGGTCAGCAGCAGCGTCTGGCCGACGCCGTCGAGGATGCGCTGGTCGAAGAAGAAGTCCGGGACGACGCCCCAGTTGATCTTGCCCTGTGAGAAGGCGTAGACGATCGCGGCGAACAGCGCGATCGCGACGACGGCGGCGACGTACCGGCCGTAGTGCCGGACCGGGATGGCCTTGATGGCCTCAGGTCCGGCGGGTGGCGGCGGCGGTGCGTCCTCCGGGCCCGTCTTTTCGATGTCGACAGTCACAATGAGCCTTTCAGTGCCCGAGTCGGAGTCCTGACCGTGTGTGGTCAGGAGCCGCCGTTGATCTTGGCCTCGGTCACCGCGCCGGCGTCGACGCCCCACTTGTCGACGATCTTCTTGTACTCGCCGTTCTTGATGATCGCGTCGAGCGCGGCCTTGAGCGCGTCGCGCAGCTCGGTGTTGTTCTTGGCGACGGCGATGCCGTACGGAGCGGCCTCGACCTGCTCGCCGACGATCTGGAAGTCGTTGCCGCCGCCCGAGGTCTTCACGGCGTAGGCCGCGACCGGGAAGTCGGAGGAGCCGGCGTCCGCGCCACCGGCGCGCAGCCGGGTCTGGGCCTGCTGGTCGTTGTCGAAGGCCTCGATCGTGATCTTGCCCTTCTTGGCCTTCTCACACTTGGTGCTCTCGGCCTTGGCGAGGTCCTCGGAGACCGTGCCGCGCTGCACGACGATCTTCTTGCCGCACAGGTCGGCCCAGGTCTTGATGCCCTTGTCGTCGCCCTTCTTGGTGTAGATCGAGACACCGGCCGTGAAGTAGTCGACGAAGTCGACGCCCTCACCGACCTTCTTGCCGGTCTCGGAGTCGACACCCTCCTGGCGGTCCTTGGTGTCCGTCATGGCCGACATGGCGATGTCGTACCGCTTGGAGCGCAGGCCCGTGATCAGCGTGTCGAAGGTGCCGTTCTCGAACTTGAACGTCACACCGAGCTGCTTGCCGAGCGCGTCCGCGATGTCCGGGTCGATACCCACGGTCTTGCCGGAGCCGTCCTTGAACTCGACCGGCGGGTACGCGATGTCGGAGCCGACCTTGATCTCGCCCTTGTCGCGGATCGCCTGGGGGAGCATCTCGGCGAGCGGGGCGCCGGCCGCGTCGGGCGTCCGCGCGGCGCCGTTGCCCGCGGTCTGGTCGCCGCAGGCGGTCAGCAGCAGGGCGCCGGCGACCGCGATCGCGCCGGCCGCGGCGAGGCGGGACGTCCGGGTCCGCGCGGCGGTGGGGCGGTGGGTGGTGCTTGCGGTCATGGTCGGGTTCCTCCGGCGGGTGTGGGAGTTGCCAGTGGGCCGTGCACACCTCTTCGGGTGCCGCGACCTTGTGTGATTACGGCATCTTGCCATTCGGACGGGCGCAATCAGGGGGCCGCGCATGTCAAAATCGGATAACGGGTGACCCCCGAACCTCAACCATCCGGTCCACCGAGACCGGACCTTCTGTGGAGACACCTTCCTCCAGCCGGAAAATCTTCGGTGACTCTCGCGATGTGGACGGTTTCGTACCGTGGACGAGTGCGATGCGATGTCGTGCGGACTTGTCCCCATAGTCCGCTATGAGTCGCGTCACCGTGCGGATATCGACTCGTCGGCGGTGCCGTCTGTCCGGTAAGAAGGATCCTTACACCCCTCATCCGGGGCTCAGGGCGCGTTGTGCGGCGCGCCCGCGCGGACGTAACGGACGTCGAGTACGTAACGGACGCGGTGCCCGCCCACCCCTCCTCAACCAGGAGTGGCCACCCTCAACTGATGAAGACCTAAGGGGTCAAACGAAAATGGCAGCGGAGATCGTCAATCCTCGCAGCGACGTCGGGGAGTCCGGTCTGGACTTGGACCCGGCCTTCGCGCTGCACCGCGGCGGCAAGATGGCTGTGCAGGCCACCGTGCCGGTGCGGGACAAGGACGACCTGTCCCTCGCGTACACGCCCGGCGTCGCCAAGGTGTGCACCGCGATCGCGGAGCAGCCGGAGCTCGTCCACGACTACACCTGGAAATCGAAGGTCGTCGCCGTCGTCACGGACGGTACGGCCGTGCTCGGCCTCGGCGACATCGGCCCGGAGGCCTCGCTCCCCGTGATGGAGGGCAAGGCGATCCTGTTCAAGCAGTTCGGCGGCGTGGACGCGGTGCCGATCGCGCTCGCGACGACGGACACGGACGAGATCGTGGACACCGTCGTGCGGCTCGCCCCGTCCTTCGGTGGAGTGAACCTGGAGGACATCTCGGCGCCGCGGTGCTTCGAGATCGAGCGCAAGCTCCAGGAGCGCCTGGACATTCCGGTGTTCCACGACGACCAGCACGGCACGGCCGTGGTGACGCTGGCGGCCCTGCGCAACGCGGCCAAGCTGACCGGGCGGGGTCTCGGTGACCTGCGCGCGGTCATCTCGGGCGCGGGCGCGGCGGGTGTCGCCATCGCGAAGTTCCTGCTGGAGGCCGGCATCGGCGATGTCGCGGTCGCCGACCGCAAGGGCATCGTGAGCCGGGACCGTGAGGACCTCACGGCGGTCAAGCGGGAGCTCGCCGAGCTCACCAACCGTGCCGGGCTCACCGGCTCGCTGGAGAGCGCGCTGGCCGGCGCGGACGTCTTCATCGGAGTGTCCGGCGGCACGGTGCCGGAGCCGGCGGTCGCGTCGATGGCGAAGGACGCGTTCGTCTTCGCCATGGCCAACCCGAACCCGGAGGTCCACCCGGACGTGGCGCACAAGTACGCCGCGGTCGTGGCCACGGGTCGCAGCGACTACCCGAACCAGATCAACAACGTGCTGGCCTTCCCGGGCATCTTCGCGGGCGCCTTCCAGGTCCGGGCCTCCCGGATCACCGAGGGCATGAAGATCGCCGCGGCGAACGCGCTGGCGGACGTGGTGGGCGACGCCCTCGCCGCGGACTACGTCATCCCGTCGCCGTTCGACGAGCGCGTGGCCCCGGCGGTCACCGCCGCGGTCGCCGCCGCCGCTCGTGCGGAGGGCGTGGCGCGCGCCTGACGCCGCGAGCCATGATCGTGTACGGGCCGCGCCCCGCACCCTTCGGGGGTGCGGGGCGCGGCCCGTCGCGTTCGGCGGAGCGGGGCGTCAGCGGGAGGGCCAGTCCACCCGACGGCCGTCCCGCTCGAAGGTCTCCTCGACGGCCGCCCAGTCCTCGACCCACTCCCCGACGCAGTTGCTCTCCATCGCGGGATCGTCGGCCACGCGGATGGAGACTCCCGTGAGCTCCGCGGGCGGCTCCCCGAGCTCCTCGGGCTCATAAGGCGTCTCGGCCAGGTCCGCCTGCCGGTCCACCCGGAGGTACCGTCCCGCGCCCCGGCCCGCGACGATGCGCCCCACGACGCCGTAGTGCCGTGGGGCGGCCGCGTGCTTGGCGATGACGGCCGACCGGTCGAGGACCGCGTAGACCCTGAGGGAGGCTTCCGGCGCACCGGCGCTCCCCGTACCGCCCCGGTACCGGGCCACAGCAGCCGCCAGATACTCCCGCCCGACCTCGGACGCCGCCGCGCGCAGCGAGGACGGCGCGTCGGGCGACGCGGATCCGTCGCCCCAGGACGTGAGCGTCACGACGTCCCGGTTCTGCGCCTCGTCCTCCCTCTCCAGCAGATCGACGTCGCAGCGCTCGCCGAGTTCGCTCACGAATTCCCGTACCGCCAGGGAGATCTGAGAGGCCCCCTCGGGATTGCCCCACAAGAGGAATCCCAAGCCTGTCCGCAGCACATCGGTGCCTTCGGCGGCAATCGCCTCCGCCCCTTCGACCGGGCTTTCCGATGCCTCCTCGAGCAGTTCCCCCAGGGCGTCGTAGAGCTCGCTCACCCTTTCCTCATCCACCGGGCCGCTTTCCCACAGCAGGTCCAGCGCCTGGAAACAGGCTTCCGGAGCAGCCTCCGCCCCGGACTCCGCCGCGGCCCAGAAGAGGACTCCAGCCGTACGCTCCACACAAGCGGCCACGAATGCTCTGGCCCGGGCGAAGGACGCCGAGCAGGCAAAGGTCTCCACGCTCTTCGGCATTTCCCCGCTCACGCCACGTCACTCCGTCCCGCCTGCGTACGTCCAGGGTGCGCAGTGTAGGAGCCGTCCCTCACGCAGTGCCGGGGGGTAACTCGCCGCCGTCCGGGAACCAGAAGGTTCGCACACCCGCACCCTTGCCCGGCATCACGCCCCGTCGACCTTGCCGCCGGCGCTGTTGGTCAGAGGCCTGCACACCTCGAGGCACCCCTTCGCTTCGCATCCGCGGCCGCTTCGGCCTCGGACTTACCGGTCTTCCGGGCCTCGGCCCTCGCCCTGGCCGTGTCCATGGCCACCCGCTCATCGATGAGGGCTGCGTCGTTCCTGCCGGACCTGCTCGACGAGCCGGTTCACCTCGCCCACGGCCAGGGCTTGTGCGTCGATCTCGGCCCAGGCGCGGGTGGAGACCCGATAGGGGACCGGACTGCCGCCGGAGGCCCTGGACTGGGCCTCGGCCCGTGCCTTCTTCGTCGCCATCGCCGTCGCGAAGACCGGCCCGGCCGAGGGGACTCGGCAGGAAAGGTTTCCGGACGCGGAGTTGCCGTTGAAGCGGACGACGCTGGGCGGGGTGACGCACGAGCCGGCGGGTTGTCCGTCGACGGTCACGTCGGCCGTCATGACGGCGGTGACCGTGCCTTGGGTGATGCGGGCCTTGGCGGCGGTGGTCAGGGTTCCCCTGAAGTTCTCCCTGACGGTGCAGCCCGCGTTGCCGCAGTTCAGCGAGCCGCCGAGGTCGAGCGAGAACTTGACGTCGTCGTCCACCGCGTTGGCGAGCTGCTTGGCGTAGGCCTCCAGCGTGTCGTACATCCTGTCGACCGCCTCGCCCACGAGCGGCGACAGGTCCATTCCCGTGGAGTCGCCCTGGGCCAGCGGCCCGGTGGTCACCGGGGGGATGTCGGGCAGCGGAGCCGCCGTGTTGCGCAGCCGCTCGGCTAGATCACCCAGCTCGTACCGCTCCAGGCGCAGCACCCGGTGCGGAGGCTTCTTCGTGACCAGGATGCTGCCGGCGGAGGTGTCGGCCCGCAGTGCGGGCACCCCGTTGACGCTGGACGGTGGCGTGTCCGGGCTGCCCGGGCCGGGCAGCTCGGCCTGTGCGTCGAGGGCGCTGCGGAGTTGGGCCGCGAGCTGCGCCGGGGGCAGGAATTGCTGGAGTGTCTTGTGGCGGGAGCTGCTCCAGTACCCCCCGAAGGTCCACCTGCCGGGCCCTTCCGGTTTTTTCCCGTCCACGCCGGATGCCGGAGGCTTGGTGTCCCTCGTGTAGGTCTTGCCTCCGATCCGCAGGACCTCCATGTCGAGGCGCGAATCGGTGCTGCCGAACTGCGTGCCGGACGGAGTGACGGTGATGTCCCGACTCCAGAGGTCGGCGACGACCTTGTCCTGGTAGCGCAGGCCTTGGGCCGCCGCCAGGTCGCTCAGGGCCTGCTCGAAGGGTGCCCGGTTCTGCTGCGACGCCTTCGATGCCGAGTCGTCGGCATCCGTCCCGGTCAGTACGGCTGTGAGGCCGGCCAGTAACGCCAGGACCACCGCGCCGATGCCGCCGATCAGCACGACCTTCTTGCGGCGGGGCGGCGGCTCGGCGGAGGCCTGGGGCGGTAAGGAGGGCTGGGGCGGTAAGGAGGGCTTCGGTGGCGTGAATTCCGGTTCGGTCATGGCTCGCTCCCCTTGGTGGCCGGCGGTTCTCCGTGGCAGTAAGGCATGTCGTCATGTGCACGGCAAGGGATCGCCCAGGTTCCGACCAGGACTCGACCAAACGGCTTGAGATGTGAAGTTAATTTCTAGAAAAGCCTTTTAGATCAGTGCCCTGCCATACACTTGCGACATGGAGTCCGGCCATGTCGCCTAAGCAACACCGCGGTGCAGCGACCGCCGACTTGCTCCTGACCACCGCACTGAAGGTGTTCGTCGAGTCGGGCCAGCAGGGCTTCACCGTCAGTGCCGTCACGGCGGCCAGCGGAGTCAGCCTCGGCAGCCTCTACCACCACTTCGGCAGCTTCGACGGCCTCGCCGCCGTCCTGTACACCCGGTGTATGGAGCAGGAGTGCGACACGATGATCGCCGCGCTCAAGCGGTCCCGCACCGCACGCGGCGGTCTGCGCGCCTTCGTCCAGGCCTACCTGCGCTTCACCGCCGAGCACCGCGACATCGCCCTCTTCCTCCACGCCTCCGCCTACACCGGCTACCTGGCCACGCACGCCGAGGAGATCCGCGCCGCCAAGGCCGCCAAGATGGCGATCATCACCGACTGGCTGGGCACCCACATCGAGAAGGGCGAGATCGCCCCCGTCCCCGCCCCCGTGATCGAGGCCCTGGTGCTGGGGCCCGTCGCCGAGACCGCGCGCCGCTGGCTGTCCGACAGCGACGACTTCGACCTCGACCAGGCCGCACGCGCCCTGCCCGACAGGATCTGGCGCTCCCTGCGCTCCGGCCAGTAGTCCCCGCGTCCCGGCCGGTAAAGCGCCGACACCGACCGGGAGTTGTTCCGGTGGGTGTTTGCCGCGCGGTCTTTCCCGGTTCATCGGCGGCTGCTGGGATGCCCCCGTGAATCTAGTCATCAACGGCGATGCCGAGACCGGACCCGGTGGGTCCGCCGAACCGGTCGGGAGTGTGACCGGATGGAACGTACGGGAAGGGGCGCCCGCCCTGATCGCGTACAGCAACGGGGGCGGGTATCCGACCCCCGCGGATCCCGGTCCGCCCGCGCGAGGTAGCCGGTTCTTCTCCGGGGGCAACAGCCCGCGCACCGCCCTCGTCCAGGACATCGCCCTGCCCGAGCAGGGCACCACCGGGCGGCGGGCCGTGGACGCCGGGCGGGTGCGGTACACGCTCGCCGGATGGCTCGGCGGGTACGCCGCACAGGAGGACGGCGCCCGGCTGTCCGTGGAGTTCCGGGACGCCAAGGGCACCCCAGTGGCGCTGTCGGTGCTCGGCCCGGTGACGGCGGCCGAGCGTCAGTCCCGTACCGGACTCGTCGAGCGCACCGCGTCCGCCACCGTGCCGCCCGGCGCACGGAGCGCGCGGCTGCTGCTCGTGTTCACCCGTAGCGGTGGCGGGACCTCCAACGATGGTTACGCCGACGCCATATCGCTCACGCTGACCGCCCCGGGGGGACGCAAGTGACCAGGCTCAACCGACGCGATCTGCTCAAGGCCGCCGGCGCCGCCGGTGCCCTGAACGTCGTCTGGCCGCTGAGCGCCGGCCTCTCGCCCGCCCAGGCCCGCGAGGCCGCCGAGGCGCTCGGCGCGGACTACGAGCCCGCGCCGTTTACGCTCGGCGTGGCCTCCGGCGACCCGCAGCCCGGCAGCGTCCTGCTGTGGACCCGCCTCGCGCCCGAGCCGCTCGCCGCCGAGCAGCAGCTGCCCGAGATCGTGGAGGTCGACTGGGTCGTCGCCACCGACCCCCAGCTGCGGCGCGTCGTCGCCCGCGGCACCGCCCCCGCCTCCGCCACGCTCGGCCACAGCGTGCACGTCCCCGTCTCCGGGCTGAGTGCGAACACCCGGTACTGGTACGCCTTCACGGCCCTGGGCAGGACCAGCCGCGTCGGGCGGACGAAGACCGCGCCCGTCGGCACCATCGGCGCGGTCCGGTTCGCCGCCGCCAACTGCCAGGCCTTCCACGACGGCTTCTACGCCGCCCACCGCGGCATCGCCCGCGAGGACGTCGACTTCGTCGTCCACCTCGGCGACTACATCTACGAGCACGGCCAGGTCGGCGGCGTCCCCGCCGACCACGTACGCGACCACGAAGGCCCCTCGGTCTTCACCGTCGCCGACTACCGCCGCCGCCACGCCCTCTACAAGGGCGACGCCTCCCTGCGCGAGGCCCACGCCGCCCACCCCTGGTTCCTCACCTGGGACGACCACGAGGTCGTCAACGACTACTCCGGCACCGGCGGCGGCGCCCCCTTCATGCAGCGCCGCGCGGCCGCGTACCAGGCCTGGTACGAGAACATGCCGCACCGCGACGCCGGAGCCTCCGCGCTGCCCGACCCCGAGATCCACCGGACCCGCCGCTGGGGCGATCTGCTGGAACTCACGGTCCTCGACCTGCGCTCCTACCGCTCGGCCCAGAATCTCAGCCAGGGGACGATCCTCGGCGCCGGCCAGAAGGCATGGCTGAAGCAGAACATCGACCGCGCACCGGACACCTGGCACGTCTGGGCCAACTCGATCATGCTCAGCCAGCTGCGCGGCCGCCCCGGTGGCTCGTACATGTTCACCGACCAGTGGGACGGCTTCCTCGCCGAGCGCAAGGAGGTCCTGGGCCATGTCCACAGCACCGGCATGGAGGACCTCGTCGTCATCACCGGCGACTGGCACTCCGCCTTCGTCGACGACATCCGCCCCGACTACGACGACACCTCGTCGCCGGTCATCGGCACGGAGTTCACCGCGCACTCCGTCACCTCGGGCGCGTACTCCGCGAGCTGGAACGCCACCAACGGCCCGGTCATGGGCGCGGCCAACCCGCACCTGAAGTACTTCGAGGGCAACCGCTACGGCTACGACGTCTACGAGGTCACGCCGCAGCGCTTCAGCGCGCACATGCGGGTCATCGCCGACCGCCGCGATCCCCTCTCGCCCGTGACGACGCTGACCACGTTCCACGTGGACCGCGGCAAGGCCGGCTCGTACGAGGACCCGGCGACGAAGGGCTCCCCGGCGCAGTACCGGCGGGACTAGCAGCTGCGAGTGAGCCGAAGGGGCGCGACTGTGCCGAAAGGGAGACCGCGCGGAGGCAGCGAGGAGCGAGCGGCCGAGCACGATCGACCGTCGGCACAGGCTGAGGCGCCCCGGAGGAGAACCGGGCACGCCAAAGAAAAGGGGTCGTGTGTCACACCGGTGCGTGGTTCCGCCGCGCACCGGTGCCGCCCTATCGTCAAGGTCATGTTCGCCGCATACGCCGCACGCATCGATCGCGACCAGCCGCTGACCGGCCTCGAACTGGGCGAACGCCCGGCCCCGGAGGCACCCCCCGGCTGGACGGTCGTCAACGTCAAGGCCGCCTCCCTCAACCACCACGACCTGTGGTCGCTGCGGGGTGTGGGCCTGTCCGAGGACAAGCTCCCGATGATCCTCGGCTGTGACGCCGCCGGGATCGACGCGGACGGGAACGAGGTGGTGCTCCACTCGGTCATCGGACAGACCGGGCACGGCGTCGGTCCGCGCGAGCCCCGCTCGATCCTCACCGAGAAGTACCAGGGCACCTTCGCCGAGCAGGTCGCCGTCCCGGCGTGGAACGTGCTGCGCAAGCCCAAGGAGCTGTCGTTCGCGGAGGCCGCCTGCCTGCCGACCGCATGGCTCACGGCGTACCGGATGCTGTTCACCAACGCGGGCGTACGCCCCGGGGATTCGGTGCTCGTGCAGGGTGCGGGCGGTGGCGTCGCGACCGCGGCCATCGTCCTCGGCAGGGCGGCGGGGCTGCGGGTGTACGCCACCAGCCGCGACGAGGCCAAGCGCAAGCGGGCGGTCGAGCTGGGCGCGGTCGACGCATTCGAGCCCGGGGCGCGACTGCCGGAGCGTGTGGACGCCGTCATCGAGACGGTCGGCGCGGCCACCTGGTCGCACTCGGTGAAGTCGCTGCGCCCCGGCGGCACGCTGGTGATCTCGGGCGCGACGAGCGGCGACCGGCCCTCGCACGCCGAGCTGACCCGGATTTTCTTCCTGGAGCTGAAGGTCGTCGGATCGACGATGGGGACGAAGGACGAGCTGGAGGACCTGCTCGCCTTCTGCGCGGCGACGGGCGTACGGCCGGTGATCGACGAGGTGCTGCCGCTGGAGCGGGCGCGGGAGGGCTTCGAGAAGATGGAGTCCGGGGACCTCTTCGGAAAGATTGTCCTGACGAACTCTTGATGGACCGTCAGGTCCGCTGATGGGATCTCCGGCACTGGTCAGACGATCGTGCCGGAGGTCACCGATGCGCCGCGTTCTCGCTGTTGTCGCCTGTTCCGCCGTACTCGCCGTGGGTACGCCCACCCACGCCGCCGAGGGGCCGCCGGAGCACATACCCCGGCTGACCGACGACCGTGGGCGGGTCCTCACCCTGCGCGGCTGGAACGTCGAGGACAAGACCCACCGCGGTGAACAGGCCCTGTCCGCGATCACCGAGCGGCACTTCCGGGACATGCGCGCCCAGGGGTTCAACTTCGCCCGGCTGCTGGTCTTCTGGGACGACCTGGAGCCGGTGCGCGGCCGCTACAGCGAGGCGTACCTGCGCAAGATCGAGCGCGTGCTGGACTGGGCCGAGAAGTACGACGTCCAGGTCCTCATCGACGCCCACCAGGACGTCTTCGGGCCGGCCTTCGGGCACCGCGGCATCCCGCGGTGGGCGACACGGACGGACGGGCTGCCCTTCACCCCGCATCCGGACGACTGGTTCGCCGAGTACTTCGAGCCCGCCGTGCAGCGAGCGTTCACCCATCTCTACGAGGACGAGGACCTGAGGCGCGCCCAGGCGCGGATGTGGCGCGTGCTCGCCGACCGGTTCGAGGACCATCCGGCCGTCCTCGGATACGACCTGATCAACGAACCGATGGGCGAGCTGCGGGAGGGCGAGGACCTCCCGACGGCCGCCCGCCGCATCGAGCGCGAGCAGCTGACCGCGATGTACAACCGGCTCGCGGACGCGGTGCGCTCGGTGGACCGGGACAACTGGATCTTCGTCGAACCGACCCCGATCGTCGGCGAGGGCGTGCCGACCGGGCTCGGGAAGATCAAGGACCCGAAGATCGTCTACGCCCCGCACTTCTACAACACCGCGATGGAGGCGGGAGCCGACTACGACCCCGCCGCCGGCTGGGTCGAGTCGTACGAGGCCGCGGTCACCGCGTATCCGAAGGAGTACCGGGTGCCGGTGGTCGTGGGGGAGTGGGGGCCGCTGAACAACTCCCTGCCCAACATGGGCCGCTTCTACCGGGACGCGCTCGTCTCGCTGGGGCGCTACAGCTCGGGGTGGGCGGGCTATGTGTGGTGTTACGGGGGCGGGTACTGCGCGGTGGACGCGGAGGGCCGCTTCCGTACGAACAAGGAGCAGACGGCGGCGCCGTACGCGTCGGCGGTCGCGGGAGTGGTACGGGAGGAGGCGGGCAGCGCGGACGCGTACCGCCTGGTCTACGACGCCGCCCGCCGCGGCTCGCGCGTCACCGAACTGTCGCTGCCGCCGAGCCCGACGGGCTGGCGCGTCACGGTGCGGGGCGCCGGTCCGCGCCCGCGGACCTGGACCGACAGCGGCCCGGTCCGCATCCACGCCCTGCCGGGGGCCCGCGTGGAGGTGTCGGTGACGCGGGCCGCCGGATAGGAACGGGGACGGGGCGTCGGGCGGGGCCGGCTGCCGTCGACCGCTTCGGGGTGCGGCGTTCGCGCGGCCGCTCCCGGTCAGTCGGTGGGCTTCGGGTGGAACACGGCCGCGATGTGGGCCGCCGCCGTCGAGAGGTGGCGGCGGGCCTCGGACAGCTGGTCCGCC
Organism: Streptomyces sp. NPDC000410; assembly: GCF_040300305.1. NCBI lineage: Bacteria > Bacillati > Actinomycetota > Actinomycetes > Kitasatosporales > Streptomycetaceae > Streptomyces > Streptomyces sp. NPDC000410. The sequence continues at coordinate 50,874 of NZ_JBEPDM010000038.1, forward strand.
GTGACGCCGTGGTCGCGGGCCGCGTCGCGGATGTCGTCGCGGAAGCGGTCCAGCAGACGCTCCAGGTCGCGGGCCGGGTCGCCGGTCGCCGCGGTGTCATCGGCCCAGTCCGGGGCGGCGGCCGTGGCATCCGGTTCGGCCCGGGGCGGCCGGGCCGTCGTCGTACCCCGCGTCATGTTCCCCAGGCCCAGCTGCGAGAGCAGATCCGAGAGCCCGTCCCGCGTGAAGTGCCCCTGCACCTGGTCCTGGACCTGACGGGCGATCCGCTGGACCTCCTCGCGTGCCCGGTCCTGCGCCTCCTTGGCCTGACGGCGCGCGGCCTGGGCGTCCTCCCGGGCCCGGCGCGACTCGTCCTTGGCCCGGCGGGCCTGCTCCTTCCATTCCTGCTTGGCGCGGCGGAACTCGTCCTTCGTCGCCTGCCACGAGTCGTCGGGCCCGGCGCTGCGGCTCTGCGAGGCCGCGGCCCGCATCTCGCTGCGCAGCTGCCCCGCCGCGCCCCGCACGTCGTCGCGGATCTCGGCGGCGAGCTCGGCGACCGACTCGCGGATCTCCAGCTCCAGGTCGGCGAGTTCCCCGCTGCGGCCCGCCAACTCCTCCCTACCGGCGTCGGTGATCGAGTACACCTTCCGGCCGCCCTCGGTGGCGTGCGTGACGAGGCCCTCGGCCTCCAGCTTGGCCAGCCGGGGGTAGACGGTGCCGGCGGACGGCGCGTACAGCCCCTGGAAGCGCTCCTCCAGCAGGCGGATCACCTCGTAGCCGTGGCGCGGGGCCTCGTCGAGGAGCTTGAGCAGATACAGGCGCAGGCGGCCGTGGGCGAAGACGGGTGGCATGTCAGAGCACCTTCCCGGTGGGGGCGTCCGCGTAGGGTTCGTCCTCCCGCGCCGGGCGGCGCAGCAGGGCGATCGAGCCGGACACCGTCGTGGCCTTGAGCGTGCCGTTGCCCGTGCCGAGCGTGCCGGTGATCTTCTTGGCGCCCCACTGGCCTCTGACCCTCAGGTCCTCGAAGGCGTTCGACACGACCCCGGTGGTGGTGTTGGCCTCGACGCGCGCGTCCGCCGGGTGCGGCAGCCGGATCGCGACCTCGCCGGAGACGCTGGTGACGCGGATGTCCGTGGGTGTCCCGTCGAGGTCGATCACCATGGCGCCGCTGACGGACTCCGCCCGCACCGACGAGCCCGCGCCCTCGATGACGGTCAGATCGCCGGAGACGGAGTCGAAGCGCAGATCACCGGTGAGCGACTGGGCCTCCAGGCTGCCGGAGACGGTCTCGGCGTGGACCGTGCCGGAGAGCCCGACGAGGGTGGTGTCGCCGCTGACGCCGCGTACGTCCGTACGCCCGCGGATCCCGGAGACGACGGCCCCGGCCCCGACGACGCCGACCTCGACGGCCGCATCGGCGGGGACGGCGAGGGACACCACGGCGTGGTGCTTCCAGCTCTTGGGGTTGAGCAGGCTGAGGAAGCCCTTCCAGGGGAGGTCGTCGTACGCGACGGACAGCGTGGAGCCCGTACGCGTCACGATCAGCGGCGGGCCGTCGATCTCGGAGATCTCCAGGCGCGCGGAGCTCTCGTCGGTACCGACGACGTTCACCGTTCCGTTGGCGATGCGGACGCTGAGGGCCGTCACGGGCTCGTCGAAGGTGAGCTTCTTCGGCTCCGCGACCGTCCACGTCGAGTCTGGCATGGTGCTGACCTCCCCGGGCCTGCCCTGACGCAATATATCGCGTCCTTTGTGGACACGATATATCGCGGCTGGCTCACGTCAAGGGCGTCGCGGGGCCCGGCGGACAGCGCACCGGCGGTGCCCCCGGTGCGAGTCGGTGTGCCTACTCGTCCTCGTCCTCGTCGTCGAGCCGGGCCAGCCACGTGGCCAGCCGCTCGACCGGGACCTCGAAGTCCGGGTTGAGATCGACGAACGTACGCAGCTGCTCGGCGAGCCACTCGAAAGTGACCTCCTCCTCGCCGCGCCGCTTCTCCAGCTCCTCGATGCCACGGTCGGTGAAGTACAAGACATGCTCCTGGTCGGTGGTGCGTGCCGGTGAGGCTTTCACTCCAGCGTATGCGCCGCCCCGGGGCACTCAGTCCAAGGGTGATACGACCCCCTTCAGGGCCCAGGCCACGACGGCCCGGACGGCCCCGGAGACCGCGGCGGCGGCCAGGGTCAGAGCGACTTTCGGAGAGATCCTGCGCTTCATGGTCGGGGTCCCTTCCCGCTGGTGGTGCGGCACGACTGTCCGTCACCAACTCTCGGCGTGCCGAAGGGTGTTGCACGAAGCGCTACGCGTTGCGGATGCTGTGCAACACGGGTCGCGGCAGGGGGAGGCAGGGCGTTGGACGACGAGCTGGTGCCGTACGAGGGCGGGGACGGCAGCCATCCGCTGAAACCGATCCCCGACGACGTCGGGGACGAGTGCCGTGCGCTGGCACTGGAACTGCGCCGGCTCTTCGCCGCGCTGAGGATGTCCGTACGGCGCTACGCGGCCCTCAAGCACCGCAGCGCGGGCAGCGTGAGCCGCTACCTCAGCGGAAGCTGGGTGGCGCCGGACGACTTCGTCGTCACCCTCATGAACGACGCCGCCCGCGAGCTGAACCGGCCGCTGTCCGCCGAGGCCCACGCGCGGGTGATCGCACTGCAACGCAACGCGCTGCGCGTCACCAACGAGACCGGCTGGAGGATCCAGGACCTGGAGGACCGGCTCGTCGGGGCCACCCAGGAGGCCCAGCTGGCCAGGACGAGCGCGGACGCGATGGCCATGGCGTTGCGGGCCGCGCAACAGGCCGTCGTGGAGGCCGACGCCGAGCGGCAGCGGCTGGAGGCCGTCGTCATCACCGAGCGCGCCGACGGCGACGCGGCGATGGAGGTGTTGCATGCCGAGCAACACCGCGTCCGCACCGAGCGCGACCAGTTGCGGGAGCGTGTGGAACAGCTGGAGCAGGCTCTGGAAGCGGCCCAGCGGCGGGTGGAGGCGGCGGAACGGCGCTGCGACGAGCTGGAGCGCGAGCTGGTCGCGGCGGAGGAGGTGGTCGAGGCGGAGGAGGACGAGGGCACGGCCGAGGTGGTCGTCACGGCCGACGCGGGGTCCGGCGGCTCCGCCGTGGAGGCCGAACTGCGGGAGGAACGCGACCGGCTGCGGGCCGAGCTCGACCGGCTGCTGGAGGAGAGGCTGCTCGCGGAGGAGGTGGCCGACATGGTTCCCCTCCACGAGGTGCTGACCGGACTCCCCCCGGGTCCGGCCAGCGGCCCGGCTCCCGCCGACGAGCCCTACGCCGTCGTCTACGCACGGGCGGACGGGCCCTCGGCGAGCTGGATCACCAAGCTGCTCGAGAGCCGCGGCCACGAGGTCACGGCGTACCGCTGGGCCCCGGTCGGGAAGGAGCCGCCCGAGGAAGCACTCAGCCGCCTCCTCGGGACCGGCGCCAAGGTCGTGCTGGTGCTCAGTCGCAACCTCGCGGCGTACGGGCCCGAGGAGCTGAGCTGGGAAGCGGCGGTGAGCGGCATCGTCCGCGGGCGGCCCGACCGGTTCCTGACGGTGTGCCTCGACGACAGCCGGCTGTCCCTGGCCGCGGCCGGGAGCGGGCGGGTCGGACTCGCGGGCGCCGACGAGGCCGAGGCGAAGGTGCGGATGCTGCGGGCGCTGGAATCCTGGACGACGGCCGGACCGGCCCCGGCCGAACCCGCCGCGCCCGCCCCGGTCGTGCCCGCCCGGGTCCCGGCCGTTCCGCCCGGCCGGGCTTCCGTCTTCGGACAGGTACCCCTGCGCAACCCGCGCTTCACGGGCCGCGAGAGTCTGCTGGACGAGCTGCGCGGATCCTTCCGTGACGGCACCCCCGTGCGCGTCCTCGCCGGGATGCCCGGCGTGGGCAAGACCGAGCTGGCCGCCGAGTACGCGCACCGCTTCGGCGACGACTACGACATGGTGTGGTGGGTCGACGCCCGGCGCCCTGTCATGCTGCGCCAGGAGTTCGGGGAACTGGCACAGGCATGGAAGCTGCCGCCCGGTGCCGATCACCGGGACCAGATCCGGGCGGTGCGTGAAGCGCTGCGGCGGGGCATCCCGTACAGCAGATGGCTGATCGTCTTCGACGGCTGGGACGACGACATCGACCCCGCCGTCCTCCCCGAGGGCCTCGGCCACGTCCTGATCACCTCGCGCAACCGGTCCTGGGCGGACCACGCCGACCTGCGCGAGGTGCCGGTCTTCGACCGTGACGAAAGCATCGGCGTCCTGCGGCGCGCCTTCCCGCACTTCTCCGCCAATGAGACCGAGCGGCTGGCCGACGGACTCTTCGACGTGCCCGCGGCCCTGGCGCTGGCCGTGGACCGGCTGGCGGAGTCGCGGACGGGCGCGGCGGACTTCCTGCGCGCACTGGAGGAGGGCGGCCTCTGGTCCGAGCGCGCCCTCGGCGACAGGTGGCCCGACTTCGTCCTCGTCGGCCGGCTGTACGAAGCATCCCCGCACGCCGCGCAGCTGCTGCGGCTGTGCACCGACTTCGCCCCGGGACGGATACCTCTCGGCCGCCTCCGTGACCTTCCGGAGGCCGAACTCCCGGCCGAGCTGGGCTGGATCACCGACTCGGCGGCGTGGTCGGCGGCGCTGCACCACCTCGTCGACTCGTCGCTGATCACACGCGACGAGGAGGACGCGCACCACGGCATGGTCTCCATGCACCCGTTCGTCCACAGCCTCGTCACCCACCATCTCGCCGACGACGGCCACGCACTGCGCCGGACGGCGAACCGCCTGCTGGTGGCGGCGGTCCCGGGCAGGCCGCAGAAGCCCAAGCGATGGCCCCGGTACGCGGAGCTGCTGACGCATCTGGAGCCCTCGGGGGCTCTGGAGAGCCTCGAACCACGCACGATGGCGCTCGTCCTCGACTGCCTGCGCTACTGCGTCCACGGCGGCGACTACCGTACGGGTGCGGCACTGGCGGAGCGCGTACGCGAGCAGTGGCGGACGCGACTCGCCCCCGACGACCGCAAGCTGCGGGAACTGGCGGTGCTGCAAGGCGATCTGCTCCGGGCCTCGGGGGACTTCGACGCCGCGTACGCACTGGACCGGACCGCGCTCGACCCGCAGTCGGCCGACGTGGCCGAGCGCACGACAGCACTCGGCCGCATCGCCGCCGACCACCGGCTTCGCGGGGCGTACGAGGAGGCGCTGCGGACGCAGCGCTCCGTGTTCGAGACGGCGACCCAGCTGTACGGCCCCGACGACCGCAGGACGCTCGCGGCCCAGCACCATCTCGCCGCCGCGCTGCGTCTCACGGGCCAGTACGCCGACGCCCACCGCGAGGAGAGCGACGCGCTCAAGCGCTACGAACGCACGCAGCGGACGGACCACCCCGACGCCCTGGAATCGGCCGGCGGCTTCGCACGGGACCTGCGGCTTATGGGCCGTTACGCGGACGCGCGGGCCCGGCAGGAGCAGACCGTGCGCGTTCAGCGGGCGACGCTCGGACCGAACCACCCGCACACGCTGAGGGCCGAGGCCGAGCTGCTGATGTGCCGGCTGCGGGCGGGAGAGCCCGTGCAGAACATCGGCTCGCGGATGGCCCAGTTGCACGACCGGCTGGAGCGGGCGCACGGCCGCGCCCACCACCGTACTGCCGCCCTCGTCTGCGCCCGGGGCAACCTCCTGCGCGCGCAAGGGGACCTCCAGCAGGCGGAGAGGCTCCTGACGGACGCCGACGACGTGTTCCGCGAACTGCTGGGCACCGAGCACCCGGTGGTCCTCGGCATGCGGAGCAACCTGGCGCTGGGGGCCCTGGCCGTCGGCATGCGCGAGCACGCCCTGAGGACCTGCGACGAGGCGCTGGAGGGCCTCACCGGCGCCTTGGGCGCCGACCACCCGTGGACCCTCGGCTGCGTCCTCAACAACACGGCTGTCTTGAGCGGAAACGGACGGATCCACGAGGCCGTCGAGTTCGGCCGGGACGCCGCCCGCAGAAGCGTGCGGGTCCTCGGCGCCGAGCATCCGCTGACGCTGTCCTGCCACCTCGCCCTCTCCTCCGACCTGCGGGCGATGGGCGAGCACGCCGAGGCCCACGCGATGGAGGAGCACGAGCTCTCGAAGTTCACCACCACGCTCGGCGCCCACCATCCGCTCACCGTGTCCGCCCGCCGCAGGGTCCGGCCGACCTGGGACTTCGAGCCGCAGTTCGACTGACGTGGCGGGAGTACGCCGGAGGGCCCGGCCCCGCGTGACGCGGGGCCGGGCCCTCCGGTAGCCGTAGCCGTGATCAGGCCTCGAAGACCTCGTTCACCAGCTGCTGCTGCTCCGCCTGGTGCCGCTTCGCCGAGCCCACCGCCGGGGACGACGAGTGCGGACGCGAGATGCGGCGCAGGCGCTCGCCGTGCGGGACGTCCGCGCCGACCGCCAGGTCGAGGTGGTCGATCAGGTTGAGCGCGATGAACGGCCAGGCACCCTGGTTCGCCGGCTCCTCCTGGGCCCACAGGTACTTCTCGGCGTTCGGGAACTTGGCGATCTCCTCCTGGAGCTCGGCACCCGGCAGCGGGTACAGGCGCTCCAGCCGGATGATCGCGGTGTCCGTGACGCCACGCTTCTTACGCTCGGCGTCGAGGTCGTAGTAGACCTTGCCGGAGCAGAAGACGACCTTGCGGACGGCGTTCGGGTCGACCGACTCGTCGCCGATCACCGGGCGGAAGCCGCCGGTGAGGAACTCCTCCGCCTGGGACGCCGCGGCCTTCAGACGCAGCATCGACTTCGGGGTGAAGACGATGAGCGGCTTGTGGTGCGGGTTGTGGACCTGCCAGCGCAGCAGGTGGAAGTAGTTCGACGGCAGGGACGGCATGGCGACCGTCATGTTGTTCTGCGCGCAGATCTGGAGGAAGCGCTCCGGGCGGGCGGAGCTGTGGTCCGGGCCCTGGCCCTCGTAGCCGTGCGGCAGGAGCAGCGTGACGCCGGAGGTCTGGCCCCACTTCTGCTCGGCCGAGGAGATGAACTCGTCGACGACGGTCTGCGCGCCGTTGACGAAGTCACCGAACTGGGCCTCCCACATGACCAGCGCGTCCGGGCGGGCCAGCGAGTAGCCGTACTCGAAGCCCATCGCCGCGTACTCGCTGAGCAGCGAGTCGTAGACGTTGTAGCGGGCCTGGTCCTCGGACAGGTAGAGCAGCGGGGTGTAGTCCTCGTTGGTCTCCTGGTCGACGAGGACCGCGTGGCGCTGGCCGAAGGTGCCGCGGCGGGTGTCCTGGCCCGAGAGACGGACCGGGGTGCCCTCCATCAGCAGCGAGCCGATCGCGAGCGTCTCGCCCATGCCCCAGTCGATCGTCCCGTCCTCGATCGACGCCGCGCGGCGCTGCAGCTGGGGCATCAGGCGCGGGTGCACGTGGATGTGGTCCGGGATGTTGACCTGGGACTCCGCGATCCGCTTGACGACCTCCTGGGAGATCGCCGTGGACACCGCGACCGGGAACTCGGCCTGGGCGTCCGGGACATGGACCGGGGCCGGGTGGCTGGTGGCCTCGCGGACCTCGGCGAAGACCTTCTCCAGCTGGCCCTGGAAGTCCTGGAGCGCCTGCTCGGCCTCTTCCAGCGTGATGTCGCCGCGACCGATGAGCGACTCGGTGTAGAGCTTGCGCACCGAACGCTTCTTGTCGATCAGGTTGACCATCTGCGGGTTGGTGAACTGCGGGTTGTCGCCCTCGTTGTGACCGCGGCGGCGGTAGCAGATGAGGTCGATGACGACGTCCTTGTTGAACGTCTGGCGGAACTCGAAGGCGAGCCGCGCCACGCGGACGCACGCCTCCGGGTCGTCACCGTTCACGTGGAAGATCGGCGCCTCGATCATGCGGGCCACGTCGGTCGCGTACATCGACGAACGCGACGACTCCGGGGCGGCCGTGAAGCCGACCTGGTTGTTGATGACGACGTGGACCGTGCCGCCGGTGCGGTAGCCGCGCAGCTGCGACATGTTGAGCGTCTCGGCCACGACGCCCTGGCCGGCGAAGGCCGCGTCGCCGTGCAGGGCGATCGGCATGACGGTGAAGTCCGTGCCGCCCTTGTTGATGACGTCCTGCTTGGCGCGGGCGACGCCCTCCAGGACCGGGTCGACGGCCTCCAGGTGCGACGGGTTCGCGACCAGGCTGACCTTGATCTGCTCGCCGTCCAGGCCGGTGAAGGTGCCCTGGGCGCCCAGGTGGTACTTCACGTCGCCCGAGCCGTGCATCGACTTCGGGTCGAGGTTGCCCTCGAACTCGCGGAAGATCTGCGCGTACGACTTGCCGACGATGTTCGCCAGGACGTTCAGGCGGCCGCGGTGGGCCATGCCGATGACGACCTCGTCCAGGCGGGACTCGGCCGCGGAGTCGATGACCGCGTCGAGCAGCGGGATGACGGACTCGCCGCCCTCCAGCGAGAACCGCTTCTGGCCGACGTACTTCGTCTGCAGGAAGGTCTCGAACGCCTCCGCCGCGTTGAGGCGGCGCAGGATCCGCAGCTGCTCCTCGCGCTCCGGCTTGGCGTGCGGGCGCTCCACGCGGTCCTGGATCCACTTGCGCTGCTTCGGGTCCTGGATGTGCATGAACTCGACGCCGGTGGTGCGGCAGTACGAGTCGCGCAGCACGCCGAGGATGTCGCGGAGCTTCATCATCGACTTGCCGGCGAAGCCGCCGACCGCGAACTCGCGCTCCAGGTCCCACAGGGTGAGGCCGTGCTCGGTGATGTCCAGGTCGGGGTGCTTGCGCTGCTTGTACTCCAGCGGGTCGGTGTCGGCCATGACGTGGCCGCGGACCCGGTAGGAGTGGATCAGCTCGAAGACGCGCGCGGCCTTGGTGACGTCGTCGTCGTGGGAGGCGTCGATGTCCTTGAGCCAGCGGACCGGCTCGTAGGGGATGCGCAGGGCTTCGAAGATCTCGTCGTAGAAGCCGTCCTCGCCGAGGAGGTAGTTCGCGACGATCCGCAGGAACTCGCCGGAGGCGGCGCCCTGGATGACCCGGTGGTCGTACGTCGAGGTCAGGGTCATGACCTTGGAGATGCCCAGCTTGTTCAGGGTGTCCTGGGAGGTGCCCTGGAACTCGGCCGGGTAGTCCATCGAGCCGACGCCCATGATCACCGACTGGCCGGGCATCAGACGCGGCACGGAGTGCACGGTGCCGAGGCCGCCGGGGTTGGTGAGCGAGACGGTGACGCCGGTGAAGTCGTCCATCGTCAGCTTGTTGTTGCGGGCGCGCCGGACGATGTCCTCGTAGGCCTGCCAGAACTCGAAGAAGTTCAGCGTCTCGGCCTTCTTGATGCCGGCGACGACGAGCTGGCGGTCACCGTTCGGCTTCACGAGGTCGATGGCGAGGCCGAAGTTGACGTGCGGCGGCTTGACCAGGACGGGCTTGCCGTCCTTCTCGCCGTACGACCAGTTCATCGACGGCATGGCCTTGATCGCCTGCACCATCGCGTAGCCGATCAGGTGCGTGAAGGAGATCTTCCCGCCCCGGGCGCGCTTGAGGTGGTTGTTGATGACGATCCGGTTGTCGAAGAGCAGCTTCACCGGGACGGCGCGGACGGACGTGGCCGTCGGCAGCTCCAGGGAGGCGTTCATGTTCTTCGCGACGGCGGCGGAGGGGCCGCGCAGGGGGACGAGCTCGGGGCCCTCGGGGGCCTCCTTGGCGGGCGCGGCGGCCTTGGCGGGCGCGGCAGGGGCCGCGGGCTTCGCCGGGGCCGCAGCGGGCGCCGGGGCGGCGGCTGCGGGCTTCGCCGGGGCGGGAGCAGGCGCCGGAGCCTGTGCGGTGCCCGGCGTCTGCGCCGCGGGTGCGGCAGGTGCGGCAGGTGCCGCGGGGGTGGCAGGCGCCGGAGCCTGTGCGGTGCCCGGCGACTGCGCGGTGCCCGCGGCACCGGTCTGGGGGGGAGCGTCCGCGGCGGGGGGCGCCCCCGCGGCGGCGGACCCGGCGGCACCCGCGCCGCCCGGCTTGTAGTCGGCGAAGAAGTCCCACCAGGCGCGGTCGACCGAATTCGGGTCCTGGAGGTACTGCTGGTAGATCTCGTCGACGAGCCACTCATTGGGACCGAACGCGGCAGCGGGGTTCTTCCCCTGCCCGTCAGGGTCGGTCGAAGTGCTCGAGTTACTGGGGGACTGAGACGACACGGCGGCAACCGCCCTCTTCCGCTTCACAAGGTGATGGACAGCGGAAATAAAGGCTACGCCTCCGGGACCGGGAGGTGCAGACCGGGCGTCGCCATCGTCGCGCAAGTCACACCGAGGACCCGGTTTCGGCGTAGGAAATGGCGGGAAACAAGCGTGGTTCCCCTTCGGACCGGGTACGCGTCAGCGCGGCTGCGGCCCGCCGGCCCGCACCCATTTTTCACCTACACGCAGAAGCTGCGCTTCCGGTTCGAACCCTACGTCAACCGCGCTGCTGAGGGACTCCCGGAAGAGTGACCCGGATGCGGCACCCGCGTGCCGATTCGGCCACCCCGATGCGACCCCCGTGCAGCTCGACGGCCCAGCGGGCGATCGCCAGGCCCAGGCCCGTACCGCCGTCGCTGCCCGGCCCGTGCGGGGAAACGACGCTGCCCCGGTTGAACCGTTCGAACACCTTGTGGCGCTCCGACTCCGGGATGCCGGGACCCTCGTCCTGCACCTCCAGCTCCAGGGACTCGGGCCGGGTGCCGCGCCGGGCGCTGACCGTGACCCGGCCGTGCGGCGGGGAGTGCTTCACGGCGTTGTCGATCAGATTGGCCATCACCTGGTGCAGCCGCTCCGCGTCCGCGTGCGCGGTCAGCTCGGGCGGCTGCACCTCCAGGTGCAGATGGACGTCCTTGCGGGTGTGGTTCCCGGAGCCGGAGGTCAGCCCGCGCCGCCCGGCCGCCAGATTGGCCTCTTTCAGCACGCCCGACAGATACGGCCACACCTCGAAGCGCCGTGCTCGCAGCGAGACCACACCGTTGTCGAGCCGGGACAGATCCAGCAGCGTCTCGACCAGCCGGCCGAGGCGCTCGGTCTGTTTCAGCGCGGTGCGCATCGTCTCGGGATCGGCGGCGGAGACCCCGTCCACGACGTTCTCCAGGACCGCGCGCAGGGCCGCGATGGGGGTGCGCAGCTCGTGCGAGACGTTGGCCACCAGCTCCTTGCGGTGCCGGTCCACCGCCTCCAGGTCGTCGGCCATGCGGTTGATCGTGTTCGCGAGGTCGCCGAGCTCGTCGCGGCGGTCCGCGCCGCTCACCCGCCGGGTGTAGTCACCGTGGGATATCGACTTCGCCACGGTGTTCATCTCGTCCAGCGGGGCCGTCAGGCCGTGCCCCACGAACTGGGTGATCAGCAGCGTGGTGATCATCGCGAAGACGGTGATGTAGCGCAGCTCCGCCCCGGTCCTGAAGGCGACCAGCGCCAGGCCCGAGGTGATCAGCACCGAGACCACGACCAGGGCCCCGAGCTTGGTCTTGACCGAGATCTCCACCGACGCGAGCCGGGAGCGGAGGCGGCACGGACTCAGGCCGGGCAGCCTCGGCCGGCGCGGCCGGCTCATGGCGCCGGGGTCTCCAGGGCGTAGCCGACGCCGTGGACCGTACGGATCCGCTCGGCGCCGATCTTCCGGCGCAGCGCCTTGATGTGGCTGTCGACCGTCCGCGTACCCGAGGCATCGGCCCAGTCCCAGACCTCGGCGAGCAGCTGCTCGCGCGAGAGGACCGCGCGAGGCGTGTTCGCCAGGCAGACCAGCAGGTCGAACTCGGTCGGGGTGAGGTGGACGTCCTCGCTCCTGACCCGGACCCGGCGCTGGGCGTGGTCGATCTCCAGCTCGCCGAGGCGCAGGATGCCGCTGCGCGGCGTCACGGCGGCCAGCGCGGCACGCTCGACCCGGCGCAGCAGGACGTGCACGCGCGCGGCGAGCTCGCGCATCGAGAACGGCTTGGTCATGTAGTCGTCCGCGCCGACGCCGAGCCCGACCAGCATGTCGGTCTCGTCGTCGCGGGCCGTGAGCATCAGCACCGGCACCGGCCGCTGAGCCTGCACCCGGCGGCAGACCTCCAGCCCGTCGAAGCCGGGCAGCATCACGTCGAGGACCATCAGATCGGGCTGCCAGGCCTCGGCGGCCTCGACCGCCGCCGGGCCGTCCGTCGCCGTCTGGACCAGGAAGCCCTCGGCGCGCAGCCGGGCTCCGATGGCCTCGACGATGGTGGCGTCGTCCTCGACCACCAGCACCCGGCGCTGGGCACTGGCCGTCGCATACGACGCGGCGCCGTTATTGCTGGTGTGTGTCTGCTCCATCGCCCCGCCCCTGTCGCGCACTGCGAGCTGCGTGTAGATCGGTCTGTCAGGTCAGTCAGCGTAAAGGCATCGCTCGCGTCCCGGCTACGCAGGGCGAACAGCGAGGTGGACCACGTCCGGTACGCCTCGGGCAACGCGGATCTCTTCCGTCCTTACCCCGTTGAATCCGGCATTCCGCAATGACTCTTCGAAATCGCCGGAGGGCCTGGCCGACCATACGGCGAGCACTCCGCCGGGGGCCAATCGCCGTGCGCAGGCGGCGAGTCCGGCGGGTGAGTACAGGCTCGCGTTGTCCTCGGTGACGGTCCAGTCGGGGCCGTTGTCGATGTCGAGGCAGAGGGCGTCGTACGTGTCTGAAGCGTTATGGACGTACGAGACGAGGTCCGTGTGGATGATCTCGGCCCGGGGGTCGGCGAGGGCGTCGGCGGTGATCGAGGAGAGCGGGCCTGACACGTGCCAGTCGATGATCGCCTGCTCGCGTTCGACGACGGCGATACGGCCCCAGGCGGGGTTGGCGGCGGCATGGGCGAGGGAGAAGCCGACGCCGAGCCCGCCGATCAGCACGGAGGGCCCGGCGGTCGCGATGGCCCCGGTGGTCCCGGTCGGCGGGTCGGGGCGGTCGGCGAGCGTGTCCAGGGCCGCGTCGATCAGCAGGCGTTCCGAGCGGCCGTCCGAGGTGTCCATCAGGAAGCAGCCGTTGGCGATGATCTCGTGGACGTCCCCGTCCGGGCCGCGGCGTCGCCGCAGGACGACCTCGCCGTACGGTCCTTCGCGCCGGTCGAGCGTCCGGGGGCCTGGGACATCGGTGATATCGCTGGGCAGAACCATGATCTCCAGGTTACTGAGCCGGGGCGGCCGCCCGCTGCGTCATCCGCCTTCCGGACGGGCCCCGCGCCACACGTACAGCGCGCCCCCGGCGACGTACGCGGACAGCGCCACCACCCATGCCGCGACCTGGGGGCCCGGCTGCATCGGCCAGGCCCACACGGCCGCCGCGCCGCCCGGGACGCCGGGCGCCGCCAGATAGACCGCGCTGAGGTACGCCGTCAGGGGCAGCCAGCTGATCCGCGCCCCCAGCAGCGCCGCCGTCCCCGCCGTCACTCCTGCCGCGCCGAGCAGGTTGCGCACCATGGCCGGGGCGCCGAACTCCTCCGGATGCCCGGGTACGGAGAGCGCCAGCACTAGTCCCGCGAACGCGGTGAGCCCGAGCAGTTGGCGCAGCCTGCGCGGCGGCCAGGGGCGTACGGCCGTACGGTCCAGCTCGTCGGAGTGCGTGAACAGACTCGTACCGATGGCCGAGGCGGCGAGCAGGGGTGCGAGTACGACGACGGGGACGCGTGCGGTGTGGTCGAACGCCTCCGATGCCTGAAGGCGCCAGGCGCACCACGCGGCGGCGACGGCGGTGGTGACGAGGACGGAGAGGGTGACGGGGAGGGCGCGGGAGCGGGCGTGGAGCAGGGGAAGTCTCATGGGAACTCTCATGGGACGGGCACCTGCGCGGCGTCGCAGCGGTCGGCGGACAGGTAGCGGGCGAGGTAGGCGCGCTGGTCGGCGGGGGACTTGGCTTCGAGGCGGGCGAGGTGGCGGAGCTCGGCGGGGCCCAGGATCGGGCCGAGGCCGTCGGCGGGGGAGAGCCATGCGCCGACCGCGTTGTTGACGGCCAGGGCCCGTTCCCAGTCCGGCGCTTGGAAATCGGCGTCCTCGCAGGACTCTGAGAACAGGTGGTCCACCGCCGAGTCGGCGTACGCGACGGGGTCCTTCAGCCGCCCGCGTACGGAGTCGAACGCGGGCGGGGGCAGTTGGGCCTCGCCCTCGGCGGGGTTCGGGTCGACCCAGCGGGTGGGCGCGCCGGGGACGCCCCGGAGCCGGGCGTTCAGCGGGGCGAGGGCCGCCGAGACGGCGGGCAGCAGGGCGCGGTCGACCGCGCTGACGCAGACCTGCGGGGTGCCGTCGTCACAGACGGGGCGCGCGGCCCACGGGTCGGGGCGCCACAGCCCGTCCCCGGTCTGCGCGATGAGGACGGCGGCGGCGCAGGCGGCGGTGAGCGGGACGAGCGCGGTGGCGCGGCGGCGGGCGGCGTAGGCGAGCAGTACGGCGGCGGCGAGGCCCCCGGCCCAGACCATGCTCACCGGCCCGAACCACCAGACGGGCCGGTCCAGGAAGTAACTGTGCTGGTTGGCGGGATTCAGCCAACGGGCGGGTGGCTCGCTGTAGTTCGGGTAGGCGAGGCCGACGTAGGTGACGACGGCCAGCAGCGGCGCGGTGAACCGCCAGGGGATCGCCCTGCCCAGGACGAACCCGACGGTCCCGAGCGAGGCCAGGACCACCGCGTCGGCGGCGACCAGCTCCAGGTGCGGGGCGCCGCCGCTGACGTACGGCCAGGTGGCGAGGAGGCAGCCCGCGGCGGCGATCAGGTACCCGACGGCGGGCCAGAGAGCGATGGGCGCGGCGGCGAGCAGCGTCTGCCGCAACGGGCTGCCGGGCAGCGAGGCCCGCCAGGCTCCCGTGCCGCGCCGCCGCTCCCGCCCGCCCTGCCAGCACCCGGCCGCCACGGCGAGCGGCCCGCAGAGCAGCACGCCGGCGACCCGGAGGAGGTCGGTCGCGTCGGTCCAGCGGTTCTGCCAGCCGTTGACATAGTCGGCCTTCCCGTACATGGCCACGGCGACGACGACGGCGGTCCCGGCCCCGGCCCAGGGCCCGACGCCGCGCCGTAGCTCGGTGCGCAGGGCGCGCGGCGCCCGCCGCCGCGCGTGCGGGGTGCCGGGGGCGGTGGGTGTGCCGTGTGGCGTGGTGGTGGTGTCGGAGGCGGGCGGTGCTGCGGGCGCGGGAGGCCTGGGAGAGGAGTCGTGTGTCGTCATCGGGAGGCTCCCGTCGGGCCGGCCGGTGCCGCGTCGGCGGCGCGGGAGCGGTGGGTTCGGAGGGCTGTCGTGTAGCCGCGTTCGATGGCGTTGGCCGTGTCGTCCGCCGAGTCCTCGCCCAGCGCGGTGAGTTCGTCCGTCGTGCCGCGGAAGGCGACCCGGCCCGCGTCGAGGAGGGTCACCTCGGTACAGGCCGCCGCGACGTCCTCGACGAGGTGGGTGGAGACGATCACGGTGGAAGCGGTGCCCACGTCGCGGAGCAGTGCTCTGAATTCGACCCGCTGCTCCGGATCGAGACCGGCCGTCGGCTCGTCCAGCAGCAGCAACTCCGGTTCGTTGACGATCGCCTGGGCGATGCCGACGCGCCGCACCATGCCGCCCGAGAGCGTCTTCACCTTCGCGTCGATCCGGGCGGTGAGCCCCACCCGGTCGACCGCGCGCTCCACGGCGGCGGGGACCAGGGCCGGGTCCATGTCCTTCAGCCACGCGACGTACGCGACGAACTCGCGCACCGTGAAGCCCGGGTAGTAGCCGAAGTCCTGTGGCAGATAGCCGAGCCGCCGCCGGATCTCGGTGCGATCGCGGGGCGCGGCGGCATCCCTGCCGAGCAGTTCCACGCGCCCGGCGGTGGGCGCGGCGACGGTCGCCAGGACCCGGATGAGCGAGGTCTTGCCCGCGCCGTTCGGGCCGAGCAGGCCGTGTACGCCGGAGCCGAAGCCGAGCCGGACCGCGTCGAGCGCCACGGTGCGGCGGTGCCGGACCGTCAGCTCGTCGACGGCGACGGTGTGGACGGAGTTCACGGGTTCCCCCAGTGTCCGAAGGACGGATAGTCGAACGCCCGCCTGCGCAGGGCGAGCAGCCCCGCGCAGGCGGCGGCCGCGGCGGCCCAGACGGTCTGGGCCGCCGGGCCGGAGACGTACGGGGCGATGCGGCCGGTGAGTTCGGCGGCCGGTGCGGTGAGCAGCCGGCCGGCCAGCAGCGCCGGGCCGAGGGTCGCGCCGAGCCAGCCGACGGCGAGCACCGAGGCGGCCGTGCGGCACCCCACGTAGGAGCCGAGCGCGAGCGCCGCGAGGGTGAGCGCGAGTCCGGGCAGCAGCCAGGCGGCCGCGCCCGGCGCACCGGTCAGCGGCGGCAGCAGCGCTCCCGAGGCCGTCAGCAGCGGCACGCTCACCGCCAGCACGGTGGCGGTCCGCGTCAGCAGCAGGCGCAGTCCGCCCGCCGGGGTCGAGGCGGCGACCTCGTGCATCGGGTCGGCGTGGCGCCCGTACGACACCGCCACCCCGGCGAGCGGCAGCACGGGCGCGACGGCCAGCAGCAGCGGCCGCGCCCCCGTGAACCCGGCCCCGTACGCCAGCCCCACGGCCCCCACGACCACCAGCGCGAGCGCGACGAGCCAGGCCCCGTGCAGGGCCGGTCCGACGATCCAGGCCCGCCTCGCGGCCCATCGGGCGCGGCCGCGGCCCATCGGGCCCTGCCGCACCGCGTGCCCCTCGGCCGCGGCCGAGGCCGCCCCTGCCGCCTCCGTCAGGAGTGCCGTACGGACCGACTCCAGCACCGTCCCCGCCGAGGTCGCGCGGACGGCGGCCGAGACGCGTGCGGCGCAGGCGGCGCAGGATTCGACGTGCTTCTCCAGGGACCAGGCGTCCGGGTCGGGGAGCGTCCCGGCGGCGTAGCGGCCGGCCAGGGCGTCGGTCACATGCCAGTCGCGGGTCCGCCGGTCACGGGCGCGGCCGTCGCTGTCGTGGGCGGCGTCATGGGCGCCGCCACGAGCACCGTCGCGGTCGCCGTCGCGGTCGCCGTCACTGGCGCGGGCGCGGGCGCGGTCGAGGGCGCCGTCGCGTTGGCGGGCGCCGTCACGGGCGCCTTCACGAGCACCGTCGCGGTCGCCGTCACTGGCGCGGACGCGGTCACGGGCGCCGTCGCGGGCAGTCATGCGGTGCCTCCCAGGGGGTCGGCGGCGGGCGCCAGGTGGGCGAGGGTGGCGCGCAGTTCGCGGCGGGCGCGGCGAGCGCGGGTCTTGACGGTGCCCTCGGGTATGCCGAGGAGGCGCGCGGCCTCGCGGGTGGTCAGACCGTCGATGACCGTGGCGCGCAGGACGTCCCGCAGCTCGGGCGAGATGCGGTCGAGGGCGGCGCCCACATCCCCGTACTCCAGTCCCGCCAGCACCCGTTCCTCCGCCGACGGCACGGACGGGGCCGGGAGCCGGTCGACGGGCGCCGGTTCGTCGGCGGTACGCCCCTGGGCGCGCCGCGCGTCGACGAGGCGGCGGGCCGCGATGGTCCAGAGCCAGCCGCCCGCCTCGCCGCCGCGGTGCGAGGCGGCGGACCGCCAGACGGTGACGAAGGTGTCCTGGAGGACTTCCCGTACGGTCTCGGGGTCCGCGCAGCGGCGGGTCAGACGGGCGTGCAGCCAGCCCGCGTGCCGGTCGTAGAGCGCGGCGAGCGCGTCCGCGTCCCGGTGCGTCGCGACGCGGCGCAGCAGTGCCGCGTCGTCACCGTCACCGTCCCGGTCTTCGTCCCGGTCCTCGCCCTTGGGGCGCAACAGTCTCACGCACTCTCTATCGCTCGGAGCGCGCCAACCGGTTCTCCTGTTCGCCTGTGTTCTCCTGTGTCGCACGCCATAGGCGGGGAGTTGGACGACGTGCGGGGTGATCGCGTTGGCTGGGGAGCGTACGGGCCGTCGATCCTAAGGAGCCCTCGCGTGGTGCGGCGGCCCGAGTCATCCGACCGCGGTCTGCCGGGTTCGCCCGCGCGGCTCCTGCCCACCCCGGCCGGAACCCCGTTCACCTTCTGCTACGCGCTCGTCCTCGTCGCCACCTCCCTGTACGCCGAGTACGGCGATCCGGCCACCGTCTCCGCCCTGTTGCGCGGTTCCAGCACGGATGTCGCCCATCTGGCCGTCGCCCCGATGCTCGTGCTCGTCGCCAGCGCGCTGTGGGTCGCGGGCGGACTCGCGTCACCGCTCGCCGTCGTCTTCCTGTTCGTGCTCACCGCGCTGGAGCGCCGGATCGGTGCGTGGCGCGCCGCCGGGGTCTTCCTGGGCGGGCATGTCGTGGCGACCCTCGCCACGGAGATCCCGGTCGGGCTCCTTGTCGCGGCCGGGCAGTTGCCCGGATCCTCCCTGCACCGGCTCGACTACGGCATCAGTTTCGGCCTGCTGGCGAGCGTCGGTGCGCTGGCCGGGCTGTTCGCCCCGGTGCCACGGGCCGTGGTCCTCGGGTGGGTGTCGGTGGTGCTGCTGGGCAATCTCCTGGCCTTCGAGGACCCGCTCGCCGACGCGGGCCATCTGCTGGCGCTTCTCGTCGGTGTGGCGAGCCTGCCCGTCGTACGACGCGGGGCGTACAGCGAAGAGCCATGCGGGTGATGAAGGAGTTGATATACGAGCAAATCGGATTTTTGGGGCGCAAAGTGTACGCGTCCGCGTCTCTTCGCAACAGGAGAACCGCATGCCCTCCATGCCCCGACTGTCACGTGCAGCCGTGCGTAGCCTGGCCGTCGCCACCACCATCGTGGCCGCGGCGGCCGCCACGTGCGCCCCCTCCCAGGCCGCCCATCCCGCCCAGTCGTCCCACCAGTGCGTGGTCAACGGCGAGGCGGTGCCGCCCAGCGACACCGTCTACGGCACGCCCGGAAACGACATCATCGAGTGTGAGAACGACGTCGAGAACGTCGTCATCTGGGGCGGTGAGGGCGACGACAGTATCCGGGTCAAGGGTCTGATCATCGACTCGCAGGTCCTCGGTGGGGACGGCAACGACACCATCCAGACCTCGCACCTGCTGCCGCGCGAGTCGTTCTCCACGGTCCGGGGGAACGCCGGCAACGACACCATCATCGTCGCCACGGTGATCGGTACGGCCGACGCCGAGGCCACGGTCTACGGCGACCAGGGCGAGGACAAGATCACCGTCGGCAGCGTCTTCGGCGCGCCCGGCTCGCACGCCCGGGGCGGCGGCCAGGTGTTCGGCAACGACGGCGCCGACAAGATCTACACCGGGACCATCGACTTCGGCGGCCGCGTCCTCGGCGGCAGCGAGAACGACCTCATCGAGGCCAAGGCCGTCGGCCCCGAGGCCGGCGGCGAGATCCAGGGCGGACCCGGCGCCGATGTCATCACCGGCCCCGAGGGCAAGGTGCTGAGCGCCGGACCCGGCTGGGGCGTCGTGGACGGCGGCCTCGCCATGGACACCTGCAAGGTCGTCCACTCCAACCCGCAGCGGGCGCGCAGCACCATCGCCAGCTGCCCCTGATCGGGCATCGCTCGCCTGCCCGTCTGTCTGTCGTCTGTCTGTCTGTCGTCACCGGCCGGGTGGCCTCCCGTTTTCCTCTGGGAGGCCACTCGGCCTTCGCGTGTCCCCGTCGGCGGTGTTCGCCGTGATCGCTCACGGCGAACACTCCCGGGGGAACATCCGGCGACCCTTCTGCATTGAGTCGGTACAGCTCAACTTGACTGCTGAAGGGGAGATCATGGCTGCTGAGTCCTCGGCCCACAACAACGCCCTCACCCTGCCGGTGCTTCCGCTCGACGACGAGGTCGTGCTGCCCGGAATGGTGGTACCGCTCGACCTCTCCGACGCCGATGTCCGCGCCGCGGTCGAGGCCGCCCAGGCCGCCGCCCGTGCGGAGCCGGGCAAGCCCAGGGTGCTCCTCGTGCCGCGGATCGACGGGACGTACGCCGCGACCGGTGTGCTCGGCACCGTCGAACAGGTCGGCCGGCTCTCCGACGGCGACCCCGGCGCGCTCATCCGCGGGCGTGGCAGGGTGCGGATCGGCGCGGGTACGACCGGTCCCGGCGCGGCCCTGTGGGTCGAGGGCACCCGGGTCGAGGAGAGCGTGCCCGATCCTCTGCCCGGCCAGGTCGCCGACCTCGTCAAGGAGTACAAGGCCCTCGCCACGAACTGGCTGAAGAAGCGCGGCGCCTGGCAGGTCGTGGACCGCGTCCAGCAGATCGACGACGTGTCCGCCCTCGCCGACAACTCCGGCTACTCGCCGTTCCTGACCACCGCCCAGAAGGTGGAACTGCTGGAGACCGCCGACCCGGTCGCCCGGCTCAGGCTCGCCACCGAGCAGCTCCGCGAGCACCTCGCCGAGCAGGACGTCGCCGAGTCCATCGCCAAGGACGTCCAGGAGGGCGTCGACAAGCAGCAGCGCGAGTTCCTGCTGCGCCGCCAGCTCGAAGCCGTACGCAAGGAGCTGCGCGAGCTGAACGGCGAGTCCGAGGGCGACGAGACCGACGACTACCGGGCCAGGGTCGAGTCCGCCGACCTCCCCGAGAAGGTCCGCGAGGCCGCCCTCAAGGAGGTCGAGAAGCTGGAGCGGTCCAGCGACCAGAGCCCCGAGGGCTCCTGGATCCGCACCTGGCTCGACACCGTCCTCGAACTGCCGTGGAACGAACGCACGGAGGACGCGTACGACATCCAGGGCGCCAAGGCGACCCTCGACGCCGAGCACGCGGGCCTCGACGACGTGAAGGAACGGATCACCGAGTACCTGGCGGTGCGCAAGCGCCGCGCCGACCGGGGCCTCGGCGTGGTCGGCGGACGGCGCGGGGGCGCGGTCCTCGCGCTCGTCGGCCCGCCCGGCGTGGGCAAGACCTCGCTCGGCGAGTCCGTCGCCCACGCGATGGGACGCAAGTTCGTCCGGGTCGCGCTCGGCGGCGTACGGGACGAGGCGGAGATCCGCGGCCACCGGCGTACGTACGTCGGCGCGCTGCCCGGCCGTATCGTCCGCGCCATCAAGGAGGCCGGGTCCATGAACCCGGTGGTCCTGCTCGACGAGATCGACAAGGTCGGCTCCGACTTCCGGGGCGACCCGGCGGCCGCGCTGCTGGAGGTGCTGGACCCGGCGCAGAACCACACCTTCCGCGACCACTACCTGGAGGTCGAACTCGACCTGTCCGACGTCGTCTTCCTGGCGACGGCGAACGTGCTGGAGGCCATCCCGGAGGCACTGCTCGACCGGATGGAACTGGTCAGGCTCGACGGGTACACCGAGGACGAGAAGGTCGTCATCGCCCGCGACCACCTGCTCCCGCGCCAGCTGGAGCGGGCCGGCCTGGCCGGTGGCGAGGTGACCATCGACGAGTCCGCGCTGCGCAAGCTGTCCGGCGAGTACACCCGCGAGGCGGGCGTGCGGAACCTGGAGCGGGCCATCGCGCGACTGCTGCGCAAGGTCGCGGCCCAGCACGAACTGGGCGAGCGGGAACTGCCGTTCACCGTCACGGACGGGGAGCTGCGCGGGCTGATCGGGCGCCCCCACCACGTCCCCGAGTCCGCCCAGGACCCCGCCGAGCGCCGAACGGCCGTGCCCGGCGTGGCGACCGGGCTCGCGGTCACCGGCGCGGGCGGCGACGTGCTGTACGTGGAGGCGTCGCTGGCCGACCCGGAGACGGGCGGGGCGGGGCTGACCCTGACCGGCCAGCTCGGCGACGTGATGAAGGAGTCCGCGCAGATCGCGCTCTCCTTCCTCCGCTCGCACGGAGCCGAGCTGGAACTGCCGGTGACGGGGCTGAAGGACCGGGGCGTGCACATCCACTTCCCGGCGGGCGCGGTCCCCAAGGACGGCCCGAGCGCGGGCATCACGATGACGACGGCGCTCGCGTCGCTGCTGTCGGGCCGGCTGGTCCGTACGGATGTGGCGATGACCGGTGAGGTGTCGCTGACCGGGCGGGTGCTGCCGATCGGCGGCCTGAAGCAGAAGCTGCTGGCCGCGCACCGGGCGGGGACCACGACCGTCGTGATCCCCAAGCGGAACGAGGCGGACCTGGACGACGTCCCGGCCGAAGTCCTGGAGAAGCTGGAGGTCCACCCGGTGACCGACGTCCGCCAGGTCCTGGAGATCGCCCTCGCCCCGGCGGAGGTCCCGGTGGCGGCGGCCGCGTAACCCTCGGGCGGGGCCGTCGAGCGGGCCCCACCGGCCCCTTCGGCTGACGGGCCGGGCCCGGCACCTCGCCGGGCCCGGCCCGCCCGCGTGTCCTCCCTCGGCCTCGACCGGGACCGCGTGGCGCGGGTCGGAGGGGCGAGGGTCGCGTCAACCGGCTGCGGGCCACCACCTGGGTCAGAACTCCGTTCGCGGACGGCTCCTCGACCTCCTCGGGGTCCAGGTCCCGGCACCGACCTTCGATCACTCCGGTGTGAACTCGTACTGCACCTCGTACAGGTGACCCGCCTTGACCATCACCGTGGCTTCAACGGGGCGCTCGTGGTCGGTGAAAACCACACGCAATGTACGCAACACGGGGAGATTGCCCGGGAGTTGGAGTGCCTGGTACTGCTCCTGCGTCGGAACGCGGGCGGAGACCCGGTCCACGCTCAGCCGGGGCGGGTGGCCGAGTTCGGCGAGAAACGTGGGCGTGCCGCCCTGGATCCTGCGACGCTCCGCCAGACGGGTGCCAACCGCGATCTCCAGCGGGTAGTAGGACATGACCAACTCTGCGGGCTGGTCGTCGATGGTGAGCACCTGCGAGCGGAGCAGCGCGGTGCCGCCCGCCGCCAGGTCGAGGGCGTCAGCGACATCCGAGGGCGGGGTCGCCTCCGTCACATCGAGCAGCCTGATATGCGCTCGGGCTCCGGCTTTGGTCGCTTCGCTCAGCCAACGGTACGGTTCGCCCTGCTCAGCCGGTGCCATGTACGAGGCGGGCCGTATGGTTCGCTGCCGGTGTTCGCGTACCGTCACCGCCGCGCCCGCGCGGCCGACCACGAGACGCTCGCTCTTGAGGAGTTGCAGCGCCTTCTGGACGGTGGCGTTCGACGCGTCGAAACGGTCCTTCAACTGCGTCGTGGAGGGCAGCTTGGCGCCCGGTGCCAGGTCACCGCTCATGATTTCGTCGCGCAGGTCGGCGGCGATCCGCTCGTGGAGGGAACGGCGGTCGAACTCGTCCGCGGCGGTCATCGGCACGTCATCCGATCCTGATCTCGTAGCGCAGGCGCTGCATGTGCGCGGGCATGGTCATCATGTCGACCTGTAGTGGGCGATCAGCCTCGTCCAGGGTCAGTCGCGTCAGATGCAGCACGGGCTGATCGAGCCCGAGCTGGAGGGCCTGGCGCTCGTCGGCGTTCGGCATGCGCGCGACCACGTCCTCCCGGGCTCGTGCCCCGCGGTACCCGAGCTCAGCGAGCAGCGTGACGGCGCCTCCTGGGATCTTGGCGGTGCCGGCCAAGGCGGTTCCACGCGCGATGTGTGCGGGATAGTACGTGTCGGTCAACTCGCAGGGCTGGTCGTCGAGGTACATCATCCGCCTGCGGACGACGACGAGGCGGCCCTCCGGAACCCCGAGCAGCTCCGCCACCACCGGCACCGGTGCTGTTTCGTCGGCGCTGATGATGCGCTGTCTTCCACGACCGCCTCGGGCGGCGGCCTCGGCGCTCCACGCATCGGTCTGCCCCGTCGCGCGCGGCGTCAGGTACGGCATCGAGGTGCTTACCCACTCGCTGCTGCTCACCGGATTCCTCCTGCACTGCCGTCCTGGTCGCCCCGATCTCGCCGCGTTACACGGTAAGTGAATCACCCGTCGCCTCTACCCCCTGGGCAACCTTGCTGCTTTTCGTGAATAGCGATACGGTCTGCGGTGACCGTACAGCCAAGGTTCGAGGCGGTGATTCACCGTGCCCCTGACACGGCAACAGCGATTCCCGCGATCGCGCAGATCCGTCCCCGCTGCCCGCGACTTCGTCGGTGCCACTGTGACGGAATGGGGTTTCGGAGGCCGGGAGTACGACATACGGCTCTGCGTCTCGGAACTCGCGACGAACGCGCTGCTGCATGGCGTACCGCCGGGCCGGGAGATGTGTGTGGCCCTCAGCGTGCTCTCCGACGTCATGCGGATCGAGGTCAGGGACAGCGGAGACGGTGACCCCGAGATCCGCCATGTCCCGGCCGGAGAATGCACCGGCCGCGGCCTCTGGGTGGTACGCGAGATCGCCGATGACTTCTGCGTCCGCGAACACGTTGTGGGCAAGACCGTCTGGGCGAGCTTCAAGGTGGACCAGCAGCCGGGGGCGTGGCCTGGACGCGCCGGGCGTTGAGACTCCCGGCCCGGGCCTCCCTCCCCACGCCCGCCTGGGACTCCCCCTGTGCCCGCAGGGCACAGGGGGAGTGAGGCGCGGGGGTTCGGGGGCAGTGCCCCGAAAGCCGGGGGGCTGGGGCGGAGCCCCAGTTGCCACGTCAGCCGTTCGCGAGAGCCACGACCCGGTCCAGCGCACCATTGAACTTGTTGTGGTCGCCCACGATCGGGCCGGACGACGTGTACTGCCACATCGTGTAGTAGGCCCAGCCCGCCGGGAGGGTGCCCGGGGTGGTGTTGTAGCGCGCTATCCACAGGGGGTTGGAGGCGCCGAAGCCGCCGTAGTTGCCGGTGCACTGCGTCCACCAGGTGGTGGCGGTGTAGATCACGGCGTCGCGGCCGGTACGGGCCTTGTAGCGGTTCAGGAAGTCGCGTATCCAGCTGACCATCGCCGACTGGGACTTGCCGTAGCACGTGGCGCCGTACGGATTCCACTCGATGTCCAGCGCGCCCGGCAGGGTCCTGCCGTCGCGGGACCAGCCGCCGCCGTTGTTGACGAAGTAGTCCGCCTGCGTGGCGCCGCTCGTGGTGTCGGGAGTGGCGAAGTGGTACGCGCCGCGGATCATGCCGACGTTGTACGAGCCGTTGTACTGCTGCGCGAAGTAGGGGTTCTTGTAGTACGTGCCCTCGGTGGCCTTGACGTAGGCCCACTTCACGCCGCTGCTCCAGAGCGACGACCAGGCGACGTTGCCCTGGTGGCTGGAGACGTCGACGCCTTCGGTCTGGGCGACGCGGGTGTCGCGCGGCAGGGCGCCCCGGCCGTCGTGGGCCTCGACGCCCATGCCCATGTGGGCGGAGCCGCGAGGGGGTTTGTCGGCGGCGGTGGCCGCCGCGCCGGGGAGGGTCAGGAGGAGGGCCAGGACGGTGAGGAGTGCACCGGCCGCGGCGAAGCGGGTCGTTCCGGATCTGTGCACGGGCATAACGTGCCTCCGAAAGGCCTCAGTGGGGGGGTGCCCCTATGGGTTTGGTCAACCCGTGGGGGCGGGTTGGGGGTCGTAGAAGGTGCCGTCGCGGAGCATGGCGAAGAGGACGTCGGCTC
>NZ_JBEPDM010000039.1:0-73623 GCF_040300305.1 Streptomyces sp. NPDC000410
CGTCCTTGCTGCCCATCTGTGATCCTTCCCGGCAGAGACCACATCTCATGCCAGACGGGTCACACCGGGGCATACACAAACTTCAGGACAGTCCCGCATCACGACCAGCACACCCGGCCTGACAGCAGACGGCTATATCCAGCTCCATGACCGCGGAAATCTTGTCGTCTACAACGCCAAGGGTCAGTCCGTGTGGTCCAGCGGATCCGCCACACGCAACGACGTCAACGGCGATGGCCGCAGCGACATGGTCGAGTGGTACGACTACGGAGACACGGACAATTACCGCGACGCCCTGCACGTGCTGAAGGGCGAGGCCGACGGCAGCATCAAGGCCCCCTACACGGCGTGGCAATCAGCCGGCAACCAGTGGGATGAGAACGAGACGAAGAAGGTCTACGGCGACTTCAACGGCGACGGGCTCTCCGATGTCGCGGTCATGTACTACTACGACGACTACAGCCACAAGCTCTGGACGTACCTCGGCCAGTCCAACGGCACTTACAGCGCCCCATTCTCCTCCTGGGCCTCAACCGGCAACCGGTGGGGAGCCATCAACCGCTCCACCCTCCAGGCCGGTGACTTCAACGGCGACGGCCGCGACGACATCGCCGCCTGGTACGACTATGCCGACGGCACCGACACCCTGTTCACGTTCACTGCCGATGTCCGAGGTGGTTTCAACAAGCCGTTCTCCAGCTGGACCTCCACAGGCACGTGGACCCGCAACCTGAGCAAGATCACCACGGGTGACTTCAACGGAGATGGTCGCGACGATGTCGGCGTGCTCTACGACTACGCTGCCGGCGCCGTCAAACTGTGGACCTTCCAGGCCCAGCCCACCGGCGGCTTCGCGCACCCCATCGTGGCTTGGACCCACGACGCCTGGGGCGACTGGAACCGTACCCACGTCCACGCCGGCGACTTCAACGGCGACGGCAAGGACGACATCGCCACCTGGTTCGACTACCCCGACGGCAGCGACAAGATCCATACCTACATCAGCCTCAGTACAGGGAACAGCACCTTCGCCCCGCCCAAGGAAGCCTGGAGCGTGGGAGCCGGAACCATCACCTACCAATCCATGCAGATGGTCCCTGGTGACTACAACGGCGATGGAAACGACGATCTCGGCGCCATGTACAGGTACAGCAACGGCACGGTGAAGATGTTCACCTGGCTTGCCAAATCCGACGGCACCTTCGAACCCATCAAGGTCAGCTGGAGCGACTTCTGGGACTACGCCAGAACAACCTTCGTCAACCGTTACACCACCTGAGCTGAGACCCCGCCTCAGGCCCTGTGCCCCGGCGATCGCGATCGCCGGGGCACAGGCGCACCTCAAAGCCCGTCTCCATCCCGACGACCTCGTCCGCGAGACCGAGGAGAGTATGGGCACTATGGCCCGCTCGCTTCATCACGCAGTACGTGGCGCATGCCCTTCGCTCCCTGGAGAGCCCGATCCCCCCTACGCCCCGCCCCCGCCTCCCGTCGCGCGCCGGAAGGGGAGCCCACAACGGTATTCTGTTGTATTCTTCGCGCATGGCTGACACCACCATAAAGATCACCGAAGAAGTACGTGACCGCGTCCGCGCCCTCGCCGAGGAGCGAGGTCTCAGCACCCGCGCCTACATCGAGCGGATGATCACAGCG
This sequence comes from Streptomyces sp. NPDC000410, assembly GCF_040300305.1. NCBI lineage: Bacteria > Bacillati > Actinomycetota > Actinomycetes > Kitasatosporales > Streptomycetaceae > Streptomyces > Streptomyces sp. NPDC000410. The sequence continues at coordinate 1,654 of NZ_JBEPDM010000039.1, forward strand.
ACGCCAACGGCGGACGAGCGCGCCGAGCGCACCGCCAAAGCGATCGCCTACGTACGGGCCAACTTCGGCGTGGACCTCAGCGAGAGCGATCTGCGCGAGGGAGAAGAGTGGCGCGAGGCAATCCTGACCAGGCAGGTGGGCAGCCGCAGGTGATCATCCTTGACCACACCGCGGTCATCGCACTGTGCCGCGGTCATCGAATGCTGTCCCGAATCGTCGTCGTCGAAGTCGACGATCCGGCACGGCGTGCCCACGTCCCGTCACTCTGCCTGGTAGCCGCGGGTCTGGAGCTGGCAGGCGTCGCCGCCCACGTGGGAGCACTACCCGGCCTGGAGTTCCTGCCCCTCGACTTCGCAGGGGCCTCGACCGTCGAGGACGTGGTCGCCGCCGGCGTCGAGTGGCCGTACGCGCACGCGGTCTACGCCGCCGTCTCCAGCGCGGTCGAGGGCCAGGTATTGACGGCGACACCGGAGGCGTACGACGGCACCGGGGTGTGGGCCGTGGACATCGGCAAGCCCTGACCCTCGCCCGTTACTGCGCGGCCTGCTGAGCCCGAAGCCGTTCCTCAGCCGGCGCCGAAGCCGCCGCGCGCGGCCGCCGACACGAAGTCCGCGAAGGCGCCCGGGGCGAGGCTGAGGTGGGGCCCGTCGGGGACCTTGGAGTCGCGGACGGCGACGAGGTGGGCGGCCTCGGCGATCTCGACGCAGGAGCCGCCCTGGTCGCCGCTGTAGCTCGACTTGCGCCAGGCGGCACCGCCGAGGGCGGCGCACTCGACGCAGTCGCCGCCGTCAGGCCCGCTGTAGCTGGACTTACGCCAACGGGCGCCCGTCAGGTGAGAGTTGCTGCTCTGCATAGCATTCCTCCATCGTGCGCAGGATCAGCGCGGCCGAGTCCTTGATGGACAGGGCGGCGGCCTGGAGGTGAGCGTAATCGAGCGAGCAGCTCTTGACGGTGTCCGGGTTGGCCGTCGGATGCCCTTGCCCATAACCCTCGGTGTAGACGATGGACGGGTCGCTCGCGAAGCGGTAGAGGTTGAACGAGCCTTGCAGCCCGGCATGGACTCCGACCGCGAACGGCAGCACCTGGATGTTCACCAGGCGGTCGTCCTCGTACGACAACAGATGGGCCAGTTGCGCCCGCATGACCTCCGGGCCGCCGACCTCCTGGCGCAGCGCAGCCTCCCCGAGGATCGCCCAGAGCACCGGCGGCTCGTCCTTCTTGAGGATCCGCTGCCGCCCTAGCCGGACCGTCGTACGGTCGTCGAGCTTGCTCTGGCCCCTGGCGCCGAGCACGGCACGTGCGTACGCCTCCGTCTGCAACAGCCCGTGCACCATGTGCGTGTGGAACGTGCAGATCTCCGTCGCGCGCGCCTCCAACTCCGCCACCTGTTGGAACCACGCGGGCAGCTGGCTGCGCAGCACAAGACCCAGCAGCCGGGTCAGCAGCCCGCCCGTCCCCAGCGCCGCGTCCGCCCGCTCGCTGAACGCCTCCGTCGGCAGTTTCCGGGCCGTCTCGATCTGGCCGACCAGCGATCCCGTGTAGTTGATGATGGCGCCCAGCTGCTTCTGGGTGAGTCCGGCCGCTTCGCGGTAGCGACGGAGCTCGTAGCCGTAGTAGTCGAGCGGCGAGGCGCTCGGGTCGAGGACGTTGATATGGGTCACGCGGTACCCCCTCGTACGTGCAACTCCGTCCACTGCGGGACGGGTTGTATTCGTTCCGTAGCCGAGAGTAGCCGCCCGGCCGCACGCTCGTAGCGTGAACGAAGACACCGAGGACGTCGCACCCGCCACCCAATACGCCATGCGCTTCGCAGTCGGAGACCACTCCGCCCGCCACGTGCGGCGCATCCTCCGCCACTACCTCACCCAGTGGGACATGCCGGACCTGGCCGACGCCGCCTCCCTCGCCCTCACCGAGCTCCTCACCAACGTCCACGTCCACGTCCCGGACCGCCGCTGCTCCCTGCTCATCGAGCGGGGCCCGACGGGGGTACGCGTGGAGGTCAGGGACGACTCCCCCGCCCTGCCGCGCCTGCGGGTCCTGTCGCCCGACGAAGAGACAGGGCGCGGTCTGGCGCTGGTGGACGCGATGGTCCACAAATGGGGCGTGTCGCGGAACGGATCACCGGGCAAGACGGTCTGGTTCGAGTGCCGCGCAAAGCCTCTCCCGCCACCATGCTGACCCGACGCCTGGGCCGCGGCGAAGGCGGTGCACCGTCTCGGTGACCCGGAGTGGCTGGGCACGGCGGTCGCCAAGCCGGCGCCGAAGCCGCGGCGCACCATCCATCCGGACTGCCGGGTGGGCCAGGTCATCGAGGCCCTCGGCACCTGACGACGCCCCCCCCTGGCGCGCTCGCGGTGCCGCCACCTCCCGCTTAGGGTCGAGTCGAGTCCCGATCGGAGGGAAGGCGCCGCATGCGAAAGCTCTTCCTGCAGATCAACATGTCCCTCGACGGCTTCATCGAGGACGTCAGCGGCGAGATCGACTGGCACTTCGCCGACCGCGAGTTCGACGAGTTCATCCTCGAAACCCTCCGGTCCATCGACGCGATGATCTTCGGCCGCGTCGCCTACCAGAAGCTCGCCGAGTACTGGCCCACGGCCGCCACCGGCCCCGACGCCTCGGAGCTCGACATCGAGGTGGCCAGGCTCGTGAACGGGCTGCCGAAGTACGTCGTGTCGCACCACCTCGCCCACGCCGACTGGAACAACTCCCACATCATCCGCGGCGACGTCGCCGAGCGGATCGGGCAGCTCAAACAGCAGCCGGGCCAGGACATCGCGCTGTTCGCCGGCGCCGGTGCGGCGACGACCTTCACCCGGCTGGGGCTGATCGACGAGTACCGGATCATCGTCAACCCGGCGCTGCTGGGAGCGGGCACTCCGCTGTTCAAGGGCGGATACCGGCGGACCGAGCTGAAACTGCTCCGCACCAGGCCGTTCAAGAACGGCTCGGTCGTCCTGTACTACGCACCCGTACAGGTGGGCTAGTCCACTGATCGACTGGCGGCCCCGCGCCAGGGGGCGGATCCTGGCTGGACGCGGCGATCCACCCGAGGGGCCGCCGCACGAGGCGGTCCCTCGGGCCGTGGCTCGCGTGGCTGGAACCGATCGGTCCGCTCCGTCGTCCGAAGAGGCATGCGGGGGATACACAAGATTCTTCTGGTCGTGGGCGCGCTGTTCGCGCTGCAGCTCGGGTCACTGATCGCACCGGCGTACGCGTGCGGCTGCGGCGCGATGATCCCTGACGGGAAGTCGCGGATCCAGGTCGACCACGAGACGTCGATCGTCAGCTGGGACGGGCGCAGGGAAGACATCGTCATGCGCTTCACCGTGAACGGCGACGCGCCCAGCGCCGCATGGATCATGCCCGTGCCGAACCGGGCGACGGTGGAGCTGGGCGACGAGGAACTCTTCCGCGAGCTGTCGTACGACACCGAGCCGGAGGAGCGCACCAGGCACTACTTCTGGCCGCGCGGCGGCGACTGGCCGTTCTCGTCCGGGGACGGCAGCAGCGCGGGCGCCGCGCCGCCGGGGGACGGTGCGCAGGCCGCGCCGCCCGTCGGGGTGGTCGGGCGGGAGCGCCTCGGTGCCTTCGACGTGGCGCGGCTGACGGCGACCGACCCGGACGCGCTGCGGAACTGGCTGGAGGAGAACGGGTTCGAGTTCCCGGACCGGCTGGGGCCGGAGCTGCGGCCGTACGTCGACCAGAAGTGGGAGTACGTGGCCATCCGGCTGGCCCCGGACGACGAGAACACGGTGCTGGGCGGCTCGCTCGACCCGCTGCGGATCCGGTTCGCGAGTGAGCGTCTCGTCTACCCGATGCGGCTGTCGCGGCTCGCGAAGAACCCGCAGTCGCTGACCCTGTACGTCCTCGCGCCGCACCGCATGGAGCCGAAGAGCCGCATCGGCGGCGACGAGCCCGAGGTCACGTTCGCGGGCGAGCTCACGTACCCGCGCCCGGCGGTGGGGAAGCTGACCGGGGGCAAGCCGGTGTTCCTGACGGCCTTCGAGCAGGAATTCCCGGAGCCGTCGCGCATCGACGGCGACCACGAACTGCTGGCAGCCGCCGCCGACACGCCGTACCGGCAGGTGGAATGGCGGGACGAGATCCTCCTGGTGGGCGGGATGCCGGTGTGGCTGCTCACGGTGGGCGGAGTGGTCGTGGTGGTGACGGCGGGAATTCTGTGGCGCCGGAGCCGCAAGCACGCGGTACGTTTCGGGCATGTCATCGAATGATCAATGGACCGCTGTAGACGCCTTCTTCACCGAGCACCTCGCACCCGAGGACGAGGCCCTGAGCGCCGCGCTCGCCGCGAGTGACGCCGCCGGGCTGCCGCAGATCGCCGTCGCCGCCAACCAGGGCAAGCTGCTGCACCTGCTCGCCCTCTCCCAGGGCGCCCGGAAGATCCTGGAGATCGGCACCCTCGGCGCGTACAGCACGATCTGGCTGGCCCGCGCCCTGCCCGCCGACGGCCGGCTCGTCTCGCTGGAGTACCGGGAGCACCACGCGGTCGTGGCCCGCGCCAACCTCGCCCACGCCGGCCTCGACAAGCTCGTCGAGGTCCGGGTGGGCGCGGCGCTGGACTCCCTGGCGGTGCTGGAGGCGGAGGGGGCGGGCCCGTTCGACCTCTTCTTCATCGACGCCGACAAGGGGAACAACCCGGAGTACGTGGAGTGGGCGGTGAAGCTGTCCCGCCCCGGCAGCCTCATCATCGTCGACAACGTGGCGCGCCAGGGCGCCGTCGCCGACGCGACGAGCGAGGACACGGCGGTCCGCGCGACGCGCCGCATGGTCGAACAGATCGGCCGGAACCCGAGGCTCAGCGCGACGGCGGTGCAGACGGTGGGGGTCCGGGGGTACGACGGCTTCCTGCTGGCCCGCGTCCGCGACTGACCGGCACGTCCGCGACCGATCGGCACGTCCGCGACCGACCGGCGAGTCCCCGCCCGGCGCGCCCCGCCCGGCCCGGCCAACTCCGGGTGTCGGCACATATCCTGCCCCCATGAGCTACGTGAAGATCAATGTACTGACCGTCCCCGCCGACCAGCGCGACGTGCTCGAGCAGCGGTTCGCCGCCCGCGCGGGGTCCGTCGAGTCCTCCGACGGCTTCGAGTGGTTCGAGCTGCTGCGTCCCGTCGAGGGCACCGACCAGTACCTCGTCTACACGCGCTGGCGCGACGAGGAGTCCTTCAACGCCTGGATGGAGGGCCCGATGAAGGCCGCCCACCAGGGCCAGGGCGGTGGCGGCGAGCGCCCCAAGCCCGCCGCCACCGGGTCGGAGGCCTGGTCCTTCGAGGTCGTACAGCAGGCAGCGCCGAAGCAGAGCTGAAGCACGGCTGATGACGAACTGGGTGATACGCCCGGAGCACGTCGACACCCCCGCCGCCACCGCCCTTCGGCGGGACTACTACGACGAGGTCGCGAGCCGCTACTGGAAGCGGCCCGCGACCACGGCGGAGATCGACGACGGGCTCGACGGTGACGGGGCGGAGCGACTCGCCGCCCCCACCGGCGAGTTCGTCGTCGGGCGGTACGGCGGCGAGGCCGGATCCTGCGGCGGGGTCCTGATGCTCGACGCGGTGACCGCCGAGCTGACGCGGGTGTACGTACGGCCCGGGTTCCGCGGCACGGGCGGCGGGGCGGCGCTGCTGGGCGCGCTGGAGGACGCGGCCGTCGGCCTGGGTTCCGAGCGGATGGTCCTCAACACCAGGCTGGACCTCGTCGAGGCGCGCACGCTCTACACGCGCGGCGGCTACGCGGAGATCCCGGCGTACTGCGAGGGTCCGTACATGGACATCTGGTACGGCAAGGATCTCCCCCGCTGAGAGGGCCGCTTCAGGCCGCTCCAACCCGCCTCGGCCTGCTTCAGGCCGCTCCAGGACTCTTCGGGTCGCCTCAGTCGGTCTTCCTCCGGTCGAACCAGACCGTCGCCAGCGTGGGCACGATCCCCGCCCAGAACAAGATCTGCGGCACTGTCCGCTCCGTCCACGGCACCTGCGAGATCAGCAGGGCGCAGAGCATCGCCCAAGCCGCCTGCGCGAGCACGACGCGGGCCCAGCGCCACCGGCGTGCCACGGACCGCACGCTCAGCCGGACGCCGGTGCGCAACCTGCGATAGCGGCGCCACGCGCCGAAGCCCCAGATCGCGGCCATGGGCACGAGGGTCCAGAGCCGGTTGCCGAGCGGCACCGGCAGGTCCCGGGCCGTCTCGCCGGCCTGCGGGAAGATGTCGAGCATGGCCCCCGCGGCCGCCACGCACAGGAGTGCCAGCCAGCGGATGCCGCGCAGCATCCGGTAGCCGGCGTGGTCGAGATCGCTCCGCAGCCCGGGGCTGTCGGGGACGACGGCGAGCGCGTCGGCGTATATGTCCGCGGCCTGCTTGGCCGAGGTGCCCGGCTTGCTGGCCTCCTGCTCGCTCACCAGCACCAGCGCGATCGCGTTGGTGGGGTCGATGCGGAGGACCTCCCGCAGCGCCCACTTGTACGTCTCGACGTCCTCGATGGCGGCGGCTGCCAGCCACAGCGCCTCGTACGCCCGTACGTCCTGCGGGTCCAGCCGCACGGCCTCCTTGGCGAGCTGGAAGGCCTCGAAACGGCGCGTGGGGTAGTACGCCAGGAGCTCGGCGAGCAGCGCACGCACCGCACTGTTGTCCGGGTCGAGCCGGAGCGCCTCCAGCAGGGAGTCCTGCGCCTTCTGCCAGGCCTCCGCCCGGTCCAGGTGGTCCGCGCGGCGCAGCGCGTACGCCTGCATGTAGAGCGCGCTGACGTCCTCGGGGTCGCGCTTGAGCGCCTCGGTGATGGCGGCGACCGCCTGCTCACCGTTCTTGGCGCCCATGTGGCAGCGGCAGAGCTTCACCCAGGCGCGGACATCGTCGGGGTCCTCGGCGAGGCGGCGGGCCAGCAGGGCCTCCGCCTGCTCGTAGCGCTTCATGTCGATGAGCGCGTCGGCCTGTTCGACGGCCGGGTGCGGGGTCGTCACAGCTTGCGTCTCTTCCTCAGGTAGGTGAGCAGGTCGTCGTACATCCCGCCCTCGTTGGCGAACATGGCCACGTTGCGCGCTGCCGCGAACCACGGCTCGGTGGAGGGGATGACGGTCTTGGCCGCGTCGAGCAGGTCGGACATGCCGATCATGCGGACGGTGCCGGTGCGCGCGGAGTCGAGCAGTGCCGTCTCGGCCGCGGACTCGCACAGGTGGGCGAGGTCGGCTCCGGAGAGGCCGTCGGTGGCCTTGGCCAGCTTGGCCACGTCGACGTTCTCGATGGGGCGGTCGCGCAGGTGGTAGCGGAGGATCGCCTCGCGGGCGGGGGTGTCGGGCGGCAGTACGAGGAGGGTGCGGTCCAGGCGGCCGGGGCGGCGCAGGGCGATGTCCACGTCCCAGGGGAGGTTGGTGGCGGCGAGGACGAAGACGCCCTCGTTGGCCTCCGCTCCGATGCCGTCCAGCTCGGTCAGCAGCTGGTTGACCGTGTTGCGCATGCCGCTGTTCTGGGTGCGGCTGCGCTTGCCGCCGAGTGCGTCCAGCTCGTCGAGGAAGACCACGCAGGGGGCCTGGCGGCGGGCGGTGGCGAAGACCTCGTGCATGTTGCGTTCGGAGTTGCCGATCCACATGTCGAGTACGTCGTTGAGGGACACCGACAGGAAATTGGCACCGAGTTCGCCCGCCACGGCGCGGGCGATGAAGGTCTTTCCGCAGCCGGGAGGGCCGTACAGGAGGAGTCCGCCGCGCAGGCTCTTGCCGTACAGCCTGCGCAGTTCGGGATTGCGCATCGGGGCGAGGAAGGCGGCCTCCAGACGCTCCTTGACCTCCCGCATGCCGCCGACGTCCGCCAGGCGTACGCCGCCGGGCGCGTCCACGTCGAAGGCGGAGGCCCCGCCCGGGTCGCCGCTGCCGTCGACGGTGAGCGGGCTCTCGACGAACCGGGGCGGCACCGAGTCGCCGACCTGGTCCTCGGCGGCCTTCCAGTCGAAGCCGACGCGGGACCGCGGTGCCTCGGCGGCGGGTTGCGCACTCTGCGGCTGCTGCGCGGGGGACTGCGGCGCAGACGGCTGCTGCGCGGGCGACGCAGGTGACTGCTGCGCGGGTACGACAGGCGCCTGCTGCGCGGGCACCTGTGCGGGCATTCCCATCGCGCGGGCCATCAGTTCGCGTGCCTGCGCGTCGCCGGGCGCGTGCTGGAGCGCGACGGCCACCTCCGCGACGGCCGCGTCGTGACGGCCCGCGGTCAGCAGCATCTCCGCGAGGTGCAGCCGCAGCGGTACGTCACCGGGCGCCGCAGCGACGGCCGTACGCAAACTCTGGATCAGGGGTGGGTCCTCCGACATGGCCCACACTTTACGTTCGGGCCTGTCGCCCCCTCAGCGCCGGTGCCACGCCTCGTGATCGCGGTGCGGTGCGCCGGCGTACGGGCGTTCGCCGTCGGAGCCGCCCAGTTCGGCGGTGAGCTCCTTCACGAGCTGCACCAGGTCCGTGGGTCGGTCCGGGCCCCACCAGTCCCCGAGCAGTTCGGCGAGCGACTCCTCCCGCGCGGCCGCCAGCTTCGCCGCCGCCTCGACACCCTTGTCGGTGAGGATCAGTGCCAGCCCCTCGCGCCGGGCCAGCCCCTGCTCCTCGACCTGCCGGGACGCCTCTGTGATCACCTTCAGCGGTACGGGGGTGGCGTCGGCGAGCCGGGACGGTTCGACGGTGCCGTGCCGTCTGATGCGCAGGAGCAGCCAGCTCGCGGCCGGGACCAGATCGAGCCCGGCCTTGTGGGTGATCCTGGTGTAGATCGCCTTGCGGCCCTCGCGCGAGCCGAGCACCGACAGGGCGCGGGCGCACTCGTCGTACGAGGAGCGCTCGACGGGGTTGGAGGCGAACGTCTCGCTGGCCTCGGGCGCGGTGACCGAGCCGCGCAGTTTGTCCTCCCTGAGGTACCAGGCGACGACGAAGGCGACGACGACGACGGGGGCCGCGTACAGGAAGACGTCGGTGATCGCGGTCGAGTACGCGTGCACGACGGACGGCCGCAGCGCGGGCGGGAGTTCGGCGATGGCGCGGGGGTCGGCGGCGAGCTCGGCGGGACCGGCGCCGGGCGGGACCTGCTGCCCGGCGAGCGCGGTGGTGAGCTTGTTCTCCAGCCCGCTGTTGAAGAGCGTGCCGAAGACGGCGACGCCGAACGACGCGCCGATGGAGCGGAAGAAGGTGGCGCCGGAGGTGGCGACGCCGAGGTCGGCGTAACTGACGGCGTTCTGCACGACCAGCACCAGTACCTGCATGACCAGGCCGAGTCCGGCGCCGAAGACGAAGAAGTACGCGCTCGTCTCCCAGACACCGGTGGACTCCGTCAGCTGGTGCAGGAGCAGCAGCCCGATCGCGGTGATGCCGGTGCCGAGGATGGGGAAGACCTTCCAGCGTCCGGTGCGGCTGACGATCTGGCCGGAGGCGGTGGAGGTGATCAGCAGCCCGAGCACCATGGGCAGCATGTGCACGCCGGACAGGGTGGGGCTGACGCCCTGGACGACCTGGAGGAACGTGGGCAGGTAGGTCATCGCGCCGAACATGGCGAAGCCGACGACGAAGCTGATGACGGAGACGAGCGTGAAGGTGCGGATCCGGAAGAGCTTGAGGGGCAGTACGGGCTCGGCCGCGCGCCTCTCCACGTACACGAACGCGACGAGGAGTACGGCCGCGAGGACGGCGAGGCCGATGATCTGCGGCGAGTCCCAGGCCCAGGTGGTGCCGCCGAGGGAGGCGACGAGGACCAGGCAGGTGGCGACGGACGCGATCAGGAACGTACCGAGATAGTCGATGGTGCGCCGGGTGGCGCGGGCCGGGATGTGCAGGACTGCGGCGATGACGAAGAGGGCGACGATGCCGATGGGGATGTTGATGTAGAAGACCCAGCGCCAGGAGAGGTGCTCGGTGAACAGCCCGCCGAGGAGCGGCCCGAGGACACTGGTGGCGCCGAAGACCGCGCCGAACAGGCCCTGGTACTTGCCGCGTTCTCGTGGTGTGACGATGTCGCCGACGATCGCCATGGACAGCACCATCAGGCCGCCGCCGCCGAGGCCCTGGAGCGCGCGGAAGGCGATGAGCTGGGTCATGTCCTGCGCCATGCCGCACAGGGCCGAGCCGATGAGGAAGATGACGATGGCGGCCTGGAAGAGCTTCTTGCGGCCGTACTGGTCGCCGAGTTTGCCCCAGAGGGGCGTCGCGGCGGTGGAGGCCAGCAGGTAGGCGGTGACCACCCAGGACAGATGGTCCATGCCGCCGAGTTCGCTGACGATCGTCGGCAGGGCGGTGGAGACGATGGTCTGGTCGAGCGCCGCGAGCAGCATGCCGAGCAGCAGTGCGCCGATCGCGACGAGGACGGTCCGGCGGGTCTGTCCCGCGCCGGGGCCGGGTATCGGGCCGGGGTTCACGGCCTGGCTGCTCACATCCTGCGCCATGGATACTCCTCGGTACGTCGCGGTACTCCCATCGTGGCCGCTGTGTCCCGTTATGGCCTGCCGAAGCGGCGGACGCCGCCCTGGACCGCCGGTGTGCGGCCTGCATAATCGCTGGAGCCCGAGCGGAGGGGATCCACGATGACGGGACAAACCTGTCCTGAATGCGGTACAGCGCCGGCGGAGACGTGCGCGTGCGGGGACTTCCCCCTGCGGGTGCGGCCGTATGTGACGCTGCCGACGCCACCGGAGGACGAGCCGTACACGGCCCCGACGGAGGTCTTCCCGCGGCAGGCCGCCGCGCCCCTTCCGCCGCAGGCCCCCGCGCCCGTTCCGCAGCAGGACGCCGCGCCCGTTCCGCAGCAGGACGCCGCACCCGTGGAGCTGGCTCCGGTCCCGGAGGCGGCCCGCCGACGGAGGCGACGGGGCGGCGGCAGTGGCGGTGGGGCGCTGATCGCCGCCGTGGCGGTGGTGGCGGTGCTCGGGACGGCGGCGTACGCCGGGGGCCTGCTGACGGGCGACGAGGAGCAGGAGCGGGCGCTGCCCGACGTCGAGGCGACGGAGCCGTTCCTGAGCTTCGCGCCGGACGCGGCGCCGTCCGCCTCGGCATCGCCCTCGGCCTCGGCGTCGAAGGGCGACGCGTCACCGTCCGCCTCGGCGTCCGCTTCCGCGTCGACGTCCGCCGCGGCCGCCCCGAAGGCCTCCTCTGCGGCGTCGGGCACCCCGGCCGCGCCGCGCCCCTCGGTCACGACCCGCGCCACGGGCACGGTGGCCCCCGCCCCGGCCGATCCCGCCCCGGGCACACTGCGCCCCGGCGACAGCGGCCCGGAGGTCGAGGAGCTCCAGCGGCGGCTGGAGGACATCGGGGCCTACGACGGCCCGTCGCACGGCTACTACGACGAGGACGTCGAGTACGCCGTGGCGCTGTACCAGGCGTACCGGGGCATCGACGGGGACCCGGAGGGCGTCTACGGCCCGGACACGCGCCTCGCGCTGGAGTCGGACACGGAGGAGCCGGACGACCACCCCGGCGGCGGCCGCGGCGGCAAGGGGCACTGAACGCGTGTACCGCAGGTACTGATCGCATCCGATTACGGGGCAGGCGGCAGAGCTGGTAGGTTTTGTATCGCACAAAAACAAAGTGGTCCCCGCGTGCACCCCCTGACCGGCGCGCGGGGACCTCTTGTCTCTGTCTCCTCGCCTTTGGAGTACGCCGATGCCGGTGACCGCGCGCGCCCTCCTCCTCGACATGGACGGCACCCTCGTCAACTCGGACGCCGTCGTGGAGCGCGTCTGGCGGCAGTGGGCGGTCGGCCACGGCCTCGACCCGGACGAGACGCTGAAGGTCGTCCACGGCCGGCAGGGCTACGCCACGATGGCCGTCCTGCTGCCGGAACGCCCGATGGAGGAGAACCACGCCGAGAACCGGCTGCTCCTCGCCCAGGAGACCGCCGACCTGGACGGCGTCGTCCCGGTCCCGGGCGCCCCCACCTTCATGGCCGCCATCGCCGGCCTCCCCCACGCCCTGGTCACCTCGGCCGACGAGGCCCTCGCCACGGCCAGGATGCGCGCCGCCGGGCTGCCCATGCCGTCCGTACGGGTCACCGCCGAACGCGTCGGCGCCAGCAAGCCGGACCCGGAGGGCTTCCTCAAGGGCGCGGCCGAACTGGGCTTCGCCCCCGCCGACTGCGTGGCCTTCGAGGACTCCGAGGCGGGCATCACGGCCGCCCGCGCCGCCGGCATGCCCGTGGTCGGCGTCGGCCCGCGCGCGGCCGCCTTCGCACCGGACGTCCACGTACCGGACCTGACGGCCCTGCGGGTGGAGTCGACGGCGGACGGCGCGATACGCCTGCACGCGGCGGCCTGAGCCCAGCCCCGGCGCATCGAGGCCCTGCGTCAGTCGCCCCGCCAGATGTTGTCGAAGGCGGCCTGCTCGACGGCACGCCGCTGCCGTACGGCCGCCAGCTGCAGCAGCGCGTCGTGAACGGCGGCGAGCACGGTGTCCACGGCGTCGTCGTCCACGCCCGGCGCGTCGACGGAGACCTCCCCGGCCTCCCCACGAATCCCGACGGCCGACGCGAGCGCGGCCAGCCTGGGCTCGTCCGAGGCCAGGCGGTCCGCCGCCGCACGGTGCTCCGGCGAATCGGCCGGCACGGGCCGGCCCTTCCCGAAGGACATCCCGCGGCGGTGTTGCCGACCGACCTGCCCTTCCGCTTCGAGGGCGGCCAGATAGGCCGCGGACAGACCACGGCCCCTGCGCCACAGCCAGTCGTCGAGCGACTCGTACGGCGCTTCGCGGACGAGCGACGACGCGGCCTGGTCCAGCAGCGGATCGGCCGTGGTCGGGCGGTAGCCCGGCACGATGCGCTTGCCGGCCAGGGTCACGGCCCCCGCGTCGAGGAGGTCGAGCAGCTCGGCTCCCGCGAGAGCGAGCGACAGATCCCCCTGTTCCACGGCGCGGCCGGGCGCCGCGTCCATGGCGATGATCATCAGGTCTCGTGATGTGGTCATGGATCGGGTTCGCCTCGATCGAGAGGGTCGAAGGGAGCGGTCGGCCGCGGCACGGCCGTAGGGCGGGGCACAGCCGTAGGGCGCGGCGCGTCAGCCGGGGGTGAGCACCATACGGAAACGCGCGGCGCCGGAGAGCATCTTCCGATACGCCTCGTCGGCCTGGTCCAGCGGCATGATCTCGGCCATCGGGCGGATCCCGTGCAGAGCGCTGAACGCCATGGTCTCCTGCACGTCCTGGGCGGTGCCGGACGGATGGCCGCGCACGACCCGGCCCTGCATGAGCAGCTGGACCGGACTGATGTCCATCGGCTCCAAGGTCGCGCCGATGACCACCAGCTCACCGCGGTGGGACAGCCCGTCGACGGTCGCCGCGATCGCGTCCGAGCTGCCGGCGGTGGCCATCACGACCTTGGCCCCGCCGAGGGCCTGCAGCGCGTCCGCGACGGGGGTGTCCGCCGTGCTGTCGATGTAGTGGTGCGCGCCGAGCTGCTTGGCGAAGTCGGCCTTGGCGGCTCCGCGGGCGATGGCCACGGTCTCGAAGCCCATCGCGACGGCGTACCGCACCCCCAGGTGACCGAGGCCGCCGATGCCGAGTACGGCGACCAGCTCACCCGGCCGGCCCGAGCTGCGCCGCAGCCCGTTGTACATGGTCACACCGGCGCAGGCCATGGGGCCGGCGTCCGTCGCGGCCAGCCCGTCGGGGATCCGGGCCAGGGCGTCCACCGGGGCGATCATCACCTCGGCGAAGCCGCCGTCGTAGGACCATCCGGGGACCTTCAGGTTCGCGCAGACGATGAAGTCGCCCTGGCGGCAGGCCGTGCAGTGGCCGCAGCTGCCGCCGAACCAGCCCACGGCCACCCGGTCACCGACCTGCCAGCCCCGGCTCTGCGTCCCCTCGCCGAGCTCCTCGATCCGCCCGGCGATCTCGTGCCCGGGAACCAGCGGAAACCGTACGCCCGGAAGCACGGCGTCGACGAAGACGGCGTCGCTGTGACAGATCCCGCAGGCGTCCACGGCCACCCGCACATGACCCGGGCCCGGCCGCGGTACCTCACGCTCGACGATCTCGAACGACCGGCCTGGGGCCGTGACCTGCGCGACTCGGCATGCACTCATCTGGATCTCCCCTGGATCGGGCGCGAGAGCCCCGCAATCCAGCAGACCAGTTCCGGCCCGATCACGCGCGCCGAGGGGAAGCCCGGTCCCGGCACGCCTCGGCGCGCCCGCCCGTCAGCCCGGCGCGCCCCGTCACGCGGGGCCCGCCCCGGCCCACGGGCCCCCGGTCAGCCCGCGATCGCCTCGTACAGGTCAGCCCACGATCGCCTCGTACAGGCTGAACCCCGCCAGCGCCAGCATCAGCCCCGCCGCCACCTTCGTGATCAGCTTCAGCGGCACGTACTTCATCAGCGTCCGCCCGCCCACGATGCCCAGGCCCGCCACCGCCCACAGCGCCAGCACCGCACCCAGCCCCACCGACAGCGGGTTGTCGTAACGGGCGGCCAGGTTCGCGGTCATGATCTGGGTGAGGTCGCCGAACTCCGCGACGAGGATGAGCATGAAGCCCGCGCCGGAGACCTTCCAGAAGGACTGGTCGGCGGGGGCCTTGATCGTCTCGTCGTCCCCGTCGTCCTTCTTCAGCAGCAGCATCACCGCGCCGGCGAGGAACAGGACGCCCACGACCGCCTGCACCAGCCGGTGCGGGAGCAGGGTCAGCACGCTGCCGGCCGCGATGGCGAGTGCCACATGGACGGCGAAGGCGGCCGCGACTCCGGCGAAGACGTACGACGCCCGGTAGCGCGTACCGAGCATCAGCCCGGCGAGGGCGGTCTTGTCGGGGAGTTCGGCGAGAAAGACGACGCCGAAGGTGATCGCCATGATCGTGAAGCTCAGCACGGGTGGTTCCTCAATCGGTGGGGCACCGCCGCACCGAGAGACCTGACCGATTCCGTCAACATCACCGTTTCAGGGGTCGCTTCGGCGCGGCAGGGCCATGAATGGTCATGGTCACTGCTGGCCGAAGGTCTCGCTGGCGGACCACGCGAACGCGGTCGCCTCCGGGCGCCGGCCGAGGCGAGCTCGGCAGTATGTCGACGGTCCGGCGAAGAGCTACTCCCCTTCTGCTCCGCCCAGGGTACCCGGTGGCGCAGCCTGCGGTTCCTCCCTGTGGACGAGCCCCCGCGCCACCAGCTCCAGCACCAGCGCGACCGCCACCACCTGCACCGCCATCAGCCCCACCAGCACGAACAGCTGCACCGCCCCCGCCTCCAGCGGTGACGCGCCGCCCAGCAGCATCCCCACGAACGCGCCGGGAAGTGTGACCAGCCCCACAGTCCGCGTCTGATCGAGCCCCGGCAGCAGCGCGTCGGACGCCGCGTCGCGGGCCACCTCCATCCGGGCCTCGCGCTCCGGCAGCCCGAGCGCCATCCCGGCCTCCACCTCCCCGTGCCGCGTCGCGAGCTCGTCGAGCGCCCGCCGGCCGCCGAGGACCGTCGCGGTGAGCGCTCCGCCGATGAGGATCCCGGTGACCGGGATGAGCGCGATGCCCTCGACCGGTACGAGCCCGGTGAGCAGCAGCGTGCCGACGACGGGGGCGACGCCCGCGCCGATCGGGAGGGCGGTGCGCCACCAGGTGCCGTTGGGGGTGATGCGGCGCCCGGCGGTGCGTACGGCGACGGCGTACATCACGAGCAGGAACGCGAGCAGCAGCCAGGCGGAACGGACCGCCCAGCCGATGACGAGCGAGACCGCGGCGAGCTGGACCGCGGCGCGCACGCCCGCGACGGCGATCTCGCGGGAACGGGACGGGCCCAGGTGTGCGAGGGCGGCGACGGTGGCCGCGGCCGCCAGCAGCACGGCCAGGACGACTCCGAAGGCGACATTGACCGGCAGCAGCACAGGCCAACCTTATGCCGGTCGGCCCGAATTGTCGGGGTGTCAGAAAGACCGTCCGAAACCTTGATGTGACGTGCTCATGTCGTCACCCTGTTACCTGGTGCCCATCCCCACGAAACCTGGCGCCGCCACGATGGCGCGGGCCCTGCCGCAGGGCTCGCACCACCAACAGCCTCCACCCCCACGGGAGTTCGCATGTCACGTGTCTACGCGCGTCGACTGGCGTATACGGCCGCTCTTGCCGCACTCGCCTCCGCCACCACCCTCCTCACCGCGCCGGCCGCCAGCGCCGCCCCGCCCACCCCGATCAGCGCCGCCACCGCCCGCACCTACCTCGGCCAGCTCACGGTGAAGGCGGAAGGTTCCTCCACCGGCTACAGCCGCGACAAGTTCCCGCACTGGATCACCCAGTCGGGCTCCTGCAACACCCGCGAGGTCGTCCTCAAGCGCGACGGTACGAACGTCCAGCAGGACTCCAGCTGTGCCGCCGTCAGCGGCAGCTGGTACTCCCCGTACGACGGCGCCACCTGGACCGCCGCGTCCGACGTCGACATCGACCACGTCATCCCGCTCGCCGAGGCCTGGCGTTCCGGCGCCGGCTCCTGGTCCACCTCCTCGCGGCAGGCCTTCGCCAACGACCTGACCCGCCCGCAGCTCATCGCCGTCACCGACAACGTCAACCAGGCCAAGGGCGACAAGGACCCGGCCGAATGGCTCCCGCCGCGCAGCTCCTACAACTGCACGTACGCCCGGATGTGGGTGCACGTGAAGCACCACTGGAACCTCTCGGTGGACTCGGCCGAGAAGTCCGCCCTCCAGTCCGTCCTGAACGGCTGCTGAACGGCCGCCGAGCAGCCGTCGAGCGAAAGCTGGGCGGCCGCCGAGCGACTACTGAGCGGCTGCTGAGCGGCTGACGAACCCGGCCCGTCGAACAGTCGCCGAGCTGGAACCGCGCTACCCTCCCCCGTCGTTCCGTACCGTACGGGGCGACGGAGGAGGACAGGCCTATGGCAGCCGGGCTTCGACTGGGACCGCTTCTGCGGTACGTCGACTGGCAATCGGGCGATTCCGCGACCATCTGGGTCGAGGCGGACCGTCCGTGCACGGCCGAGGTGCGGTGCGCGGAGGGAGGCGGCGGCTCGATCCGTACGTTCCAGATCGAGGGCCACCACTACGCGCTGATCCCGGTGACCGGCCTCGCCCCCGGTTCGTCGACCGCGTACGAGGTGCTGCTCGACGGCCGCCGCGTCTGGCCGCTCGAGGACTCCGGCTTTCCCCCCAGCACGATCCGCACCCCCGCCGTCCCCTCCGACGGCGTGCGCGTCACCTTCGGCTCCTGCCGCTGGTCCTCGCCGCCCGCCGACGAGCACGACACTGTCGGCCCCGACGCACTGGACACACTGGCCGCCCGGCTGCGCGAGGACCCGGCCGCCGAGCGCCCGGACGTCCTGCTCCTGCTCGGCGACCAGGTCTACGCGGACAACACGTCCAAGGCGACCCGGCGCTGGCTGGCCGCCCGCCGCGATCTGCGCGATCCCCCCGGCGCGCAGGTCGCGAACTACGAGGAGTACACCCGGCTGTACGACGAGTCCTGGCTCGACCCCGAGGTGCGCTGGCTGCTCTCCACCGTTCCCAGCTGCATGATCTTCGACGACCACGACGTCATCGACGACTGGAACACCAGCGCGGCCTGGGTGGCCGAGATGCGGGCCAAGCCCTGGTGGCAGGAGCGGGTGGTCAGCGGGCTGATGTCGTACTGGGTCTACCAGCAGCTGGGCAACCTCTCCCCGGCCGAGCTGGCCAAGGACGCGCTCTACGCCGCCGTCCGCGACACCCCGGACGGCACCGACGCGCTGCGGCGCTTCGCGGCGGAGTCCGACGCCGACCCGTCGACGCTCCGCTGGAGCTACCGGCGCGACTTCGGCAGGACCCGGCTCGTGATGGTCGACACCCGGGCCGGCCGGGTCCTGGACGAGGCCGAGCGGGCGATGCTGGACGAGGACGAGGCACGCTGGCTGCGCGAGCAGGCGCTGGACGCGCCGGGCTCGTACGACCATCTCCTCATCGGTTCCTCGCTGCCCTGGCTGCTGCCGCCCCTGGTCCATGACGCCGAGAGCTGGAACGCGGCACTGTGCCGGGGCGAGCGCGGCCCACGCTGGGCGCGGTTCGCCGAGGATCTGCGCCGAAGATCCGACCTGGAGCACTGGGCGGCGTTCCCGGCGTCGTTCGACGCGCTGACCGCGCTGATCGCGGAGGCGGGCAGCGGCCCGCAGGCCCCGGCGACGGTGTGCGTGCTGTCGGGCGACGTGCACCACGCGTACATCGCGGAGCCGCACTGGCCGGCCCCCGACCAGGGCCAGGGCCCGGACGCCGCGCCGCGGGCGCGCGTGTTCCAGCTCACCTGCTCCCCGGTCCACAACGCGATCCACCTGACGATAAAGCTCGGGTTCCGCTTCGGCTGGAGCCGGACAGGACGGCGCCTCGGCCATGCCCTGACCCGGCACGGGCGGATGGCACGGCCCGCCGTCGACTGGCGCAGGAGCGGCGGGCCGTGGTTCGGGAACCAGCTGATGACGCTGGCGCTGCGCGCGCGTTCGGCAGACCTCCGGCTCGAGCAGGCGCGCCGCGTGGACCGTTCGACCACACGGCTCGTGACCGTTCTCGATCGGAATCTGACGAATGGTTCGTGAGTCGGTGCGCGAGTCGTGCGCGAGTCATGTGTGAGTCGTGCGCACGTCGTACGTGAGTCGTCCGACAGCGGAGCGTGATACTCACCCCGGCCCTTCGCCTCACGGCGTGACAACGGCATGATGTGGCGGACCACTAGGCGGACCATCCGCTTCTTGCTGCCCAGATGCCCCGGGAGTCACAGCTTTGTCCACAGTTCGGCATGCCATAGCCCTGGTCGGCGCAGGTCCTCGCGGCACCTCGGTGCTGGAGAGACTCTGTGCCTCCGTGCCCGAACTGGCCCCGGACACCCCGCTGACCGTCCATGTCGTCGACCCGGCACCGGCCGGCCCCGGCCAGGTGTGGCGTACGGACCAGCCCGCCGAGCTGCTGATGAACACGGTCGCCTCCCAGGTGACCCTGTTCACCGACGACAGCGTGGTGTGCGAGGGTCCGATACGGCCGGGGCCGAGCCTGTACGAGTGGGCGGCGGCCCGCCCCTCGGAGGCGGGGCTCGGCCCCGACGACTACCCGACGCGGGCCTGCTACGGCCGCTACCTGGAGTGGGCGTTCCGGGGGATCGCCGAGCGGGCGCCGCGGACGGTCCGGGTGGAGGTGCACCGGACTCGCGCGGTGCGGCTGGACGAGGCCGAGGACTCGACGCAGCTGCTCGCACTGGACGACGGCACGGTGCTGACCGGCCTGAGCGCGGTGGTGCTGGCGCAGGGGCATCTTCCGGTGACGCCTGGGGCGGTGCCGGCGGGGCTGGGCGCGTACGCGGACCGGCACGGCCTGCGGCACTTCTCCCCCGCCAACCCGGCGGATCTGGACCTCTCGGGCATCGAGCCCGGAGAAACGGTCCTGCTGAGGGGCCTCGGCCTCAACTTCTTCGACCACATGGCGCTGCTGACGACGGCCCGCGGCGGCACGTTCGTACGCGACGAGGCCGACCGGCTGGTCTACCGGGCCTCGGGGCGTGAGCCGCGCCTGTTCGCGGGCTCGCGGCGCGGGATCCCGTACCAGGCGCGCGGCGACAACGCGAAGGGCGCGTCGGGCCGGCACCAGCCGCTGGTGCTGACACCGGATGTGATCGCGGTCTTCCGCAAGCGCGCGGACGCGGGCGATCCGCCGGACTTCCGGGCCGAGATATGGCCGCTGGTCGCCAAGGAGGTGGAGACGGTCTACTACGAGGCCCTCCTGGCCCCGTCGCTGGACCGCGCGCTGCGGGGCCGCTTCCGGAACGACTTCCTGGACGCGCCCGGCGGCAGCGACGAGGAGACCGCGGTCCTGGACGCGTACGGCTGTCCGGCCGCCGACCGCTGGTCCTGGGAGCGCGTCTCGCGCCCGTACGGCTCGGAGACCTTCACCGGTCCGGCCGCGTTCCGCACCTGGCTCCTCGCCCATCTGCGGCGGGACGCCGAGCACGCGGCGCTGGGCAATGTGGCGGGCCCGGTCAAGGCGGCCCTCGACGTGCTGCGGGACGTGCGCAATGAACTGCGGCAGATCGTGGACCACGCGGGGCTGTCCGGGGCGTCCCGCCGGGACCATCTCGACCGCTGGTACACACCGCTGAACGCGTTCCTCTCCATCGGCCCGCCGCGCCGCCGGATCGAGGAGATGACGGCCCTGATCGAGGCCGGGGTGCTGGAGGTGGTCGGCCCTCGGATGACCGTACGGGCGGAGGACGGCCGCTTCAGGGCGCAGTCGCCCGACGTACCGGGCTCGGAGGTGTCGGCGACGACGCTGATCGAGGCCCGGCTGCCGGAGCCCGACCTGCGGCGCAGCCGCGACGAACTGCTCTCGCGGCTGCTGCGGACGGGCCAGTGCAGGCCGCACACCGTCGATGGTTACGAAACCGGCGGCCTGGACGTGACGGAGCGGCCGTACCGTCTCATCGACCGTCAGGGACGGGTGCATCCGCGCCGGTTCGCGGTCGGAGTGCCGACGGAGGGGGTGCACTGGGTGACGGCGGCCGGGGCGCGGCCGGGTGTGGACTCGGTGACGCTGTCGGACGCGGACGCGGTGGCGCGGGCGGTGCTGCGCATCGCGGGAACGACAGGCAGGAAAAGTCCGGCGAGTGCGACGAGTACGACGAGTGCGGCCGATGAACATCGGATGAAAAAGGACCGCATCTCAAATGTTGAACTTGCAAGTATCGATTAGGGCTGCCTAACCTGTGACTCCCCTCATCGGTTTCACGTCCCCAGACCGAAATAGGAGTCCTCTCGCCATGTCCAACAACAGCCAGCCGGACCAGTCGAACCTGACCGCGAAGCTGAACCAGGGCCAGCCGTACGTCCTCGGCCTGTTCCGCATCGTCATCGGCCTGCTCTTCGCCTGCCACGGCGCCGCCTCGCTCTTCGGCGTGCTCGGCGGCGCGATGGGCGGCGGCACCGTGCCCACCGGCGCCTGGCCCGGCTGGTACGCGGCGGTGATCCAGCTCGTCGGCGGCGGCCTGGTGCTGCTGGGCGTCGGCACCCGCTCGGCGGCGTTCATATCCTCGGGCTCGATGGCGTACGCGTACTTCGCCATGCACCAGCCCGAGGCGCTGTTCCCGCTGCAGAACCAGGGCGAGTCGTCCGTGCTGTTCTGCTGGGCGCTCCTGCTGCTCGTCTTCACCGGGCCGGGCGCGCTCGCGCTGGACGGGCTGTTCTCGTCGCGCGGCACGGCTGCCGAGGAGAAGAAGAGCGAGGAGCCCGCGGCGGCTGTCGCGGCCTGACGCCGTGCACTGCGCTGAGCCCGGTCCGGCTTCGTCCGGACCGGGCTCAGCGCGTTCCGGAACCCGCTGCGGAACCGGCTTCCGGAGCAGCCGAGGAACCCGCCGCGGACTCCACTCCGGAACCACCGAACGGCACGGTGAAGCAGGCCACCCGGTCACCGCTGCCGCCCTGCTCCCGGTGGAGGACCACCGAGTTCGCCTCGCCGCGTCTGAAGCCCCACGCGTGCTTCGTCTCGACCGTGGCCATACCGTCCGGGCCGGACGTGAAGTCCAGCCAGACCTCGTTGAGCGCGCTGACGCCGGGGTCGGGGGCGTGCCGGTAGTGCGGGCCCGCGGCGGCGGGGTCGGTGCCGCACGGCGCGGCATGGACGTGCACCCCGAACGCGTACGACGGCTTCAGGCCCGCCAGCCGGGCCCGCACGGTGGTCCCCCAGAGGTCCGACTGCTGCGTGATCTCGATCCGCGCCCCGGCCGGGACGAGGGTGGTGTCGTACGTCAGGGCCGGGGAGGGGATGAGGGCGGTGGGCGTGGCGAACTGCGCGTGGGTGGTGAGGGAGAGGCCCGCGTCGGGCGAGGTGCGGGTGCCGTGCGCGGCGTGCGCCGCCTGTGCGGTACGTGGCTGATGGGCCGCGTGCCCGGCCCCCTCCTGCTCACCCGGCCCCGGCGGGAACGCCGCCAGCAACGCCAGGGCCGCGACCCCGGTCAGTACCCCTGCGCGTACGACTGCCGGTACCGCTGCCACCATCTGCTCGCTCCTTTTCCTGTGGGCCGCCCGGACCGCGCGGGCCTCGCCCTCCC
The DNA here is from genome assembly GCF_040300305.1 of Streptomyces sp. NPDC000410. NCBI lineage: Bacteria > Bacillati > Actinomycetota > Actinomycetes > Kitasatosporales > Streptomycetaceae > Streptomyces > Streptomyces sp. NPDC000410. The sequence continues at coordinate 23,665 of NZ_JBEPDM010000039.1, forward strand.
CTCGTACCGCGTACGGAACCCGCCCGGCGCGACGCGACGCCCCCACGCCCATGACTGCACCCGTACGGCCGTGCCCGACTTCACCCCACCCCTGCCGATCCGCCCCAGGGCCGTAGGCGTACGCTGTATGGCTGTCAAGCGCCTCTGCCGCTCCTGCCGCTCCCCGCGACATCGCGGCGTCGTCACTGGTCATCACTCGCTGTTCGGGGAGTAGGGGAGTAGGGGGAGTAGCGGTGCTCGAGACGGTGGGGCTGCTGACCGACAGCCCATGGATCTATGCGGTCGTTGCCCTGTCCGTCCTGCTGGACGTGTTTCTGCCCGTACTGCCCAGCGGTGTGCTGGTGATCACGGCCGCGACGGCAGCGGCGGCCGGTTCGACAGCGGTCGCGGACGCCTCGGGAACTTCGGGGCCCTCGGGGCCCTCGCTGCTGGCGCTGCTGTTCTGTGCGACGACGGCGTCCGTGCTGGGCGACCTCGTGGCGTACCGGCTCGCCTGGCGCGGCGGCGACCGGCTGGACCGGGCGATCGCCCGCTCGCGCCGCCTGACCAGCGCGCAGGAACGTCTCAGCGCGGCGCTCAGCCGGGGCGGCGGACTCCTCGTGGTGATCGCCCGCTTCGCCCCGGCCGGCCGCTCGGTCGTCTCCCTGGGCGCGGGCGCCTCGCACCGTGCCGTGCGGGAATTCCTTCCCTGGTCCGCGCTCGCCGGCGCGGCCTGGGCGGGCTACAGCGTCGGCCTCGGCTACTTCGGCGGCCAGTGGCTGGGAGCGACCTGGGTGGGCGTGGCGGTGTCGGCCCTGGCCCTGTTCGCGGCGGGCGCGCTGGCGGCGTACGTCATGCGGCGTCCGGCTCCGGAACCCGCTTAGAGGGTGTCCGGTCAGCGCCTCGGACCTCCAGCCCGTCGAGCAACGCGCGGGTCGCCTCCGCGATCTCGTCCACGGCCCGGTCGAACACCTCCCGGTTGTGCGCGGCAGGCGCCCGGAACCCGGACACCTTCCGCACGAACTGCAGGGCCGCGGCCCTGATGTCCTCCTCGGTGGCCTCTTCGGGGAGGACGGGCGGTCGGAGAGTCTTGATGCTGCGGCACATGCCTCCAGTGTGTCGCAGGCGGCTGCGTCCTAAGAGGTGTGCCGTAATTCAGCGGTAGTCGATCTTGAGGTTTTGGAGTGCGGCGCTGGCGCGGGCGGTGTCGTTGACCGTGTCGCCGTGCCTGCGGTGCTGCCGTAGGGCCTTGTAGTCCTTGGGGCAGGCGATTGCGTGTTCGGCCCGTGCCCGCCGTTTGGCGAACGGCTTGCTCTTGGTGTTGCTGGTGATGACATCGGGGCGGCTGCGGTACGCCCCAACGCCGATCACCAGGCGGTGTCCGGCGACTTGTTCGGCCAGCGATGACGCGCCGGTCGCGGGCGCGGATGGTGACGCTGCGCCGCTAGTTCTTGGAGCAGGCGGTCACCTTGCGTTCCTCCACGTGGATGAGCATGCCGTCCACCACCCACAGATCAGCCCGGCTTCCTTAGGTCGGTTCATCACCGCGCTTGGGATGTGCTTCGCGCCAGGCGTCCAACCGCTCCACCGGCCACAGGGGGGTGCGGCCGACATAGATCGGGGTGGGGAAGTCGTCGCGGCTGCTGTTGAGGTTGTAGACATGCTGGACGGTCACGTTGAGTCGCTCCGCTGCCTGGCGAGCGTCTGCATATCCGGGAATCGTTGCTGCCATGCACTCATTTTACCTCGATTCATAGCTCAACTACTCATATACCGTGGCATAGGTCAGCTAATTGGTGCGGGGGGAGGGTGACGGCGATGCAGGCTGCCCAGACGCGCAGGTTCCGGGGGAAGAACAAGGCCCCGAAGTGGACCAAGCCCGACGACGGGCAGGTGTCCGTGATGGTGCTACCGCTGGCCGTCACCGATTCCGGCGACCTCGCCCGGCTGGAGCGCCTGTTCGGCGCGATGTGGTCGATCAAGCGTGCCGTCCAGCGGGACGCCCGCGCCAAGGTCGACGCCTACTGGGCTGCGTGCCACGAGCGGGAGGAACAGGGCGCGAAGGCCGTGCGGCAGCGCCTCGGCCTGTCCCGTGAGGCCCTGGAACGCTGCGCCTACAAGCATTTGGAGGCCGGCGGACACTTGAAGTACCACGCCTCGAAGGCCCTGGCCATGCACATGGCTGACGAGGTGTGGAACGGCGTCTCCAGGCACCTGTTCCCCGACGCCACCGGACAGCGCTTCGGCCGCCCGAAGGTCGGACGCTGGCATGACTTCACCCGCATCCCCGGCCGCGCCCGCTCCCACACCACCGAGAACAAGTGGGAGACCTTCCGCCTGGTCGGCACGCTCCACGGCCACGCCATGACCTACACCGGCAGCGGCCAGCACACTCTGATGCAGCCCCGCCGGATGCCGAAGCCCACCCTGCCGGACGGACAGGCGCCCACGGGGAAGCTGACCGCCGCCGGGAAGCCGGGGACGCGGAGGGCGAACTGGTGGGACCACACCGGCCCCCTCGCCGTCGTCTTCGCCGGAGGCCCCGACAGCAAGCGCGGCGACCTCGTCCTCCCCGTCCGCATCCCCCAGAGTCCGGGGCAGTGGGCGCGGGTTGAGCACTTCCTCAGGCATCCGGGCCGCTGGCACAAGGTGGATCTCGTACGCCGCCGCAAGGCGTCCGCGCCGGGCGGCTGGGTCTATGAGGCGCACCTGATGGTCCTCGGCCCCGGCTACACCGCACCCTCGGTGCGGGCCATGCGCGACCAGGCCGCCGCCCTGGACCGGATCGGCGGGGTGGACGGCAACGTCTCCAACCTCTCCGTCGTCTCCTTCCCCGCCCAGCTCGACGGCGGTACGCCCGTCTCCACCGAGATCACGCTCACCGACAACGAGCGGCTGCGACTGGAGAAGGAGGCGAAGAAGCAGCGCGGTCGGACGCGGGCACTGGAGCGCTCCCGCCGGGCAACGAACGCTGCACAATACGGCATGTCGAAGAAGCAAGCCAAGCGTGCCCAGCGCCGCACCGACAAGGGCCTGACGCCCAAGACCGTGACCGTGCCCGGCGGCGCCCGGGCCGCCCGCACAGACGGGGTACCCAAGCAGGCATTCCGGCGTGACCTGCTCTCCACCAACTACCGGGAGCTGCGCGCCCGCCGGGCCGAACATGCCGCCTCGGCAGCCGAGCACCGCCGCCACCGCGCCCGCACCGTGGCACGGGAGATCATCACCGACCACGGCCCCGTCCTCGTTGTGGAAGACTGCGACATCCGCACCTGGTACCGGCTGTGGGGCAAGCGCCTCTCCCAAACCACCCCGGGCATGCTGATCTCCGCCCTCAAGACGGAGTGCGAAGCCGCAGGCGGCAGGCTCGTACAAGCCTCCACCTGGTCAACCGCCCTGTCCCAGCACTGCCTGTGCGGCGAGCGCGTGAACAAGACCCTCCGCGAGCGCGAACACAAGTGCAGCGCTTGCGGCCTGGTCGCCAAGCGTGACCTCGTATCCGCAGCCCTCGCCTCCTTTGTCCGCTTCACCGACGTGGACGACCCCAAGACCGCGTACCTGGACACCGCTGCGTCCGGCACGCACAGATCACGTACTCACAAGCGCTGGAAGAAGCGCTGCGGGAGTCAACCACACCGAGCCCGAAACCGCCCCGGCGGTCGGGACGCGTGGCAGTCCCACGGCAACGCCGTGAGACCTCTGCTCCCCGAACCGCCGGACAGCGGAACCGAGCAACCCCGGATGAGTCACGACCTCGTGGCCACGCCGGAACGCCCGGAACCCGCACCGCGTGCAGTCCACAGCTCACCCTCTGGTGAATTGCGGATCAAGTCTTAGGAGGCCAAGGGCACGACCCTCACATTGAACTCGGCCGTTCCGAGAGCCCCCCAGATCCCCGTGAACAGCATGGCGTATTGCTCCTGTCCCCGGGCGGTCGCGATGCCTCCCAGGTCCATCAGCGCGTCCTCCGTCCACCCGAGATCCGCCAGCAGGCGCGCCACGGTCCGCTTGGCCTCGGCGTCGTCCCCGGACAGGAACAGCGTGCTCGGCCCTGCCAGCCTGCCCGGATCCTTCATCACGTGGGAGTCCACGGTGCACAGCGTCTTGACGACGGCGGTGCGCGGGAAGGCCGCCTGGATCTCCTCGCCGAGGCTGCGGAACGGGTGCGACAGCACCATCTCCCCTTCGTCCTGGCCCTCGACGAAGCCGACCGCCACGTCGATCAGCACCTTCCCTTCCAGGGCCGCCGCGCCGATCCCCTCCAGCACCTCCAGCGATGCCGTACCCGGCGTGGCGTTCACGACCACCTCGCCGTACGCGGCCGCCTCGGCCACTCCCACGACGGCCGCCCCGCCAACCTCCCGTTCCTCCGGCTTCCGCGACCCCAGCACGACCTCATGTCCGGCGGCGCTCCAGCCCGCTGCGAGGGCGCGGGCGACATTTCCTGTTCCGATCAGTCCGATTCGCATACGAGGACGCTAACGACGCGGTCCCGCCCACCGAATCGGACCAGAGACCCAGCCCGGACCGATGCGGGACCTACGACCTTCGCCCCCGTCCCTGCCCTCCTGCCCTCCTGCCCTCACGCGGCCTCGGCCGACTCCGCCTCCGCCCCGTCCGCGACGGCCTCGGCCCACTCCACCAGCAACAACTGGTACCGGGCCTCGTCGGCGGCGGAGAGCCGCCCGCCCGACAGGGCCCACAACGCCCGAATCTCCTCATTCACCACGGCAGCGGACCGCACGGAACCACGTTTGAGAGGGTTGAGGGACATGCGTACAAGATTACGGCTCCCCACCGACAACGACGGCATCGCGCCGCGCGGGAACGGGCGGATGGTGGCCGATTCAACAGAGGGAACGGCTCTGCCCAGGGTGCGGAGTTGGCGGCCCTGAGCAGATGATGGAGGTGAATGCCGCGCAGAGAGATGGCTGACATGAAACGCACATTCTTCCGGCGATGCGTTCTGGCAATTCCCCCGCTGGCGGTGCTTCCGGCTCTTGTCGCCCCCGCAGCCGCAGCCCCACCCGCACCGGCCTCGGCCTCGGCCCGTCCTGTGACGAAGATCTGCGGGAGTTGGACCTCGGTTCCCGGTTCATCGTCGATCCAGGCACGAGCATGCCTGGAACACCTGCGAGGAGTGAATCCGACGTTTCCCAGTGAATTCGGCTCCTGGCTCCGGGTCGTCACAACGGCTCGCTACACCGGCACCGAGAGCGCCCCACATGCCATGGCGGCAACGTCATACATCAACCGCACATGGGCAGGCAGCACACACTTGTATGTGTCCGCCGGGGACAAGCAGGACTCGTACACCACAGGCTGGTGGCGACGGGCGAGCTTCCCCGGAAGTGTCGTAGGAGCCAGGACGTACATCAATCCCAACGAGTCGGTGGGTGCGCCCGTTCACGTCCACTCGGGCTTCATGAAGGTCGCACCCTGAGCCCGGGCGGCCACGTCTCATCGAACGTTGAGTGAACTCGCGCCCTCAGCTGAGTACGCGTACTCAAGTGCGGCGCGCGGATTGATCGAAGACTGTGCGCATGAGACGAATTCCCGCCCTGAACAGCACAGTTGCCCGCTCCTCGCGCCGCCTGCGGCTCACCCTCGCGGTCACCGCCCTTGCCGCTGTGACGCTTTCCGCCTGCGGCACCGAGAAGACGACTGCCGACGGCTCGGGCTCCGGCTCCCGGAACAAGCCCGCCAACAGCGTCGGAGCGCAGCCTGGCGCTGCGTCAGGCAGCCCTGAGCAGGCGGCCTTCATGGAGATGATGGACAGAGTCGCGCGGCCGTGCCCTTCGGACGCTCCGTCCGACGAACCGATCGCTTCGGGAGGGCCGCGGACCGGCCCGCTGGAGCCGCTGCCGCCCGGCGAGACCGTGCCCGCCGATACCCTGCCCATCGCCCCCACGGAGGGCCCGGAGACGGTACTGAACGCCTTTGAGTGGTGCGCGGCCCACCTCCATGTCGAGCGCGTCACCCATGCGCTCGCCGAAGTGGCGGATCCTACCCCCGCCCAGGTCGGGAAGGTCCTGAACGATCTCGGGTACATCGACGAGCGCATCCACGGCCTCAAGCAGTCCGGCTCGACCACACGTTTCCTCATCGACCTGCGCATCCGGGGCGGCAAGCTCGGCCTGGAGGGCTCGGCGGCCGGCGCGAACACCGACATCGAATTCGTCGCAGGCCCCGCGACCGGCCCGTTCACACCGGTGCAGCGCAGGCAGTGACCCCCGGAGGCCCGCGGACGCGACCGCCTCGCGTCTCAGTGCGTTCCCAGGCCGCCGTCGGAGGCCGCCACGACTCCTGACTCGTACGCCGCGATCACCAGCTGGGCGCGGTCGCGGGCGGCCAGTTTGGACAGCAGACGGCCGATGTGGGTCTTCACCGTGCCCATGCTCACGTGCAGCCGCGCCGTGATCTCGTCGTTCGACAGGCCCCGCGCGATCAGCTCCAGGACCTCGCGCTCCCGCTCCGTCACCCCGGTCAGCGGGACGCGGCCGTGGCTCGGGACCGGCTCCGGGCGGCGGGTGAACTCCTCGATGAGGCGACGGGTCACGGACGGAGCGAGCAGGGAGTCGCCCGTGGCGACGACCCTGATGGCGGCCAGCACTTCCGCGGGCGGGGCGTCCTTGAGGAGGAAGCCCGCCGCGCCGGCCCGCAGGGCCGCGTAGACGTACTCGTCGAGGTCGAACGTGGTCAGGATCAGCACCCGTACGCCCGCGGTCTCGGGGGAACCACGGATCTGCCGGGTCGCCTCGATCCCGTCCATGACCGGCATCCGGACGTCCATCAGGACCACGTCCGGACGGTGCAGGCGGGCGAGCTCGACGGCCTCTGCCCCGTCACCCGCCTCTCCGACGGCGGTGAGGCCGGGTTCGTTCTCGACGAGGATCCGGAAGGAGCCGCGCAGCAGCACCTGGTCGTCGACGACGAGCACCCGGGTCGCGTCCGTCATGCGCTCCTCACACGGTCCGTCATGCAGTCCCCCTCACACCGTCCGTCATGCAGTCCCCCTCACACCGTCCGTCATGCAGTCCCCCTCACACCGTCCGTCATGCAGTCCCCCTCACACCGTCCTGCGGCAGTCGGACGGAGACAGCGAAGCCTCCCTCGGGGCGCGGGCCCGCGCTGAACGTCCCGCCGTACATCATCGCCCGCTCCCGCATACCGACCAGGCCGTGGCCCCCCGGCCGTTCCCGGTCGGCGCCCCGCACGCCGTCGTCCGTGACGTCGATACGCACCTCGCGCGGATCGCCCTCGACCGTCACCCGGCAGCGTGCGGAGGCCGCGTGCTTCACCACGTTGGTGAGGGACTCCTGGACGATCCGGTGAACGGCCAGGGCGATTCCCGCGGGCAGACCTCCGTCCGGCACCCGGACGCTCAAGTCGACGTCCACGCCTGCCTGTCGTGCCTGATCAGCCAGCCGGTCGAGCGCGTCGAGGCCGGGCGCCGGGCCCAGCGGGGCGGCGGCCGTGTCGGTGCGGAGCACCCCCAGGGTGCGACGCATCTCGGTCATGGCGGCCCGGCTGGTCCGTTCGATGACACGCAGCGCGTCCACGGCCTCCTCCGGGCGGTGCTGGGCCACATGTCCGGCGACTCCCGCCTTCACGGCGATCAGGCTGAGGCTGTGCGACACGATGTCGTGCAACTCCCTCGCTATCCGCAGCCGTTCCTCGGCTATGGCCTCTTCGGTGCGGCGGGTGGCGCGGTCGGCCTCCCGGGCCCGGCGGGCGCGTACGACGAAGCCCGCCGCCCAGCCGCCGCCGAGGACCAGCCAGACGATCGCGGCGATACCGGCCGCCCCGCTCCAGGTCTCGGCCGGGGTGACCAGGGCCTCCCCGGTGAGGACGGCGGCCGCCGAAACGGCGAGCGAGGCGGCGAGCACCGGCACCGAGCGTCGCGGGGGCGCGGTGAGGGCGACCGCGTAAAGGGTGAGGCCGGCCGCGGTCCACGGCTCGCGCGTGATGTCCAGGAGGGTGGCGGCGACGGCTCCGGCGAGGGCCGTCACCGCGGCCCGCAACGGCCACCGCCGGCGGGCCGCGACCGGGAGGCCGACGACCGCTGCCACGAGCAGGCCCGCCCACACCGGTCCGGTGTAGGCGGGCTGGGTCCCGCTGCCCGGCATCCGGGCGAAGCCGGCGTACGTGGCCGTGATCAGCAGCGCGGCGGCCAGGTCGAGCGCGAGCAGATGACCGTCGCGCAGCCGCCGGGGAACACGCATGGCCCGACCGTACATCGTCAACCAGCCTGTCCGATCAGGGTCATGAGGATCAAGGTGGCGGTGACCGCCGCGGTCCAGCGCAGGACGGTGGCGCGGCGCGGTACCGGGCCGTCACGCAGCACGGTGACGCCCAGCGGAACGAGGGCGAGGCAGAGGCCGGCGACAGCCACGACCGACAGCGGAGTGGTCCCCTTGAGCACGCCGAGCGGCAGCGCGGCGGTGGCCGCCAGGGCGAGCGCCCGGACCGGTCCCAGCACCCGCGCCCGCCAGGCCCCGACGGCGAGGAGCAGCCAGCCGCCCATGATCGCGAGGTTGAGGGCGCTGAAGACGTGGAAGGCCCCGTACGTCTCGCCGACGAACCGGGTGGCGCCCTGCGCGCCCTGCCGGTCGGCGAGCTGGAAGGCGAGGTGGTCGACACCGGCGTGGAAAGTCCGGGCGAAGAGCCCGAGAACGGCGAGTACCCCGCCCCACAGGGCCGGTCCGGGGCTGCGGCGGCCGATCCGCGCCGCCAGTACGGCGAGGGCCGGCCACAGCAGGACGGTCCCCGCGGCGAAGGCTCCGTAGGAGACCGCGATCAGGCCGGGGTGCTCGACGCGGGCGGCGAGCTGCTCCGGGAAGAAGAAGTGAAAGGGCAGCCGCAACAGGACCCCGGCTCCCAGCAGCACAGGCGCCGCCACCAGCGAGACCCCGCCCACCCACCGCCCGGGGAAGGGCGTGTCACCACCCCACTCCACGGGCAGCAGCCGGGCCTTGGCCGGGGTGGCGGTGTCGTGGACGAGGGGTGCGCTCCGTGTCGTTGTCGTCATGCCGTGAACGATCCCGCCCGGACGCGCCCTTCCGCGTCGGAGCACGGTCCGCTTCCCGCCGTCGGCCTCAGGTCCGACTCTCCCGCCCTGCCGGCTCCGGCATCAGACCGTGGTCCGATGCCTCAGGGGCACCACACATACGTCCTCGGGCCTCGGGCCTCGGGCCTCGGGCCTCGGGCCTCGGGCCTCGGAGGAGCACAACTACTCTCCGCTGACGTCAGAAGTGGACGTCAAAGGCCCCCAACCGTGATCGGTTGGGGGCCTTTGCACTGGTGGGCGCGGACGGTTTCGAACCGCCGACATCTGCTTTGTAAGAGCAGCGCTCTACCCCTGAGCTACGCACCCGGAATGAGGCAACAGCCTACATGGCCCATGGGTGGGTGCCGCAAACCAGATGCGCCGACACCGGGGGCGCGGCGGCTCGGGCAGCGGAATGGGGGGTTAGCCCTACCCCGGAGAGGGTGGGGGGCAGGATCGTGCGGCGGGCTGGCGCGGGCCTACGGTTGGGGAACATCGCAGCTCGGACCAGGGGGATCGATCACCGTGAGCACATTCCGTAACCGCACCGGCACCCGTACGCACAGGCGCGCGCTCATCGCCGCGGGCGGGGCCGTGGTCGTCATGTTCGCCGTCGGCGGGTGCGGCAGCGCGGACGTGGAGGGGGCGCCGGTCGAGCGGAAGTCGTTCGCGTTCAGCGGGAAGACGCTGACGATCGACGCCGACAACTCGGAGGTCGAGCTCGTGCCGGCGGACGTGAAGGCCGTGGAGGTGGAGCGGCAGGTCGACGGGTGGGTGTTCCTCGGGGACGGGCCCGAGTCGAGCTGGAAGATGGAGGGCGAGACGCTGACCTTCCGGCTGGAGTGCGACGCGATCGCCAGCAACTGCAACGCGCGGCATTCGGTGAAGGTGCCGCGCGGGGTGGCCGTCACCGTGAAGAACGACAACGGGAGCGTGATCGCCTCCGGGTTCGACACGGCGCTTTCGCTGCGGTCGGACAACGGGGAGGTGACCGTGCGGGACTCCAGCGGGGCGCTGGAGATGTTCAGTGACAACGGCGAGGTCACCGGCGAGCGCATAGCCGCCACGAAGGTGACGGCGAATTCGAACAACGGGACGGTGCGGCTGGGCTTCAGCGTCGCGCCGGCGATGGTGGACACGGGGAGCGACAACGGCGAGATCACGATCGAGGTGCCCAAATCCACGGCGTACAACGTGACCACGACGACCGACAACGGCGAAACCTCCGTGGACGTGGGCCACGACCCGAAGAGCGCGTACGTCATCAAGGCCCACAGCGACAACGGGGATGTCGTCGTGCGCAGCGCGAACTAACGGGCTCGTGTGTTCGTCCTTACCTGATGGGAGAATGAACGGGGCAGGGCGGACACGGGCACGGGAGAGGCATGTGACGGCGACACACGCGCGGCCGCACGCGGGGGCAAGGGCGAGAGCGGGTGGCGCGCGGGGAGTGCGGGACGTGCTCGCGCTGGTTCTGTTGCCGCTCCCGCTCGTCGTCGCCGTACTGCCGGGTGCGTTCGCCGGCGGGGGGACACGGCGGTGGTTCGGGGGACGCGGGGAGAGTCAGCGGGCCGATGCACAGGCCGCGAAGGACGCGGCCGCGGAGGCGTTCTACGAGCTGGACACGGCGCAGCGGGATCTGCGGATCTCGATCGAGACGATCACGGCGGTGGACAGCTCGCCGGACGCGCGCCGGGTCGCGGACGAGTTCGCGGCACTGGGGCGGCGGATCGACGAGGTCAGTCACCGGTACATCACGGCGGTCGACGCGCATGATCTCGACCGGGACGATCTCGAAGCGTCGGTGGCGGCGCGGGCGCGTACGGAGCTGACGAAGGCCAAGGACGAGCTGGTCCGGGTCAAGAGCGAGCTGGACCGGTTCGCGCGAGGGCTGGGGCCGCTGCTGGACAAGGCGGAGACCCAGCTGGCTCGGCTGGCTCCGGCGGTGGAGCGGGCACGACAGGCGCTCCTCGCCGCGAGCAATGCTCTCGACTCGGTGCGGAGCTCCGGAATGCGGGCGGACGATCTCGCAGCCCGGCTGGCCGCGCTCGCACCCGAGCTGACCCGGCTCAACGAGGGTGCGGGCCGGCACGGGGTGGCGGAGACCCTCCAGCGCGCGGACCACGTGATGCGCGACGCCGAGGCGGTACGGGCGGAGGCGGAGCGGCTCCCGGAGCGCGCCGCCGAGATCGACCACCGGCTGGTGTCGTTGCGTACCCGAGCGCAGGCCCTCACCACCCGTGCGGGCGGTGTCGAGCCCATCCTCAGCGAGCTGCGGCGCCGCTTCACCGTCGCCTGCTGGCAGGACCTCCAGCCCGTCCCCGCGCAGGCGGCGGAGAGTGTCCGCCGGGCCGAGGAGAAGCTGAAGGAGGCCGCGAGGGCCCGGGACGAGCAGCGGTGGGCGGATGCGACAGCCCTCCTCGCCACGGTGCGTGCCCTGCTGAACAGCACGGACGAGGCGGTCTCGGCCGCCGGGGACCGGCTGCGCCGTCTCGACGCGGTCGCGAAGGACCCGCAGCAGGAGATCGACCGCACACGGTTCGCGATCCGCGACGCCCAGCGCCTCGCCATGGCGGGGCGCAGCACCCCGGACCCGCGCCACGCCCGCCCGTTGGACGACTCCGTGGCGCGCCTGGAGCGGGCCATCGCGGGGCTCGAGGGCCGCCATCCCGACTACTGGCACTTCCTGACCGAGACGGAGGCGGTGCGCGCGGCCGTCGCCCGCGTCGTCGGGCAGATCCGCGGCGACCGCGCCCCGGCCACGTAGGGCCTGGGCAGCCGGCGCGGGCGAGGAAGCCCCGGCAGGGCGCGTCGGACAGCCCGCCCTGGAAGTCCCTGGCAGGCCTCGTCGGACACCCGGCCCTGGCGAGGAGGCCCCGGCAGGGCACGTCGGACAGCCCGCCCTGGAAGCCCCTGGCAGGCCGCATCGGACGGCCGGGCAGCGCTGCTCCGGACAGCCGGCCCGGGCACGGCAGCTCCGGGGCAGCCGACCCCGGACGGGGCGGATCAGGGGCGCCCGTTTGTCGGCTCGTGCGCACGGGCGGATGCTGGAGTGAAGTTCGTTCGGCGGACGAAGGAGGCCACGATGGCATCCACTCAGCACACACACCATGCGCCGCACGCCAAGGCCCACCGGGTCCTGCTCGACGAGCACCTGCCCGTCGACCACCACCTCAGCCAGGTCTACCGCGTCGGCGCCGGGCTCATGGGGCTCGTTCTGCTCGCCTTCGGGATCCTCGGCCTGATCGACAACATCGGATTCTTCAACACGGGCAACGCCACCATCGCGGGCCTCAACACCAACGGCGCGCTGAGCGTGCTGTCCGTCTGCATCGGCCTGCTGCTCTTCGTGGGCATGGTCATCGGCGGGAATTTCGCCTCGACCCTCAACATGGTGCTCGGCGTCCTGTTCATCCTCAACGGCTTCCTCGGTCTCGGGTTCCTCGACACCGAGGCCAACTTCCTCAACTTCCGCATCCAGAACGTGCTCTTCAGCTTCGTCGTCGGGCTGCTGCTGATGTGGTTCGGGATGTACGGCAGGGTGGGCAGCGCACTCCCCCACGACAACCCGTACTGGAAGGCCCGGCACCCCGACGAGGCGGCCCACGAGGAACAGGCACGACAGCGCTGAGGCACGGTTAGTCTGTCCGCATGCCCCGTTACGAGTACCGCTGCCGTTCCTGCGACGACGTCTTCGAGCTGAGCCGGCCCATGGCCGAGTCCTCCGCTCCCGCCGCCTGCCCGGCCGGGCACGAGGACACCGTGAAGCTGCTGTCCGCCGTCGCCGTCGGCGGTACGAACACGGCCCCGGCCGCCCCGAGCGGTGGCGGTGGCGGTGGCTGCTGCGGAGGCGGCTGCTGCGGCTAGCCGGAGAGGGAGGCAGCCGGACGGGCCCTAGCTGTCGAGGTACCGCAGCACCGCGAGCACCCGTCGGCTGTAGCCCGCCGTCGCCTCCCCCGTCAGCTCCAGCTTGTCGAAGATCGCGTTGATGTGTTTCTCGACCGCGCTCTGCGACACGTGCAGCCGCGCCGCGATCGCCGCGTTCGTGTGCCCCTGTGCCATCTCGGCGAGCACCTCCCCCTCACGCCCGGTCAGCCGGGACAGCGGATCCGTGCGGGCGCTGCGTACGAGGAGGCGGCGTACGACCTCGGGGTCGAAGGCGGCCCGCCCCTCCCCCACCCGCTCCAACGCGTCGAGGAATTCGTCGACCTGCGCCACCCGGTCCTTGAGCAGGTAGCCGACGCCCGCCGGGTGGTCGCCGGTGAGCAGCTCGGTGGCGTACCGCTTCTCGACGTACTGAGAGAGCACCAGCACGCCCACCCCCGGCCAGCGCCCGCGGATCTCCAGGACCGCCCGCAGGCCCTCGTCGGTGTGGGTGGGTGGCATGCGTACGTCGGCGACCACCACGTCCGGGCGCCCGGCGGAGACGGCCGCGATCAGCCGGTCACCGTCTCCCACCGCCGCGAGCACCTCGTGGCCCTCCTCCGCGAGGAGCCGTACAAGGCCCTCTCGGAGCAAGGTCGAGTCCTCGGCCAGGATCACGCGCACGGCAGCTCCTTCGGCAGATTCGTCGGCAGATCCGGCGAACGTTTCGCCGGCAGGTCCGTCGGCAGGTTCATCGGCAGCTCCGCGGTGACGAGGGTGGGGCCGCCGGGCGGGCTGTAGACCGCGAACCGTCCGTCGAGGGCTGCGACCCGGCGCGCCAGCCCGGTGAGACCGCCGCATGAGGGGTCGGCGCCGCCGCGGCCGTCGTCCTCGACGCGCACCCGCAGGACGTCGCCGTCGCGCGCCAGCCGTACGTCGACACGGGTCGCGCCCGCGTGCTTGACGACGTTGGTGACGGCCTCGGAGACGACGAAGTACACGACCGTCTCGGCTTCCCCGGCCAGGGGTCCGTCGACGGCGTAGTCGACGCGCACCGGCAGGTTCGCGCGTTCGGCGACGCTCTCCAGGGCCGCGCGCAGCCCCGCCTCGTCCAGTACTGCGGGGTAGATCCGCCAGGCCACTTCGCGCAGCTCGGCCAGGGCGCGCCGGTTCTCCTCGTGGGCCTGGAGCAGGAGTTGGTCCGCGCGCTGCGGGTCGCGGCTGCGGCGGGCCCGGCCGAGCAGCATGCCGAGGGCGACGAGCCGCTGCTGGACGCCGTCGTGCAGGTCGCGTTCGATCCGGCGGCGTTCGTCGTGGACGGCGGACATGACCTCGGCGCGGCTGGTGGCGAGTTGGGCGATGCGCCGCTCCAGCGCGTCCTGCCGGCTGGGGCCGAGGAAGCGGCGGGCCAGCCGCACTTCGAGGAGGGCCGTTCCGAAGACGCCCTGGGCCGCCAGGAACAGCAGGAGCAGCGCGGCGGCGCTGCTCGCGGCGACCGTGCCCGGATCGCGAATGTCGGTGATCAGCCAGCCGTAGACGAAGAACGTGCCGTACCCCGCGCCCAGGACGACGTACAGCAGGACGACCGCGCCGAGCAGGCCCAGGGGCCAGCGGGCGGCGACGTAGCGGAGGGCACGGCCACCGGCGACGACACCGGCGCCCGCATCGCCATCGGAACCGGCACCGGCACCGGCACCGGCACCGGCACCGGCACCGGCGTACAGCCCTGATGTGGGCGGCATCGGCTCCCCGTGGAAGCGGGCAAGCCGGCGCCGTTCGAGACCGGCGAGCCGGGCCGCCGCGGCGTTCAGCGGACGCAGTACGGCGCGCCGGGCCCGCGGCAGGGCGGAAACCGGCAGCAGGACCAGTCCCGCGAGCACGACGAAGAGCAACTCGACGACGGCCGTCGCGGCGCCGATCGCCAGTCCGGTCGCATGCCGTATGCCGCGCGCTGCTGTGCTCTTCATGATCGGCCACGCTAGCGGGCTGTCCGGCTCGCGCACACTGCGGAAGACCACAGGGAAGTGTGCGGCGGCCTTCAGGGTGCGTTCAGCCGCGCCTGCCTAGCGTGGCAGCCATGAATCCGACGATCGAGAACAGCGGCGCCCCGGGCTGGATCAACAGCCTGATGGACACCCTCGGCGCACCGGGCGCGGGCATCGCCGTCGCCCTGGAGAACCTCTTCCCGCCCCTGCCGAGCGAAATCATCCTGCCGCTGGCGGGTTTCGCCTCGGCGACGGGACGGATGGATCTGCTCGCGGCGCTGCTGTGGACGACGGCCGGATCGGTGGTGGGCGCGCTGGCGCTGTACGGGGTCGGCGCGCTGCTGGGCCGGGAGCGTACGGTCGCGATCGCGGCGCGGCTGCCGCTGGTGAAGGTGGCGGACATCGAGCGGACGGAGGCGTGGTTCACCCGGCACGGGACGAAGGCCGTGTTCTTCGGGCGGATGATCCCGATCTTCCGCAGCCTGATCTCGGTGCCGGCGGGCGTCGCACGGATGCCGCTGCCCGTCTTCCTGGCTCTGACGGCGTTGGGCAGTGCCCTCTGGAACGCGGTGTTCGTGCTGGCCGGGTACTGGCTCGGCGACAACTGGGGGGCCGTGACCGGGTACGTCGACATGTACTCGAAGGCGGTGCTGGTGGCGGCGGTGGGAGCGGTGGTGCTGTTCGTGGGCGTGCGGGTGCTGCGGCCGGGGCCCGGGGCTCGGCGGGGCTAGCTCCCGCCGAGGCACCCCGCCCCACCCCGCAGGCTCAGTGCGTGGCAACCCCCGACCGGGTCGGCGCCGGCACCGTCGCGGTCCCCACGGTCGCCGACGCCGTCGCCGTCGCCGTCGCCGTCGCCGTCGCCGTCGCGAAGCGGCGCAGGATCTCCTCCCCCGCCGCCACCCCCCGCTCCCCGAGCGCGGTGACGTGCGGCGCCGACCAGTCGGTGTCGGCCAGTTCGCCGTGGGCCGGGCGCCAGGCGTGGTCGGCGGTCAGGAGGAGGTCGGCGTCGAGGAGGGAGTCGCCCGCGGCGAGGACGACCTCGGCGTCCGTGCGGCGGACGACCTCGTGGACGGCGGCGCTCTTGGTGAGCGGCTTCGGAACGGCGTAGATCTTGCGGCCCTGGAGGGAGACGGTCCAGCCCTTCGGCTCCGCCCAGGCGGCGAGCTCCGCCGTCCAGCCGTCCGGCAGGAGCGGGCGCTCGACGACGAGATACGCGAACAGGTCCTCGGCGACCCGCTCCTTGAGCAGCCACGCCGGGTCGGCCGCGGCGACCATGTGGGCGCGGACCTCGGCGAGCGAGGCGCACTCGTCCGCGAGCCGGGACGCGACGACGCGCTGCCAGTCGGGGTCGGAGGCACCGTCGACCAGCAGATGCCCGCCGTTGGCGCAGATCGCGAACCGCGCCGGGGGTCCCGGCAGATGGATGCGGCCGTACTGCTCGCGCGTACGGGTCGTCGTCGGTACGAAGACGGTCGTACGGGCCAGCTCGGGGAGCAGCCCCGCGGCCGTCTCCGTCATGTACGACAGCGGCTTGCCCTCGTACACCTCGACGCACAGGAGCCGCGGCGCCTGCGCGTCCGGCATCGGCAGCTGGAGCGCGGCGGCCGAGTAGATGAGCGTACGGTCCAGGTCGGTGGCGATCAGCGTGGTCACGGCGCGGCCACCGCCTTGCCGTCGGCGCCGGTCGCCCCGCGCGTGAACCGGGGGTGGATCAGCCCGACGCAGGTGTACGGGAGGCCGTCGACCTCCTCGACCGGTACGCCGCGCTGTTCGGCGAGCAGCCGTACGTGGTCGAGGTCGGCGCCCGCGCCCCGCGTGGCCAGGATCTTCCAGGGGACGCGGCGCAGCAGGACGCGGGTGGTCTCGCCGACGCCCGGCTTGACCAGGTTGACGTCGTGGATGCCGTACTCCTCGCTGATCCGCTCGACCGCCGCCCAGCCGGCCCAGGTGGGCGCCCGGTCGGCCGCCAGCAGCTCCTTGACCTCGGCGTCCACGGTGTCGGCCACCTCGTCGAAGCGGGCCGCGACGGTGTCCAGGAAGTGGCCCGAGACGTCCGCTCCGGCCAGCTCGCGGTAGTACTTCGCGCCGTGGAAGTCGTACGGGCCGACCAGGTCGGCGCGCAGGACGGTGCGCGATATCAGGCCGGAGACGGTGGAGTTGAGGCAGGCGGAGGGGATCAGGAAGTCCTCGCGCGTGCCGTACGTACGGACACAGCCGCCCGGGTCGGCGAGGACCGCGATCTCGGGGTTGAAGCCGTCGAACTCGCCGAGCGCGGCGGCCAGTTCGCGGGTGATGGCGCCCTTGCCGGTCCAGCCGTCGACGAACACGACGTCGGCCGGGTTGTGGTGGGCGGCGAGCCAGCGCAGCGCGTTGGCGTCGATGCCGCGGCCGCGCACGATCGACACGGCGTAGTGGGGCAGGTCGAGGCCGTGGCGGTGCTGGGCCCAGCGGCGCATGAGGACGCCGACGGGGGTGCCGGCGCGGGCGAGGGAGACGAGGACGGGGCGGGGCGTCCGCTCGGCGAGGACGGTCTCGGTGACGGTGCCGACGGCGCGGGCGATGCGGGTGGCCGAGGTGTCGAGCGCGGCGCGGAAGAGGTCCTGGTACTGGTCGCTGGGCTGGTACTCGACGGGCAGCGACTCGGCGTAGTGCGCGCCGCCGCTCTGTATCGCCTCCTCGCGCTCCTCGGTGGGGGCTTCGAGCTCGACGTCGGAGAGGTCCTGGAGCAGCCAGCCGACCTCTTCGGGGGCGTAGGAGGAGAAGCCGGGGCCGCGGAGGGGCTCGGGGAGCATGGGGGCCCTTTCGGGTGCTTCAGTCACCGTGGACACGTCGGGTGCTTCGGGAGCTTCGGGAGCTTCGGGTGCTTCGGGTACGTAGGAGGGGACGACGGCGAGCACGACGTGCGGTATGTGCGCGGCGAGCTGGGCCAGCAGGCCGTCGGGGGCGTGCAGTTCGGGCGTGTCCGCGGCCGAGTCGACGACGGCGACCACGGCGTCGAAGCCGGCGCCCGCGACGTTGTACGCGTACCGCTCGCCGGGGCCGTCGGCCGGGGCGTCGTGGGCCGGGAAGACCAGCCGGCTCCGTATCGCGTAGCCGGGGTCGTCCACGGCGAGGACGGGCGAGCGGGTGGTCGTCGAGTACCGCACCTCGGGCACGGCGCCGGCGTCCTCCAGGGCGTGGGCGAGGCGCAGCGGCGCGTACATCAGCTCCTCGCACCCGAGCACGAGGACGCGCCGCGGCCCGGGCGCGAGGAGCTCAGGCGCGAGGGGCCTGGGCGCCGCGCCCTCGTCCCCGGCCCCGGCGGTCTGGCCCGTCGCCGCTGAACCGAGGGCCTCTGAACCGAGGGCCTCGGCGATCCGGGCCGCCATGCCCGGGAGCGCGGCCTCCAGCGCGGCACGGTGCTCGGGGTGGAAGCCGTGCCGGCCGCCGTCGGGGACGCCGTGCGGCCACCCGAGGTCGACCCGGACGGCGGGTCGCGCACCGGACCGTGCGGACACCCCGGCACTCGCGGAACGACTGCCCACAACCCATGAGCCCGCCGCCTCGTGTTCCGCCACCAGTGCCTGGCCCTTCTCCAGGACCCCCGCCGGCAGGCGCACCGTGCCGGAGGCCGAGGACAGCAGGTCGATACGGGCGTCGATCTCCTTCGCGAAGGCCTCCAGACGGCCCAGGTCGTCCGCCGAGCGCATGTCGACCAGGGCCACGACCACGTACCGCCCGCGGCGCGGGTAGCGCTCGTGGAGATCGCGGATCGTGTTCAGCACGGTGTTGCCGGTGGAGAACTCGTCGTCCACGAGCACCAGTGGCCCGGACCCGGCCAGCAGCTCCGGGTCCTGCGGGAGCAGCAGGTGCGAGGTGGCGTGGGAGTGGGACTCCTCGAAGCCGCCCGCCGGGGCGATCCCGTCGACGGGGCGCCGGGTCGAGTGCAGGTACGGCGCTGAGCCGAGGCCGTCGGCGACCGAGTGGCCGAGGCCGGTCGCGGTCTCCGCGTAGCCGAGGACCACCGCGCGGGCGGCCTCGTCGGGGCCGAGCAGGTCGCGTACGCGCAGGCCGAGCGCGAAGCCGTGGCCGTACACGACGGCGGGGCTCTGCGGCACGTGCTTGCCGAGCACGTGCGACACCAGCAGATGCGCCCGTTTCGGGTTGCGCCGCAGGGCCATGCCCAGCAGCTCCTTCAGCCCCTCGTCACCGACGAGCTCCACTCCCAGCCGCTGGGAGACCCAGCTGCCCGACCACACCACGGTTTCGTCCTTCGTCATCGTCAGCCGGCCAGACCGGCGGTGAGCAGCTCCACGAAGCCCACGTCCGCGCGCGCGACACCGAACGCCTCGGCCCGCAGGAGCGTGCGCTCCGCCCAGGCGCGGTGCGGCTTCACCTCGTTCATCTTGTTCGTGTACGCCGAGCGCATCACGCCTCCTCCTCCCCGTTCGGGGCGAAGGATGTCCTGCGCGTCGCTGAACTCCTCATGGCTGACGACCGAGAGCGCGTGCACGGGCAGCACATGGGAGGGGTGGATGCAGGTCTTGCCGAGCAGTCCGTTGGCGCGGTCCATCTCGATCTCCCGCAGCAGTCCGTCGAGGTCGTGCTCGATCAGTGCGGTGCGCAGCTCCTCGGCCCGCACCTCCAGGAAGGGGCTGCGGCGCAGCTGCGGCTTGAACATGCGCTCCTGGAGCCGGAAGTACTCCCACACCGGCCCGGTGATGGTGAATCCCGTGCCGTCGGAGCGGCCCAGCACGTTGACGACGTCCCCGATGACGTTCGCGACGATCTGGACGTCGTACGCGGTCATGTCGGGCGAGCGCCGCAGTCCGTACGCCGAGCAGAAGTCGGTGACGCCGAGGCGCAGCGCGAGCACCCTGTCGCGGTGTGCCTCGACGATGCGGGCGATGCCGGCGAGCGTGTCGGCCCTGGTCTCCAGGTGCAGCAGTTCGGGCGATTCGAGCACGGGCATCACGTACAGCGTGCGACCGGTCTCGGCCTCGGCCGCGCGGACCGCCTCCAGGAAGGGGCCGCCGCGCTCCTCGGTGAACTTGGGCAGTACGAATCCGGACAGCAGCCGGGCCGTCCCGCCGAGGCGCCGGATCAGGTCGGTGATCTGGCCGGATTCGCGGACCCGGACGAACAGCAGCGGCACTTCCGCGCCACGCAGGACCAGACCCTCCAGCGCTTCGAACTGGCGGACGAGGTTCTCCTCGGCACCGGCGACTTCGGCGTCGTCGATCGAGTCCTCCAAGCACAGCACCATGGACACGACGCCCCGCGCGGCCTGCTTGAGGACGTCGTCGGCGAGGCGCGGCCTGGTCGCCGGGCTGTAGAGGGTGGCGCCGAGAGCGGCCGCGAGCGTACGGGCCGGGGAGCCCGCCTCGAATTCGGCGGGCTCTTTGTGGAACAGTTCCTTCCGCACAGTGGCCGGGATATGCCCGAAATGACGCATGTATGTCCCCCGTACTGCCTCTGCGGCCCTGTCGTCATGGTGGCCGGTAATAGTACGTAGAGCGAGGTGTCGCGAGTTCCCCGTGTGCATGAAATCCAGGTAACTCGTCTGCATATCGACCCTGGCACCGGGCCGCCCCGTCGGCCACCCCGGCCGTGTCCGCGCCCCCGCGTTGTCCGCCAGGGGCCCGGGAAGGCAGGATGACCGGCATGACGCACGCGATGCTGAAGGGCTCCAACGTTCCTCTCGGAGCGACGGCGGTACGAGCCGTCCTGCGCTGGTCCCCCGGACCCGGGGTGCCGGACGTCGACGCCTCCGCGCTGCTGCTGGGATCCGACGGCCGCGTGCGCTCCGACGAGGACTTTGTCTTCTACAACCAGCCGCGGCACCCGTCCGGGCTGGTGCGGCTGCTGCCGAAGAAGCGGACCGCCGAGGGGCTCACGGACACCGTGCAGGCCGATGTCGGCTCGCTCGATCCGTCGGTCGACCAGGTGGTGCTCTCGGCCTCCTCCGACGGCGGCACCTTCGCCGGCGTACAGGATCTGCGGATCATGCTGTACGACGCCGGCGCGGCGGACGGCGAGCCGCTCGCCACCTTCGACGTACGGCCGGAAACCGGCGAGGAGACCGCGATCATCTGCGGCGAGCTGTACCGGCGCGGGGACGGCTGGAAGTTCCGCGCGGTGGCGCAGGGGTATCCGACGGGGCTGATCGGTCTCGCCACGGCGTTCGGGATCTCGGTCGACGAGAGCGAGCCGCAGCCGCAGCAGCCTGAGTCCCAGTCCCAGCAGCAGGCGCAGCCGCAGCCCGAGTCCGCGACTGCGGCAGTGGCGGCTCCCCCCGCGATGCCGCCCGCGCCCCCGCAGCCGCAGTCGCCGCCCGAGCCCGGGACCCGGGCGGCACCCGCCTACGGCTACCCGCAGCCCGCGTACGGCTACCCGCAGCCGGCCGCCGCCCCCGCGGCCCAGCCCGCCTACGGCTATCCGCAGCCCGCCGCCGCGGCGGCACCCGCACCCGACCCGAATTTCCGGCTGCCCCCGATGGGACCGCAGTTCGTCCGCCAGTGAGCCGGGCGGCGAAGGCGCAGACAAGCGCGGCACGGCTCAGATCTTCGTCTTGTAGCCGCGCCCCCACTGCAGCCCCCAGCCGTACAGCCGATCCAGCTCCGCCTGGAAGCCGTACACGAACTTCACCTCACGGCGCACGGTCAGCTCGCCCTTGACGTTCTCCATGCTGAAGACCGCGCACGAGCGGGCCTGCGGGGCCCGCTCGTCCAGCTCTATCTCCACCCGCGGCCCGTTGCTGGGGTAGAGGGTCACCTTCGCGTGCGTACGGTCGAAGGCGGGCGTCCGGTCGTAGATGTAGACGAAGAACAGCAGCCGCTTGATCGACTCGCGGTGGTCGAGGTTGACGAACAGCGTCTCGCCCGAGGGCGCGCCGAACCGGTCGTCGCCGCTCAGCCGCACGTAGGGGGCCTCGTTCAGGCTGCCGAAGAAGCTGCCGAGCGGCTGCACCACGCCCTTGCTGCCGTCCGCCATCTCGTAGAGGCAGCCGAGGTCGAGGTCCACGTTGACGACGCCCTGGGTGTGCGCCTGGACCACATCGGGCTTGAAGAGCTTGAGGGGGTGCCGCAGCAGCCGTCCGCTCTGCTTGGAGCGGCCCTCGATGTCGCTCGTGCGCATCCGCCAGGAGAGATTGACCCGGAGGTTCCCGGTGGCCGCGCCCTGCTTGCTCAGCGAGACCTGCGGGTGCCGCTTGGTCAGCTGGATGGAGTTGGTGGCGGCGCTGCCCGAGTCGAACTGCGCTGCCCTGCCGCGCCACAAACCGTCCCAGAACGCCATGCCGTCCCACCCCTGCCTTTAGTCCCCTGCGCAACCGCACGGGGCGGCCCGGAGGCCGCTCGCCTCCTCAGGCCCTGGCCTGCCGCCCCGCTGAGAGCGTTCCTCAAACCCCGC
Organism: Streptomyces sp. NPDC000410; assembly: GCF_040300305.1. Taxonomy (NCBI): domain Bacteria; kingdom Bacillati; phylum Actinomycetota; class Actinomycetes; order Kitasatosporales; family Streptomycetaceae; genus Streptomyces; species Streptomyces sp. NPDC000410. The sequence continues at coordinate 45,931 of NZ_JBEPDM010000039.1, forward strand.
GGCGTCACACTTCCTTCGCCGCGAGCTCCTTGTCGCCTCCGCCGCCCTCGGCCGCCGCGAGCCGCCGGTTGCGGGCGACCGACGACCAGAACGACCAGGCGATCAGGGCCACGCCGATGCCGCCGGTGACGACCTCGGGGATCTCGTACTGGATGGTGATCAGCAGGATCACGGCCAGCGCGCCGATCGCGTAGTGCGCGCCGTGCTCCAGGTAGACGTAGTCGTCGAGGGTGCCCTGGCGGACCAGGTAGACGGTCAGCGACCGGACGTACATGGCGCCGATACCGAGGCCGAGCGCGATGACCACGGGGTCGTTGCTGATCGCGAAGGCGCCGATGACACCGTCGAAGGAGAACGACGCGTCCAGCACCTCCAGGTACATGAACATGAAGAACGCGGCCTTGCCGACCAGCTTGACGGCGGAGACGGGCTTTCCGGCCTTCTTGGCCGCTTCCTCGGCCTCGTGCTCGCGCTCCTCCTCCTCTTCGAGCTTGTCCTCGAAGTAGCCGGAGAGGCCGCCGACGATCATGTACGTGATGAGGCCCGCGACACCGGCGAGCAGGACGGTCGCGGACTTGTCCGCGTGGGTGCCGCCGAACTGGTGGGCGTGGACGGCGAAGGTCGTCGCGGTGATGAGCAGGACGATCAGCGCGATGCAGGCCGCCAGCATGTCGATCTTGCCCAGCTTGGCCAGCGGGCGCTCCAGCCAGGCGAGCCACTTGATGTCACGGTCCTCGAAGATGAAGTCGAGGAAGATCATCAGGAGGAAAATGCCACCGAACGACGCGATCGCCGGGTGAGCGTCGGTAACCAGCTCCTCGTACTTCGCGTGGTCGTTCAGCGCGAGGTCGATGGCCTCGATCGGGCCCAGCCCCGCGGTGACCGAGACGATCACGACGGGGAAGACGAGCCGCATACCGAAGACGGCGATCAAGATGCCGATGGTGAGGAAGATCTTCTGCCAGAACTCGCTCATTTTCTTCAGCACGCCGGCGTTGACCACCGCATTGTCGAAGGAGAGCGAGACTTCGAGAATGGACAGGATTGCGACGAGCCAGAAGGCCGTCCACCCCCCGTAGAACACCGCAGCGACCAGGCCGAGCGCAGTGACTGCGAACGACCAGCCGAAGGTTTTCAGTACCACTGGCTACCCAATCGTTGTGTACGGTCTCCCCTCTCGTCGAGTAGGGGAATCCCCCGCGCCGTACGCGGCTTTACGAAACGTTGACCCCGAAGTCTAGAGCGATGCCCCGGAGCCCCGACGCGTACCCCTGCCCCACGGCCCGGAACTTCCACTCGCCTCCGTAGCGGTACAACTCACCGAAGATCATCGCGGTCTCGGTGGACGCGTCCTCGCTCAGGTCGTACCGCGCGAGTTCCTGCCCATCCGCCTGGTTCACGACACGGATGAACGCATTGTTCACCTGGCCGAAAGTCTGGCCGCGATTGTCGGCCTCGTGAATCGAGACCGGAAAGATGATCTTGTCGCAGTGCGCCGGCACCTTGGAAAGGTCCACGATCAGCGACTCGTCGTCCCCGTCACCCTCGCCGGTGAGGTTGTCGCCGGTGTGCTCGACCGAACCGTCCGGGCTCGTGAGGTTGTTGTAGAAAACGAACCATTCGTCACCGAGCACCCGCCCCGACTGGCACAGCAGCGCGCTGGCGTCGAGGTCGAACGGCGCCCCGGTGGTCGAGCGTGCGTCCCAGCCGAGCCCGATGAGGACCCGGGTGAGGTTCGGTGCGGCCTTGGAGAGGGAGACATTGCCTCCCTTGGCGAGTGTGACGCCCATGACGGTGGGTCCTCCCCTGTGTATGTGCGGAACAACAGCCGCGTCCGGCGCCGCACGGATGGTGTGCGGCGCCGGTTGCATTCTCCCGGGGGCCGTCCCCCGGCCCCCTTGGACGTACCTGCTATGTGTACGCGCTCTCTACGGCCGGCTCTCCTCGGCTCAGACGTTGACTCCGAAGTCCTGCGCGATACCGCGCAGACCCGAGGCGTAGCCCTGGCCGATGGCCCGGAACTTCCACTCCGCGCCGTTGCGGTACAGCTCGCCGAAGACCATGGCCGTCTCGGTCGAGGCGTCCTCGCTCAGGTCGTACCGGGCGAGCTCCTCACCGCTGGCCTGGTTCACGACGCGGATGAACGCGTTGCGGACCTGGCCGAAGGACTGCTGGCGGGTCTCGGCGTCGTAGATCGACACCGGGAACACGATCCGGGCGACATCGGCCGGCACGCCGGCCAGGTTCACCTTGATCTGCTCGTCGTCGCCTTCGCCCTCACCGGTGAGGTTGTCACCGGTGTGCTCGACCGAGCCGTCGATGCTCTTGAGGTTGTTGAAGAAGACGAAGTTTCCGTCACCCGTGACCTTGCCCTCCTCGTTCGTCAGCAGGGCGCTGGCGTCGAGGTCGAAGTCGGTACCGGTGGTGGTGCGGATGTCCCAGCCGAGACCGACGGTGACCGCGGTCAGGTTGGGGGCGGCCTTGGTCAGCGAGACGTTGCCGCCCTTGCTGAGGCTGACTCCCACGAGTCCTCCCAAGTGGTTTTCAGGGGCAGCGCCCCCGTCGTGCGTTGGCATCGGATCAACGACTGGATCCTAGTGACGGGTTCCCAGCCGAAACAGACACATCGACCAAAGAGTCAGAGGGTGTCGAGCGCCTTGACGTAGTCGTTGAGGTCGCGGGCGTCGGGCAGGGCGTTGACGACGGTCCACCGCACGACGCCCTCCTTGTCGATGACGAAGGTGCCGCGCACCGCGCAGCCCTTCGCCTCGTCGAAGACGCCGTACGCCCGCGAGGTCTCGCCGTGCGGCCAGAAGTCCGAGAGCAGCGGGTACTCCAGACCCTCCTGCTCGGCGAACACCCGCAGGGTGTGGATGGAGTCGTTGGAGACGGCGAGCAGCTGGGTGTCGTCGTTCACGAACTTCGGCAGCTCGTCGCGGAGCGCGCAGAGCTCGCCCGTGCACACGCCGGTGAAGGCGAACGGGTAGAACAGCAGCACCACGTTCTTCTCGCCGCGGAACTCGGCGAGGGTGACCGTCCGCCCGTGGTTGTCCTTCAGCTCGAAGTCCGGGGCCTTGGTGCCGACCTCGATCGCCATGTCCATTCCGTCCTCTCAGTGCGCCCGACCGGTGGTGCCGTCCACCCTAGGGCCTACGCACAGGACCCCCGCCGACGGGCGTCGGCGGGGGTCCCAGGACAGTCAGCGCTCAGCGCTTGCCGGACTTCGCCGCCTTGGGCGTGACCAGCCTGCTGCCGGTCCAGTCCTTGCCCGCGTTGATGCTCCTGGTCTGCGAGAGGCCGGCGGTCTGGGCGGCCTCGTTGATGTCGCTGGGCTCGACATAGCCGTCACGGCCGGTCTTGGGCGTCAGGAGCCAGATCTCCCCGCCTTCGTCGATCAGACCGATGGCGTCCACCAGTGCGTCCGTAAGGTCGCCGTCCTCGTCACGGAACCAGAGCAGGACGACGTCCGCGACGTCGTCGTAGTCCTCGTCGACGATTTCCTGGCCGATAACGGCCTCGATAGCCTCACGGAGCTCCTGCTCGACGTCGTCGTCGTAGCCGATCTCCTGGACCACCTGTCCGGGCTCGAACCCCAGCTTGATCGCCGGGTTGGTCCGCTCCTCCGCGTGGTCCGCGGTCGCGCTCACGGCTTGCCTCCTGATCTTGTTTCGGAAAATGCTTCAGCCGCGCGCGTACGCGAGGCGTTGGCCGTAGTCCACACGGGCGGGACCGATCGCGCAAGTACCCGGCCGCCGAGACCGCCGAAACGGTGACGTTTACGGCCGTCTCGCCGCAACTCCCGGCATGGACCGCCAGCGGCCCACCGCGCACCGGCCACCCTGAGGGAACTCCGGCTCTTCGCCACCTTTGTACGCTTCCGCGTCCCCGGTCCGCCAATCGGGGGCGGTTGATTACCGAACGGTAGAGATGACGTAAATGCTCCACGGGGTACACGATGGGGACGGCGTAACCCGACACCATCGGCGTGACCCCCACAGCCGGCGACCGAGCAGTCCCCTCCCCACCCACCGAGCAGTGAAGGATGAGCGTGGCTTCCGGATCCGATCGCAACCCGATCATCATTGGCGGCCTGCCGAGCCAGGTCCCGGACTTCGATCCGGAGGAGACCAGGGAATGGCTCGACTCCCTCGACGCCGCCATCGACGAGCGCGGCCGTGAGCGCGCCCGCTACCTCATGCTGCGCCTGATCGAGCGGGCCCGTGAGAAGCGTGTGGCCGTGCCCGAGATGCGCAGCACGGACTACGTGAACACGATCGCGACCAAGGACGAGCCGTTCTTCCCCGGCAACGAGGAGATCGAGCGCAAGATCCTGAACGCGACCCGCTGGAACGCCGCGGTGATGGTCTCCCGCGCGCAGCGCCCCGGCATCGGCGTCGGCGGCCACATCGCCACCTTCGCGTCCTCCGCGTCCCTGTACGACGTGGGCTTCAACCACTTCTTCCGGGGCAAGGACGAGGGCGACGGCGGCGACCAGATCTTCTTCCAGGGGCACGCCTCGCCCGGTATCTACGCCCGAGCGTTCCTGCTGGACCGGCTGAACGAGACCCAGCTCGACGCCTTCCGCCAGGAGAAGTCGAAGTACCCGAACGGGTTGTCGTCGTACCCTCACCCGCGGCTGATGCCGGACTTCTGGGAGTTCCCGACGGTGTCGATGGGCCTCGGCCCGATCGGCGCGATCTACCAGGCGCGGATGAACCGCTACATGGAGGCGCGCGGGATCGCCGACACCTCCAAGTCGCACGTGTGGGCGTTCCTCGGCGACGGCGAGATGGACGAGCCCGAGTCGCTCGGGCAGCTGTCCATCGCCGCGCGTGAGGGCCTGGACAATCTGACCTTCGTGGTCAACTGCAACCTTCAGCGGCTCGACGGCCCGGTGCGCGGCAACGGAAAGATCATCCAGGAGCTGGAGTCGATCTTCCGCGGTGCCGGCTGGAACGTGATCAAGCTGATCTGGGACCGCTCCTGGGACCCGCTGCTCGCGCAGGACCGGGACGGCGTGCTGGTCAACAAGCTGAACACCACGCCCGACGGCCAGTTCCAGACGTACGCGACCGAGACGGGTGCGTACATCCGCAAGCACTTCTTCGGCGACGACCACCGGCTGCGCGCCATGGTCGCGAACATGACCGACGACCAGATCCTGCACCTGGGGCGTGGCGGCCACGACCACAAGAAGATCTTCGCGGCGTACTCGGCGGCGCGCGCCCACAAGGGCCAGCCGACCGTGATCCTCGCCCAGACGGTCAAGGGCTGGACGCTCGGCCCGAACTTCGAGGGCCGCAACGCGACCCACCAGATGAAGAAGCTCACGGTCGACGACCTCAAGGGCTTCCGCGACCGTCTGCACATCCCGGTCACGGACCAGCAGCTGGAGAACGGCCTGCCGCCGTACTACCACCCGGGTCCGGACTCGGAGGAGCTCCAGTACATGCACGACCGCCGCAGCGGTCTCGGCGGGTACGTCCCGACCCGCGTCGTGCGGTCGAAGCCGCTGGTCCTGCCGGACGAGAAGACGTACGCGGCCGTGAAGAAGGGGTCCGGTCAGCAGTCGATCGCCACGACGATGGCGTTCGTCCGGCTACTGAAGGACCTCATGCGGGACAAGGAGATCGGCAAGCGGTTCGTGCTGATCGCGCCGGATGAGTACCGCACGTTCGGCATGGACTCGTTCTTCCCGAGTGCGAAGATCTACAACCCGCTGGGCCAGCAGTACGAGGCCGTGGACCGTGAGCTGCTGCTCGCGTACAAGGAGTCCCCGACCGGGCAGATGCTGCACGACGGCATCTCGGAGGCGGGCTGCACGGCGTCGCTGATCGCGGCGGGTTCGGCGTACGCGACGCACGGCGAGCCGCTGATCCCGGTGTACGTCTTCTACTCGATGTTCGGTTTCCAGCGGACCGGTGACCAGTTCTGGCAGATGGCCGACCAGCTGGCGCGCGGTTTCGTCCTGGGTGCGACCGCCGGGCGTACGACCCTGACCGGCGAGGGCCTCCAGCACGCGGACGGCCACTCGCAGCTGCTGGCGTCGACGAACCCGGGCTGTGTCGCGTACGACCCGGCCTTCGGCTTCGAGATCGCGCACATCGTCGAGGACGGCCTGCGGCGGATGTACGGCTCCGACGGCGAGCACCCGCACGGCGAGGACGTCTTCTACTACCTGACCGTCTACAACGAGCCGATCCAGCACCCGGCCGAGCCGGCCGACGTGGACGTCGACGGCATCCTCAAGGGCATCCACCGCTACAAGGCGGGCGAGGCCGGCGAGATCCCGGCGCAGATCATGGCGTCCGGTGTCGCGGTGCCGTGGGCGGTCGAGGCGCAGCGGATCCTCGCCGAGGAGTGGAACGTACGGGCCGATGTGTGGTCGGCGACGTCCTGGAACGAGCTGCGGCGCGAGGCGGTCGCGGCCGAGGAGCACAACCTGCTCCACCCGGAGGAGGAGCAGCGCGTCCCGTTCGTGACGCAGAAGCTGGGCGGCTCGGAGGGCCCGTTCGTGGCGGTCTCCGACTGGATGCGGTCGGTGCCGGACCAGATCTCCCGCTGGGTGCCGGGCCGCTACGCCTCGCTCGGCGCGGACGGCTTCGGCTTCGCGGACACGCGGGGTGCGGCGCGCCGCTACTTCCACATCGACGCCCAGTCGATCGTGCTGGCCGTCCTCACCGAGCTGGCCAAGGACGGCCGGGTCGACCGCTCCGTCCTCAAGCAGGCGGTCGACCGCTACCAGCTCCTGGACGTGACGGCGGCGGACCCGGGCACGGCGGGCGGCGACGCGTAGGTTTTTCCCGGGGGGACTGCGTCCCCCCGGGCCCCGCAGTGGACCCCGGGGGCCGCGGCGGGGACGAAGCAGCCCATAGCATGCTGGGCATGACTGACACGTCCGCTCAGCTCCGGTGGGAGCGGCGCACCCAGGGCCCGCTGCTGTGGCTGGCCGTCGCCTTCGCCGTCGCGTATGCCATACCGGTGGTCGCGCCGGACTCGGACGACTGGGTGCACGACGTGTGCCACGTCGTCAACTGGGCGGTCTGGGGTGCCTTCGCCGCCGACTACGCGGTCCGGCTCTGGCTCACGGACGAGAAGTGGCGCTTCGTCCGCGCCAATCCGCTGTCGCTGCTCGCCGTGGTGCTGCCGATGCTTCAGCCCCTGCGGCTGCTCAAGCTCGTCTCCATGCTGCTGCTGGCCGGGCAGCGGGCCAGGTTGGCGTCGCAGGTGCAGGTGACGACGTACGTCGCCGGGTCCTGCCTGGGTCTGCTGATCTTCGGCGCGCTGGCCGTGCTGGAGGTGGAGCGCCACGCTCCGGGGGCCTCGATCCGCTCGCTGGGGGACGCCCTGTGGTGGGCGTTCACCACGATGACGACCGTGGGGTACGGGGACATGGCCCCGACCACCGGCCTCGGCCGGGTGCTCGCGGTCGGGCTGATGCTGTCGGGGATCGCCCTGCTGGGTGTGGTGACGGCCAATATCGCCGCCTGGTTCATCGCCCGCTTCGAGAAGGACGAGGGGCTGGAACTGCGGCAGGCCGAGGCGCTGGAGGCGCTCACCTCGGAGGTACGGGCACTGCGCGCCGAGGTCGCGGCGCTCAGGAGCGATGGCGCAGTGCCCGCGCAGGCGACAGGCCCTAGCTCTCCCACACCTTGAAGGCCCGCACCCGGTACGGCGACTGCGGCACCCACGTACCGCCGCCCGGGTAGGTCTCGAACTCGCCCGTCTCCGCGCACTCCTCCGACTGGTACGTGGTCACGGGCCGCCCGGTCCGGTTCACCACCGCCTGCGCGCTGGTCCCGGGCGGAAGCGGTACGCAGGACTCGATGTCGAGCCCGGCCAGCTCGTAGAGGTGCCGAGGACCCTCGAAGCCCGGTTGCTCCCAGAGACACAGCTCGCCGGGGCCGCACGCGCCCGACAGGGGCGCCGCGTGGGCGGCGGCGGGTGCGAGCAGGGTGGCGGCGCTCAGGCCGGCGGTGCTCAGGGCCGCGGCGCTCAGGGCTGCGGCGAGGACGGTCGTACGCATGACGGATCAACCCCCGTGGTGACGGATCCGCGTGGTCACGGATCACTTGCCCGCACCCTGGCCCCCGGCGACGGCGACGGGGAAGGCCCGCCCGTACGAACCATCCGGATAGGCGACAGCCCCGCCGGCAGGCCCGGCGGGGCTGTCGTACGTCACGCGGTTGACGTCAGATGTGGGCCGCTCCCGCGCCCGCCTCCGCGTTCTCACCGCGCTTGGTGAAGATCGCCACGCCGGCGGCGACCACGGCGACGACCGCCGCGACACCGCAGGCCAGGCCCATGCCCGACATGAAGATGTCGTGCGTGATACCGGTGATCGTCGCGACGACCGGCTCGGGGGTGCCCTCGGCCACCGGCGGCGTGCCCGCCGCTACGGCGTCGGTCGCCTGGGCGAGCTGCTCCGGCGCGAGCGGGGGCAGCTTGGCCTCGGCCCACTTCTCGGGGAACTCGCTGTCGACCGTGGAGGCCATCACCGCGCCGAGGACGGCCGTGCCGAGCGCGCCGCCGACCTGCATCGCGGCCTGCTGGAGCCCGCCCGCGACACCGGACAGCTCCAGCGGCGCGTTGCCGACGATGACCTCGGTGGCGCCGACCATCACCGGGGCGAGGCCCAGGCCGAGCAGCGCGAACCAGAGCGACATCAGCAGCCCGCTCGTGTCCGTCGTCAGCGTGGTCATGCCGAACATCGCCGCCGCGGTCAGCACCATGCCGCCGACCAGCGGAATCCGCGGGCCGACCTTGGTGATCAGGGCTCCGGCGATCGGCGAGGAGACGATCATCATGCCGGTGAGCGGCAGCAGGTGCAGTCCGCTGTCGACCGGGCTCATGCCGTGGACGCCCTGGAGGTAGAACGTCACGAAGAACAGGCCGCCCATGAAGGCGAACGCCATCAGCACCATGAGGATCGTGCCCGCGGAGAGCGGCACCGAGCGGAACAGCCCCAGCGGGATCAGCGGCTCCTTCGCCCGGGTCTCCCAGAAGGCGAAGAGCGCGAAGCACAGCACCGCGCCGCCGAGCAGGCCCCAGGTCTTCGGATCGCCCCAACCCCCGCTCTCGCCCGCCTTGATGATCGCGAAGACGAGGCAGAACATCGCGCCGGAGAGCAGCGCGATGCCGGGGATGTCGAACGAGCGCGGGGCGTTCTCCGCGCGGTGGTCCTTGAGGATGACCAGTCCGAGGGCCAGCGCGAGGACGCCGACCGGCACGTTGATGAAGAAGACCGACTGCCAGCTGACGTGCTCGACGAGCACACCGCCGAGGATCGGGCCGCCGGCGGTGGAGGCGCCGATGACCATGCCCCAGATGCCGATCGCCATGTTCAGCTTCTCGGCGGGGAAGGTCGCCCGCAGCAGGCCGAGCGCGGCGGGCATCAGCAGGGCGCCGAAGACACCCTGGAGCACGCGGAAGACCACGACCAGCGTGACGCTGTCGGAGAGTCCGATGGCCGCGGAGGCGGCGGCGAAGCCGGCTATGCCGATCAGGAAGGTCTGCCGGTGGCCGAAGCGGTCGCCCAGCTTGCCCGCGGTGATCAGGCTGACCGCGAGGGCGAGGAGGTAGCCGTTGGTGATCCACTGGACCTGGGCGAAGGTAGCGCCGAGATCGGTCTTGATCACGGGGTTGGCGATCGCGACGATCGTGCCGTCCAGCGCGACCATCATCACGCCGATGGCCACGGAGAAGAGCGTCAGCCAGGGGTGGCCGCGGAGCCCCTTGGCCGGCGCCGGTGCGGGACCGGAGTCCGTCGGCGGCGCCTTGTCGACAGTGATCTGACTAGTCATGCGCACGAGGCTAATGTCAGCCACTGACAGTTGACAAAGCATTTCATGAGTCGGTAACTGTCATATCGCTCACAGGTACGCTGAGCTGGGAAAAGCAACGAGAAGACGGCGGAGAGCAGGCTGAACGGTGACGGGAACCGGACTGCGTGAGCTGAAGAAACAGCGCACCCGCGACGCCCTTCTGCGCGCCTCGCTCGAACTCTTCACGACACAGGGGTACGAGCACACGACGGTCGACGAGATCGCGGACGCCGTCGAGGTGTCCCAGCGCACCTTCTTCCGGTACTTCGCCAGCAAGGAAGAGGCCGTCTTCACCATCCAGGAGATGGTCGAGTCGCACTTCATGGCGGCCCTGCGCGCACGGCCCGCCGAGGAGGGGCCGTTCGACGCGATGCGCAACGCCGTGCTGTCCTCCTGGGACACGATCGGCGAGGCCATCGAAGCGGTCGTCCCGGTCGAACTCCACATGCGGACCTACCAGATGATCGAGTCCACACCCGCGCTGCTCGCCGTCCATCTGCGCCGCTACGCCGAACTGGACGAGGAGGTCGCCCGGCTGATCGCCGACCGCGAGGGCCTCGACGTGGACGCCGACCCGCGCCCGCGCGTCGCCGTCGCCGCGTTCGCCGGTGTGATGCGGGTGACCGGCCGGCTCTGGGGCAGGGGCGAGGACCCGAGCCTGGAGGCCATCCGGGACCTGACCGAGAGCTACCTCGACCACCTGGGGCCGGCGCTGGCCGCCGACTGGCGGACGTAGCGCCCCGGAGTTCACCCGCGCGCCGGATGCATCGGAGCGTACGGGCGGCGCGTACGCAGAGTAGCGCGACGCCCCGCGCGCCCCCTCGGACGCGTGATCTCCCTCACGGTCTTCGTGGCGCCACTGCGGCGGCCCCTAGGCTGTCCCCTCAGTGACTCCTTTCGACTCCTCCCCCACCCTGAACGTCTGGCGTGCGCTGCTTGCTCTGGCCGTCGTGTTCGTGTTGCTCGCGACCACCGGCTGGACCGCCGTACGCAATCAGCGCGGTCCCGGCGAGCCCAAGGAAGTCGCGCTCGCCGCCTGGCGGAACGCCACGATCGGCACCCGCGCGCTGCCCGACCCCGAGTCGCCGCCGCGGCTGCTGGCCGGGTTCTTCGCCGCCATAGGCGCGAAGCGGTCGGCCGCGCTGGCCGACCGCCACCCCCTCGTCGTGGGCAACCTCAACGGCGCCCCCGTCGCCCTGCGTTATCGCGCCAACCGGGTCGCCCTCACCCAGGCGCGCGAGGTCGAGGCGGCGCGGATGGAGGACAGCCGGCTCTCCGCGGACGGCCGGCAAGAAGCGGGCCGGCGGATGCACCGGTTTGAGTCAATGCTGCGCGCCGGCCGGCAGATCCTCGCCTTCGACCCCTCGGGCAAGGGCCGGGCCGCCGAGGTGTTCGGCGACCTCGACCGTGCCCGGCGGGTCTCGGTGATCGTGCCCGGAGTCGACACCCATCTCCTCACCTTCGAGCGGACCGAGCGCAAGTACTCGGCCCCGGCGGGCATGGCCGAATCGCTGTACGCCGCCGAACGCGACGCCTCCCCCCGCACCTCGACCGCCGTCATCGCCTGGGCCGACTACACCTCGCCCGCCGGGATCGGCCTGGACGCCTCGACCGGCAAACTCGCCGCGGACGGCGCCGAACGGCTGGTGGCACTGACCGAGGCGCTGCCGGGCGACTCCGCCGTGTCGCTCTTCTGCCACAGCTACGGCTCCGTTCTGTGCGGGGTCGCCGCCCAGGAACTGCCCGCCCGGGTCGGCGACATGGCCGTCGCCGGCAGCCCCGGAATGCGGACCGAGAACGCGGCCCAGCTGCGTACGGACGCCCGGGTGTGGGCGATGCGGGACCACGACGACTGGATTCAGGACGTGCCGAACCTGAATGTCGGCGGACTCGGCCACGGCGCGGACCCGGTGGCGCCCGAGTTCGGCGCCCGGTTGCTGTCGGCGGCCGGCGCGGTCGGCCACGCGGGCTATTTCGAGCCGGGTACGGAGAGCCTGGACAACTTCGCCGAGATAGGCGTCGGTTCGTACCGCACGGTGAGCTGCGCCGGCGGCGAGGACTCCTGCCGCAGCGGAATCCCGGACACCCCTGAGGCCCGGCGCGCGTAGTGGCGCGGGGCGGGGCGCGAGGCGGGTTGCCGCCGGGGTGGCGACGCGCGGGCGCACGCCGCATACGATGAGGCGTATGGGTGATGTGCTGGCCGGAATTCATGCCACCTGGGAGTTCGAACCGGACGCCGTGCTCATCCGCTTCACACGGGGGTCTCGCGGTACGCCGAAGCTCTTCCTGGCGCTGGGCGAACGACGCATCCCCCATGAAGCGTTGCAGTCGGTGACCCTCTCCCCGGGCAAACGCGGCACCGTGGTGCTGCACGCGGTGCCGAGACCCGGTGTCGATCCTCTGATGGAGGCGGCCGCCGGGCAGTTGAAGGACGGCAACGACCCGTACCGGCTGGTGCTGCCGGCCGACCGCGAGACGCTCGCCGAGTACTACGCCGACGAGCTGCGCGCCGCGCTGCCCGCCGAGCCGGCCGCGGACCCGCTGTGCGCCGGGCCGTATCCGGTGTCGTCGGTCGGGGCGCCGCGGCAGTTCAAGGCGTACGACGGGAAGGCCACGTTCGACGGGGACAAGGTGGCCTTCCGGTGGTTCTGGACGGGCGCCTCGTCGGCGAAGTGGAAGGCCGGCGACCAGACCTTCGCGGTCTCCGAGCTGGCCGGAGTCGAATGGCGCTCCCCCGACGGCCTCGACGGCCATCTGCGCCTGCTGCGCCGCGACGCGCCCGACGGGGCCCGGCCCCCGCGCCCCGACCAGGACCCGGACGCGGTCGTCTTCGGCCTGGGCTACGGCCCGGTGCACGAGTCCCTGCCGTTCGCGGCGGCGATCCTGGAAGCGGTCCGCGGCGCTTCCCCGGCGCCCGTCGCCCCCGCCCCGGCCGCCCACCCGGCGCGCCGGGACCCGGCCGACATCGCGGAGCGGATACGGCACTTGGGCGAGCTGTACCAGGCGGGACTGGTCACGGACGACGAGTTCACCCTGAAGAAGGCGGAGCTGCTGGCGGAGCTGTAGGGACCTGACCGCCCCTGCCAGGGGAGCGAGCGGCCCGGCACGACGCGGGGTGGCCCCGGCCGCCGGGGCCACCCCGCGTCGCCCGGCTACTCGCGGGACGCCGACGTGAAGGACATGTCGGCGTAGCGGTCGCCCGTGACCCGGGACGCGATCGGCTCCAGCAGGGCCAGGTCCTCCGCGCTCAGGGCGAGCCGGGTCGCCGCGACGTTCTCCGCCAGGCGGGAGCGCTTGCGGGTGCCCGGGATCGGGACGACCGTGAGGCCGTGCACCCGGGCCCGCTCCTGCACCCACGCGAGCGCGACCTGCGCCGCGGTCACCCCGTGCGCCGCCGCGATCTTGTGGACCGGCTCCAGCAGCGCCGCGTTGGCCGCCGCGTTGTCCCCGGTGAAGCGCGGCATGAAGCGGCGGAAGTCGCCGGCCGACAGGTCACTGTCGGCGTTGGCGAACGAACCGGTCAGGAAGCCCCGGCCGAGCGGCGAGTACGGCACCAGGGCGACGCCCAGCTCCGCCGCCGCGCCGACCGCGCTCACCTCGATGTCCCGGCTGAACAGCGACCACTCGGACTGCAGCGCCGCGATCGGGTGCACGGCGTGCGCCTCGCGCAGCTCCGCGCCGGTGACCTCGCTCAGTCCGAGGTGCCTGACCTTGCCCTCCCGCACCAGCTCGGCCATCGCGCCGACGGACTCGGCGAACGGCACCTGCGGGTCGCGGCGGTGCATGTAGTAGAGGTCGATCGTCTCGACCCCGAGCCGGCGCAGGCTCCCCTCCACGGCCCCCCGGATGTACGCCCGGTCGTTGCGGATGCCCCGGTACGAGGGGTCGTCGCTGCGCACGATGGAGAACTTCGTCGCCAGGGTGATCTCGTCGCGGTGCGCGGCGACGAAGGGCTTCAGGAACTCCTCGTTCGCGCCGCGTCCGTAGATGTCGGCGGTGTCGAGGAGCGTGACGCCCGCCTCCAGCGCCGCGTCGAGGGTGTCGCGGGCCGCCGCCTCGTCCGTGTCCCCGTAGAACTCGCTCATTCCCATGCAGCCGAGGCCCTGCACCCCGACCTCGGGGCCTTCCGTGCCCAGCCGTACTTTCTCGATCTTGCCGTTCGTCATGAGGTGTGCGCCCTCTCCGGCGCCCCGCAATGGGCGCCGTCCGCGTAATAGCTGATCTTGTGGTCGAGTACCGCGAGGGTGTCCTGGAGCTCCGCGATCCGCATCCGTACGTCCCGGCGCGTGTCCTCCAGCAGTTCCTGGCGCTGTTCGAAGGTGTGGTCACCCTCGCGCACCAGCTCGGCGTAGCGGACCATGCCCGCGACCGGCATTCCGGTCCGCCGCAGCTTGCCGACGAAGCTCAGCCAGTCGAGGTCGCGGTTGCGGAACCGTCGCTGGCCGGTGTGCGAGCGGTCGATGTGCGGCATCAGTCCGATGCGCTCGTACCAGCGCAGGGTGTGCGCGCTCAGCCCGGTCCAGGCGGCCACCTCGGAGATCGTGTAGTGATCGCGTCCGGCCGGCCGGGGATGGGCGGGGGGAGCGGATTCCAGCACCGTCATGACCTCCACGCTAGAAGGTTGGAGTGCACTCCAAGCAAGCGATACCAGCGTGCCGCAGGGGCCCTCGCCGCGCGCCCCGAACGGACACGTACGCTCGTACGCATGCAGAGCCTGGCCCTCATCGAGAACTGGCCCGTCCCGACCGCGGCCGCCGCGGTCGTCCGCGCGGACGGCACCGTCGTCGCCGCGCAGGGCCCCACCGCGCACCGCTTCCCGCTGGCCTCGGTGACCAAGCCGCTCGCCGCGTACGCCGTGCTCGTCGCGTACGAGGAGGGCGCGGTCGAACTCGACGAGCCGGCCGGTCCCGAAGGGTCGACGGTCCGTCATCTGCTCGCGCACACCAGCGGGCTGGCCTTCGACGAGCACCGGGCGACGGCCCCGCCCGGCACCCGCAGGCTGTACTCGAACGCCGGTTTCGAGGTGCTCGGCGACCACATCGCCAAGGCGACCGACATCCCCTTCGCCGAGTATCTGCGCCAGGCCGTGCTGGAGCCGCTCGGCATGTCGGCCACGGCGCTGGACGGCTCACCCGCCAAGGACGGCGTCTCGACCGTCGACGACCTGGTGAGGTTCGCCGCGGAGGTGCAGGCGCCGCGGCTGCTGGACGCGCGGACCGTCCTGGAGGCGATGTCCGTCGTCCATCCCGGACTGTCCGGGATCCTGCCCGGCTACGGGCACCAGAAGCCCAACGACTGGGGTCTCGGTTTCGAGATCCGCGACGCCAAGTCCCCGCACTGGACGGGTGCGACGTCCTCGCCGCGTACGTTCGGGCACTTCGGCCAGTCCGGTACGTTCCTGTGGATCGACCCGGACGCCGGCGCCGCGTGCGTCGCGCTGACCGACCGGGCCTTCGGGCCGTGGGCGATCGAGGCGTGGCCGCCCTTCACGGACGCGGTGCTCGCGGAGCTCGCCGGGTCGCGGGGCTGATCCACAAGACACCCCCTAGCCCGCCATCTCCCACATCAGGACCTCCGAACCGGCCGCGGCGGCGACCAGCTCCAGACCGGCCGCGTCCGTGACCCGCGCGGAGTCCCCGGGCCCCAGGTCGTGGCCGTCCAGCCGCACCACACCGCGTACGACGTGGACGTAGACGTGCGGCGCGTCCGGCACGGCGGTCCGCTCGGCCTGCGCGAGCCGCCGTACGTGCAGCATCGCGCCCGCCTCGGGCAGGGCGTACGGCGTCGAGTCGGCGATTCCGCGCACGACCTCGTACGACGGCTCCCCGCCCGGCTCCTTCGGCGTGAGCCACATCTGCACGAACGTCAGCGGTACGCCGGCGTCGTTGCGCTCGATGTGCCGTACGCCACCGGCGGCGCTGAGCCGCTGCACGTCCCCGGGCCGTACGACGGTGGCGTGCCCGGCCGAGTCGCGGTGGGTCAGCTCGCCCTGGACGACCCACGTCACGATCTCGGTGTGACTGTGCGGGTGCTCGTCGAAACCGGCGCCGGGGGCGAGGCGCTCCTCGTTGCAGGCGAGGACGGCGCCGAAGCGGAGGTTGTCGGGGTCGTAGAAGCCGCCGAAGGAGAAGGCGTGCAGGGACTCGATACCGGCGGACTCGTCCCCACCGCGGTAGCGCTCTCCGGAGCGCCGTACGAAAATCACGCCTTCTACGGTAGAGCCCGGCCCGGCCCGATGGGTGGGGCGCGAGTGGTCGGGCGCCTGCGGCGGGCCACGCGGCGGAGCCGCACATCGATGCTGCGCCCCGCCCCTTCCCGAAAACTGGGGGCAAGCCCCCAGACCCCCGGTACGGCCTTCGGCCGTGTCCTCAATCGCCGGACGGGCTGGACATCCCAGCCGTCCGACCCGCCACCCCCCGCACCCGCCCCGATAAGGCACTCTTGTCCCCGTGCCAGAACCAGCAGCGAACGCCGCCCACCCGCACTCCGCGACCCTGAAGCGCCTGGAGCAGTCCTCCGGGCGGCTCGCCGCGAATGCCATCGCCCGCATGGACGAGACGCTGCCGTGGTACCGGGCGATGCCGCCGGAGAACCGGTCGTGGATCGGGCTGGTCGCCCAGGCCGGTATCGCCGCGTTCACGGAGTGGTTCCGGCGCCCCGAGACCCCGCAGGCGATCTCGACGGACGTCTTCGGGACGGCTCCGCGCGAGCTGACCCGGGCCATCACGCTCCGCCAGACCGTGGAGATGGTGCGGACCACCATCGAGGTCATGGAGTCGGCGATCGAGGAGGTCGCCGCGCCCGGCGACGAGTCGATCCTGCGCGAGGCGCTGCTCGTCTACGCCCGGGAGATCGCCTTCGCCACCGCACAGGTGTACGCACAGGCCGCCGAGGCGCGCGGCGCCTGGGACGCCCGGCTCGAATCGCTCGTCGTGAACGCGGTCCTGTCCGGCGAGGCCGACGAGGGCGCCGTCAGCAGGGCGGCGGCGCTCGGCTGGAACTCGCCGGAGCACGTGTGCGTGGTCCTCGGCACCGCGCCCGACGGCGACAGCGAGCTGACCGTGGAGGCGATCCGCCGCGCGGCCCGGCACGCCAAGCTCCAGGTGCTGACCGGGGTCCTCGGCGACCGGCTCGTCGTCATCGCCGGCGGCAGCGACAACCCTCTCCACGTGGCCAGGGCGCTGATCGGGCCGTACGCCGCGGGGCCCGTCGTGGCCGGGCCCATCGTGCCCGATCTGCTGGCGGCGACCAGGTCCGCGCAGGCCGCGGCGGCCGGGCTGAAGGCGTGTTCCGCCTGGCAGGACGCCCCGCGCCCGGTGCTGGCGGACGATCTGCTGCCGGAGCGCGCCATCGCGGGAGACCCGGCGGCGCGCGAGCAGCTGGTGGAGGAGATCTACAGACCGCTGGAGGAGGCGGGCTCGGCGCTGCTGGAGACCCTGAGCGTCTATCTGGAGCAGGCGAGCAGTCTCGAAGGCGCGGCCCGGATGCTCTTCGTCCACCCCAACACCGTTCGCTACCGGCTCCGACGTGTGACTGATGTCACCGGATGGTCACCCTCCGATGTCCGCTCGGCGTTCACCTTGCGGATCGCGCTCATCCTTGGGCGTCTGGTAGACGGAGATCAGCAGCTCTAGGATTTTGTCGGACACCAACAATTCCCCCGACGGTTCTTGGTCCCTGTCCCCACGGGCGGGCCGGGCCGTCCGCAAGAGAGAGTGTGAGGGTGCTCGTACTCGTCGCTCCCGGCCAAGGCGCTCAGACGCCCGGCTTCCTGACTCCCTGGCTCGACCTCCCCGGTGCCGAAGACCGTCTTCGGTCCTGGTCCGCTGCCATCGATCTCGACCTCGTCCACTACGGCACGAACGCGGACGCGGACGAGATCCGCGACACCGCCGTGGCGCAGCCGCTGCTGGTCGCGGCCGGTCTGCTGTCCGCCGCCGCGCTGGAGACCGTGAACCCCGGCGCCGTCGCGGGACACAGCGTCGGTGAGATCACGGCCGCCGCGTTCGCGGGCGTACTCGACGACGAGGCCGCGATGCGTCTCGTACGGACGCGCGGGCTGGCGATGGCCGAGGCCGCCGCCGTCACCGAGACCGGCATGTCGGCGCTGCTCGGCGGCGACCCGGAGGTCTCGGTCGCGCACCTGGAGAAGCTGGGGCTGACCCCGGCGAACGTCAACGGCGCGGGCCAGATCGTGGCCGCGGGCACCATGGAGCAGCTCGCCGCCCTGGCGGAGGACAAGCCCGAGGGTGTCCGCAAGGTCATCCCGCTCAAGGTGGCCGGCGCGTTCCACACGCACCACATGGCGCCCGCGGTCAAGGCGCTGGAGGCCGCCGCCGGCGAGCTCGTCCCGGCCGACCCGAAGGTCGCGTACGTCTCCAACAAGGACGGGCAGACCGTCGCCACCGGCGCCGAGGTCGTCTCCCGTCTCGTCGGCCAGGTCGCCAACCCGGTCCGCTGGGACCTGTGCATGGAGACCTTCAAGGCGCTCGGTGTGACCGCGCTCGTCGAGGTGTGCCCGGGCGGTACGCTCACCGGTCTCGCCAAGCGTGCCCTGCCGGGCGTGCAGACGCTGGCGCTGAAGACCCCCGACGACCTCGACGCGGCGCGCGCGCTCTTCGCAGAGCACACAGCCTGACAAGGAGCCGAGACAGCATGTCGAAGATCAAGCCCAGCCAGGGCTCCCCGTACGCACGCATCATGGGTGTCGGCGGCTACCGCCCCACCCGTGTCGTGCCCAACGAGGTGATCCTCGAGACGATCGACTCCTCCGACGAGTGGATCCGCTCACGTTCGGGCATCTCGACCCGCCACTGGGCCTCCGAGGACGAGACCGTGACCGCGATGTCGGTCGAGGCGGCCGGCAAGGCCATCGCCGACGCCGGGCTGACCCCGGACCAGATCGGTGGCGTGATCGTCTCCACCGTTTCGCACTTCAAGCAGACCCCGGCCGTCGCCACCGAGATCGCGGACAAGATCGGGGCCGTCAAGCCGGCCGCGTTCGACATCTCCGCGGGCTGCGCGGGCTTCGGCTACGGCCTGACCCTGGCCAAGGGCATGGTCGTCGAGGGCTCCGCGGAGTACGTCCTCGTCATCGGCGTCGAGCGGCTCAGCGACCTGACCGACCTGGAGGACCGTGCGACGGCCTTCCTGTTCGGTGACGGCGCGGGCGCGGTCGTCGTCGGCCCCTCGAAGGATCCGAGGATCGGCCCGACCGTATGGGGCTCCGAGGGCGACAAGTCGGAGACCATCAAGCAGACCGTGCCGTGGACGGACTACCGTAACGGCAGCGTCGAGCGGTTCCCCGCCATCACGCAGGAGGGCCAGGCGGTGTTCCGCTGGGCCGTCTTCGAGATGGCGAAGGTCGCCCAGCAGGCGCTGGACGCGGCCGGGATCACCGCCGACGACCTGGACGTCTTCATTCCGCACCAGGCGAACATGCGGATCATCGACTCGATGGTGAAGACTCTGAAGCTGCCGGAGCACGTCACGGTCGCCCGTGACGTGGAGACCACCGGCAACACCTCGGCCGCCTCGATTCCGCTCGCGATGGAGCGGCTTCTGGCGACCGGGAAGGCGAAGAGCGGCGACACCGCGCTCGTCATCGGCTTCGGGGCGGGTCTCGTCTACGCCGCGACGGTCGTTACCCTCCCCTAGGCAGGTTTCCGGACCTTCCGGGCTCCGGTCCTCCGGACTCCGGGTTTCCGGGGCAACGCCAGTTCAACCCTCTGCTACACACCGAAGGAGCGCCACATGGCCGCCACGCAGGAAGAGATCGTCGCCGGTCTCGCCGACATCGTCAACGAGATCGCCGGTATCCCGGTCGAGGACGTCCAGCTGGACAAGTCCTTCACCGACGACCTGGACGTCGACTCGCTGTCCATGGTCGAGGTCGTCGTCGCCGCCGAAGAGCGCTTCGACGTCAAGATCCCGGACGAGGACGTCAAGAACCTCAAGACCGTCGGCGACGCCGCCGACTACATCCTGAAGAACCAGGACTGATTCAGGTACGCCACCCGGCGGTGGCGCCGCTGATTCACGAAACCTCATAGACCGTGGAGAAAGAATTCCTGTGAGCTCGACCAATCGCACCGTGGTCGTCACCGGTATCGGCGCAACCACACCGCTGGGTGGCGACTCCGCATCGACCTGGGAAGGTCTGATCGCGGGACGCTCCGGCGTCCGCCCCCTCGAGGACGAACGCTTCGCCGACCTGCCCGTCCGTATCGCCGCCCTCGCGGCGGTCGACCCGGGTGAGGTCCTGCCCCGGCCGCTCGCCCGCAAGCTGGACCGCTCGGCCCAGTTCGCGCTGATCGCCGCCCGTGAGGCGTGGGCCGACGCCGGCTACAAGGCCCCGGCCGGCGAGGACGAGAAGATCTCCCCCGAGCGGCTCGGCGCGGTCATCGCCTCCGGTATCGGCGGTGTGATCACGCTCCTCGACCAGTACGACGTGCTGAAGGAGAAGGGCGTACGCCGCGTCTCCCCGCACACCGTGCCGATGCTGATGCCCAACGGCCCCTCCGCCAACGTCGGCCTGGAGGTGAACGCCCGGGCGGGCGTGCACACCCCGGTCTCGGCCTGCGCGTCCGGCGCCGAGGCGATCGGCTACGCCGTCGAGATGATCCGTACCGGCCGCGCCGACGTCGTCGTCGCGGGCGGCACCGAGGCGGCGATCCACCCGCTGCCGGTGGCGGCCTTCGCCAACATGATGGCGATGTCCAAGAACAACGACGAGCCCGAGAAGGCCTCGCGTCCGTACGACAAGGCCCGTGACGGCTTCGTCCTCGGCGAGGGTGCCGGTGTGATCGTCCTGGAGTCGGCCGAGCACGCCGCCGCGCGTGGCGCGAAGGTGTACTGCGAGGTGCTGGGCCAGGGTCTGTCCGCGGACAGCCACCACATCGCGCAGCCCGAGCCGACGGGCCGCGGTGTCGCGGCCGCGGTGCAGAACCTGCTGGACAACACGGGTCTGAAGCCGTCCGAGGTGGTCCACCTCAACGCGCACGCGACCTCCACCCCGCAGGGTGACACCGCCGAGCTCAAGGCACTGCGCAAGGTGCTGGGCGACGACCTCGACCATGTGGCGATCTCCGCCACCAAGTCGATGACCGGTCATCTGCTGGGCGGCGCGGGCGGCATCGAGACCGTCGCGACGGTCCTGGCGCTGCACCACCGTCTCGCTCCGCCGACCATCAACGTGGACGAGCTCGACGACGACATCGACGCCGACATCGTCCGCGGCGAGCCGCGCGCGCTGCCCGAGGGCACGATCGCGGCGATCAACAACTCGTTCGGCTTCGGCGGCCACAACGTGGTGCTGGCGTTCCGGACGGTCTGACGACCTGGACATGGGTGTGGCCCGTCTCCCCTCGGGAGACGGGCCACACCCATGTCGTGCGGGCGCCTCGACCGGTGCGCCTGCGGCGGGCTTTGTCCCCGCCCCGCCCCTTCCCGAAACTGGGGCTGCGCCCCAGCCCCCGTTACGGGGGCTCCGCCCCCGGACCCCCGCTCCTCAATCGCCGGAGGGGCTCCTTTGGAGCCCCTCCGGCGATTGAGGACACGGCCGTCGCGGAGCGGCCCCGCGGGGGCCGGCGGGGGCGCGGCAGCCCCCCGTCATACCACCTGGTGGAGCCAGCGCACCGGCGCGCCCTCGCCCGCGTAGCGGAAGGGTTCCAGCTCGTCGTCCCAGGGCTTGCCCAGGAGGCGGGCGATCTCCGCCTCCAGGTCGGTCTCGCCCTGGGCCGAGCGGGCGAGCGCCGCCCGCAGGCGGTCCTCGGGGATGAGGATGTCGCCGTGGATGCCGGTGACGGCGTGGAAGATGCCGAGTTCGGGGGTGGCGCTGTAGCGCTCGCCCTCCGCCGTGGGGCAGGGCTCCGCGGTGACCTCGAAGCGGAGCATCTGCCAGCCGCGCAGGGCGGAGGCCAGCTTGGAGGCCGTGCCCGGTTCGCCCTGCCAGGAGAATTCGGCTCTCCAGGTGCCGGGGGACGCGGGTTGGCGGATCCAGTCGAGCTGGACCCGCACTCCGAGTACGCCCGCGACCGCCCATTCGACGTGCGGGCACAGCGCGCGCGGTGCGGAGTGAACGTACAGAACTCCACGTGTCGTCACCGGGACCTCCAGTGTGGGACGAGGTTCGCCTTTCCCAGCGGCCTCAGTAAACAGCATCGGGAGTGAAACTCCACAAAACGGACAGCATGTGACGTGATGTAATTTACCGGAGCCGGGGGGCCGGGTGCCTCTGGGTCGACGGGGAAAAGCTATCGTGCGGCGGGGGCGGAGGGGTGACGTACCGTCGGTCCGGGGGTCCGTACGCACCAACCTTTCACCCGCCAGGACGCCATCGTTGGAGGGGCCGGGGGATGCGTGAAAGCCGGGGGAACCGCCGTACGGGTCAAAGGGGCCGCGCCCCGGCCGCGCTGACCGTGGCGGCCATGCTCTCGCTGCTGGCCGCGCTGCCGGGGTGCACCGCGGACGCGCCCGCCTCGCACAGCGCCCCGCCGAAACGGCCCAGCCCCTCCCCCACACCCGTGTGGGACCGCAGCCCTGCCTCCGTCGCCGCTGTCGGCGACTCCATCACCCGCGGCTTCGACGCCTGCGCGGTGCTCGCCGACTGCCCGGAGGTGTCGTGGGCGACCGGCACCGACCCCGAGGTCGGCAGCCTGGCGCTGCGGCTGCTCGGGCCGACGGCGGCGGCCGGGCGCAGCTGGAACCACGCCCGGTCCGGCTCCCGGATGGCGGAGCTTCCCGGGCAGATGACGGAAGCCGCCGCGCACCGGCCCGAGCTGGTGACGGTGATGGTGGGCGCCAATGACGCCTGCCGGAACTCGCCGGAGCTGATGACCCCGGTCGCCGATTTCACCGCGTCGTTCGAGGCCGCGCTGCGCACGCTGCGGCGCACCGCGCCCAAGGCGCAGGTGTACGTGTCGAGCGTGCCGGACCTGAAGCGGCTCTGGTCGACGGGGCGTGGCAGTCCGCTGGGCAAGCAGGTCTGGAAGCTGGGGATCTGTGCCTCGATGCTGGACGACGCGGACGACATGGGTGAGGCGGCGCAGCGGCGCCGGGCGCGGGTGCAGGAGCGGGTGGTGGCGTACAACGAGGCGCTGAGGAGTGTCTGCGCGAAGGACGCGCGCTGCCGGTACGACGGCGGGGACGTGTTCGCCTACCGGTTCGAGGGCAAGCAGTTGAGCCGCTGGGACTGGTTCCATCCGAGCAAGGACGGTCAGGCGCGGCTGGCGGAGATCGCGTACCGGAACGTCACGGCCGTGAGGTGAACCCCGGGGCGGCTGTCAGGTGCCGCCCCGGGGTGACTGTGGGTCAGACCTCCAGTGTGGCGGTCAGACGGGCGTCGTGCAGGGAATGGCAGGCCCGGACCTGGTACGGACCGGGGACGAAGGTCCAGGAACCGGACTGTTCGTCCCAGATCTCGAACGCGCGGCGCGGCAGCGGGATCTCCACGTCGACGCTCTCCCCAGGGGCCGCCTCGACCGTGGCGAAGCCGGCGAGCCAGCGCTGCGGGCGCTCGGCGGCGTCCGTCTCGGGTGCCTCCGGGGCGAGGTAGATCTGGACCGTCTCGCGGCCGGGGCGGGTGCCGGTGTTGCGGACGCGGACCGTGGCGGTGGCGGGGGTCGCCTCCAGGGACTCGTAGTCCCAGGTGGTGTAGCCGAGTCCGTGCCCGAAGGGGTACGCGGGGACCCGGCCGGTCCTGTCCCAGGCACGGTATCCGATGAACACGCCTTCGGTGTAGAAGAGTTGACCATCGGCCGGGGTGACGTCGGTGACGGGGGCGTCGGCGAGGGCGGCGGGCCAGGTGGTGGGGAGCCGGCCGCCGGGTTCCTCGGTGCCGAGGAGTACGTCGGCGAGGGCGGCTCCGCCCTCCTGGCCGGGGAACCAGGTGAGCAGGATCGCGGCGACGTCGTCGCGCCAGGGCAGTTCGACCGGGGAGCCCGCGTTCACCACGACCACCGTGTTCGGCTGGGCGGCGGCGACGGCCCGTACGAGGTCGTCCTGCCGGCCGGGGAGGCGCAGATCGGTGCGGTCGAAGCCCTCGGACTCGACCCGTTCGGTGGTGGCGACGACCACGACGGCTGTGTCGGCGGCCCGCGCGGCCGCCACGGCCTCGTCGATGAGCGCGTCCGGGTCGCGGCGCGGCCCGCGGTGGAGGAAGGAGAACATGACCGCCGGGAGCGGGGCCGCGGCCGCGTCGCCGAGCGTGTGGCGCAGGGACACCTCGACGGTCTCGCCCTCGGTGAGCGTGACGCGCCCGCGCTCGACGGGGGCGCCGAAGAACGCCTCGAACGGGTCGGCCTCGCCGCCCCGCTCCTGCACGCCCTCCCACAGCAGTTCCTCGCCCACGTGCAGCGCGAAACCGCCGAGGCCCCGCGTGCCGAAGGCGTGCTCGCCGCTCTCGCGCGGGGTGAAGGTGCCGATGACCTCGACGGAGCGCAGGGTCTCGTGGCTGACGCCTTCGGGCAGGTCGTCGCCGATCCACTGCACCTGGCCGCCGGGCAACGATCCCTCGCCGATCACGGCTCCGGACGCGTCGCGGCAGACGGCGCGCAGCGAGAAGCCCTGGTCGGCGGGGGTGAGTTCGTCGCTGGGGTCCGCGCCGACGGCGTACGTCAGCGAACCGGGCGGCAGCGCGGCGGTGAGGCCGTCGAGCGGCGACACGACCCGCTCGGGGAAGACGGTGGCGGAGCCGCCGCCGAGGACGCGGGCGTCGCGGGCGGCGGCGCCGATGAGGGCGACCGTGCGCACCCGGGCCGGGTCGACGGGCAGGGCCCCGCCCTCGTTGCGTACGAGGACGAAGGCGCGGCGGGCGATCTCGCGGGCCAGGGCCTGGCCGTCGATCGCGGCCGGCGGCTCGGTGACGGCGGGCTCCACCCCGTCCAGGGCGCCGACGCGGGCGGCCAGCCGCAGGACGCTGCGTACGGCTCCGTCGACGACGGACTCCTCGACCTCACCGCTGCGGACGGCGGCGGCGAGGGCGTCCCCGTACACCGTGCGGGGGCCGGGCATCGCGACGTCGAGGCCGCCGAGGATGTCGCCGACCGTCGAGCGGGCGGCCATCCAGTCCGAGACGATGCACCCGTCGAAGCCCCACTCGCCGCGCAGGACCTCGTTCTGGAGGTGGCTGTGCTCGGTCATCGTCGCGCCGTTGACCTGGTTGTAGGCGGCCATGATGCCCCAGGGGTGGGCGTTTTCGACGATGGCTTCGAAGGGGGCGAGGTAGAGCTCGCGCAGCGGCCTGGGCGCGATGACGTTGTCGACGGTGAAGCGATCGGTCTCGGCGTCGTTGGCGACGAAGTGCTTGACGGTGGTGCCGACGCCGCCGTCCTGGACGCCCGCGACGTATCCGGTGCCGATCTCGCCCGTCAGGTACGGGTCTTCGGAGTAGCACTCGAAATGGCGCCCGCCGAGCGGCGAGCGGTGCAGGTTGACGGTGGGTGCGAGGAGTACGTGGACGCCCTTGCGGCGGGCCTCCTGGGCGAGGAGCCGCCCGGCGCGGCGGGCGAGGGCCGGGTCCCAGGTGGCGGCGAGCGCGGTCGGTGAGGGCAGGGCGACGGACGGGTCGTCGGCGGTCCAGCGCACCCCACGGACGCCGATCGGGCCGTCCGACATCACCAGGGACTTCAGGCCGATCTCCGGGAGGGCCGGGAGCGACCACATGTCCTGGCCCGCGAGCAGCCGGGCCTTGGCGTCGAGGTCGAGCTTGCCGAGGGCGGTCTCGACCGCGTCGGTGTGGTCGGGTGCGGGGACGGGGGCGGGGGTGTCGTCTGCCACGGCCGTGCCTCCTCGTTGACGTGGTGTGGGTGCTCCCATACTGGACCCCTGAACCTGTAGGTCGGTAGGGTTCGTCATCTTCCTGTGACTTTATGGATGGCGTACGGTCCTGCTGGCGGATGAGCGGAACGGAACGGGGCGAGCGGACGATGGCCAGGGCCAGGAGCGAGGAGAGACGCGCGGAAATCCTGCGCGCCACCCTCGAAGTGATCGCCGAACGCGGCTACCGGGGCGCGTCACTGGGCGCGGTGGCCGAGCGCGTCGGACTCACCCAGCAGGGGCTCCTGCACTACTTCCCCACCAAGGACGCGCTGCTCGTCGCCGTCCTGGAGGAGCGCGACCAGTGGGACACCTCGGGCGCGCACCGCTCTCCCGGCGGCTGGCGCCCGGAGCTGCTCGCCTCGCTGGTCGAGTACAACGCGATGCGGCCCGGCATCGTGCAGACGTTCTCCGCGCTGCTCGGCGAGAGCGTCACCGAGGACCATCCGGCCCGGGAGTTCTTCACGCGCCGCTATGAGCAGGTGCGTACGGAGATGACGACCGTGCTGCGCGCCGAGTACGGCGACCGGCTGCCGGGCGGGCTCACCCCGGAGCGGGCGGCTCCGCTGCTGACGGCCGTCATGGACGGACTGCAGTACCAGTGGCTGCTGGACCCGGAGTCGGTGGACATGCCGGGCGCGTTCCGGGACTTCCTCGCGCTTCTGGGTGGCAGTTCCGGCGGCCGGAGACAGTGATGCTACCGCCGGTGGTAACGTGCCGGTATGAGCGGTTCCACGCGCAAGTACTCGATCAGCATCCCCGAGGATCTCGCCGAGACGGTGAAGGCCAAGGTCGGCTCTGGCGGCTTCTCCGCGTACGTCACCGAAGCGGTACGCCAGCAGATGGCCATGGACAAGCTCAGCGAGATCGTCGACGACCACGAGGTTCGGTTCGGCCCGCTGTCCGATCAGGACCTCGCCTGGGCCGCCGAAGTCCTCGACGGACAGCCCGAACCGGGCGCGGAGCCGTCGGCCGCATGAACCTCACGCAAGGGGGAACCGTCGTCCTGGACTGCGAGGGCCTGTCCAAACTCGTCGCCGACGACAGCCGTGTCATCGCCCTGGTGAGCCGCGCCAGGGACCAGCGCACCCACGTTGCCACCAGTGCGATCACCCCGGTTGAAGCCCGGCACCCGGGAATCGCGCAGCCGCGGTTCGACTGGGTCCTGTCCCGCATCGATGTCGTGCCGGTCACGGAGGACATCTCACGGTCCGCGTCCAAGCTCCTGGCCGCAGCCAGGCTGCATGGCCACAAGTACGCCTTGGACGCCATCCTGTGTGCCACGGCGCTCAGCCTGCCCGGCCCCGTCATCGTGCTCACCTCGGATCCGGAAGACATCGCGACGCTCTGCGGCCCCCGAGTGCGCGTCGTCAAGGTCTGATTGAGGCCACAAGATTCCGCGCCGTAGCTTCCACACACCGACCTGCTCACCACCGTGAGCCGGGGCCGCGTCGGCCGGTTCGACATCGAGCGCACCAACGGCGCCTGGCGCGGCGGCTTCCCCGACAACGAGAACCTGCCCGGACGGAGACCGTGCCGGTCGGCGACCCGGCCTCGCAGCCGCAGTGGACCTCGACCACGCTCCCGTACGCGGCGATCACCGCCGAGGACACCGGTCGCTTCCCGGTGTACGACAACACCTCGGTCACCGAGATCCCGGCGGGCGGCACCACCCCCGTGGTCCGGCCGCAGGGACCGACCCCGGGCTCGACGGCCCGTGCCGGAGGCGGCGGCGACTGTCTCTCCAACGAGATCGCCTACCGCGCCACGCTGCCGCGCGACCGGCTCGGTCTGCACGACACCCTGCCGGGCGGCCATGTCCACACCCCGGTCCTCGCATTCGGCGCGGGGAACACGAACCCGGCGACGGGCACGGTGACCGACCCCGAGTTCGTACGGAACCGGCTGGACATCATCGCCCAGGTCCGGGCGATGATGGCGGTGGCGGCGGACACTCGCTAGGCCGTGTCTGACAAATCCCGCCTGGCGCGCGACGCCCGGCACGCGCACTCGCTGCGTTGTCGGAGTCATCCAAGTACGTCCAGTACGAGGA
>NZ_JBEPDM010000040.1:0-69729 GCF_040300305.1 Streptomyces sp. NPDC000410
AAGGTGTCGATCGGGATCCGCGAGGGCCGGATCACGGGTATCGGACGCGCGGGCAACCCGGACACCCTCGACGGCGTCGACGTCGTCGTCGGAACGGGGACGACGATGATCCCGGGCGAGGGGCTGATCGCCACCGCCGGTGCCGTCGACACACATGTCCATCTTCTCTCCCCGCGGATCATGGAGGCATCGCTGGCGAGCGGCGTCACCACGATCATCGGTCAGGAGATCGGCCCGAGTTGGGGTGTCGGTGTCAACTCGCCCTGGGCGCTGCGGCACGCTTTCAATGCCTTCGATGCCTGGCCGGTCAATATCGGGTTCCTGGCGCGCGGCTCGTCCTCCGGTGAGGCCCCGTTGGTGGAGGCGCTGGCGGAGGGTGGTGCGTCCGGGTTCAAGGTCCACGAGGACATGGGCGCGCATACCCGTGCTCTGGACACCGCTCTGCGGGTGGCCGAGGAGTATGACGTGCAGGTCGCCCTGCACAGTGACGGCCTGAACGAGTGCCTGTCGGTCGAGGACACCCTCAGCGTGCTGGACGGCCGCACGATCCACGCCTTCCACATCGAGGGCTGCGGCGGCGGACACGTACCCAACGTGCTGAAGATGGCGGGCGTGCCGAACGTCATCGGCTCCTCCACCAACCCGACCCTGCCCTTCGGCCGCGACGCGGTCGCCGAGCACTACGGCATGATCGTCTCGGTCCACGACCTGAAGACCGACCTGCCCGGCGACGCCGCCATGGCCCGCGACCGCATCCGCGCCGGAACGATGGGCGCCGAAGACGTCCTGCACGACCTCGGCGCCATCGGCATCACCTCCTCCGACGCCCAGGGCATGGGCCGCGCCGGCGAGACCGTACGCCGCACCTTCGCCATGGCCGGAAAGATGAAGGCCGAACTCGGCCCCATGGACGGCGACGGCGCCCACGACGACAACGCACGCGTGCTGCGCTACATGGCCAAGCTGACCATCAACCCCGCGATCGCCCACGGTCTGGCCCACGAGATCGGCTCGATCGAGGTGGGCAAGATGGCCGACATCGTGCTGTGGCGGCCGCAGTACTTCGGCGCCAAGCCGCAGATGGTCATCAAGAACGGCTTCCCGGCGTGGGGCGTCACCGGCGACCCGAACGCCGCCACCGACACCTGCGAACCGCTCGTGCTGGGCCCCCTGTTCGGCGCCCACGGCGCCACCCCGGCGGACATCTCCGTGGCCTTCGTCTCCCAGGCCGCGGCCGCGCTCGGCAACGACCAGATGCCCACCCGCCGCCGCCGGGTCGGCGTACGGGGCACCCGCGGCATCGGCCCCAAGGACCTGCTCCTCAACACGCGCCTGGGAGACGTCCGGGTCGACGCGCGCGACGGTCTGGTGACGCTCGACGGAGAGCCCCTGCGTTCGGAGCCGGCGCACGAGGTCTCCCTCAGCCGTCTCTACTTCCTCTGAGACCGATCCCTCGCTTCCGCTCCCGCTCCCTCACGTTCTTCACACCCAAAGGCTTGACTGAAAATTCAGTTAGGTCCACGATTCCTTCCCACCGACTGAAATGAGTCAGGCAATGACCGCGTTCCGTATGCCCGCCGAGTGGTCCGAGCACGAGGGCTGCCTGATGGCCTGGCCCACCCGCGTGGACCTGTGGGACGGCGTCCTGGACGCCGTGAAGCAGGAGTACGCCGATGTCGCCCGCGCCATCGCGCGCTTCGAGCCCGTGACCATGGTCGCCCCGCCCGGCTTCGGCGACGACGCCCGCGCCCACTGCGGTGACGACATCACCGTGGTGGAACTGCCCCTGGACGACTCCTGGTTCCGGGACTCCGCGCCGCTGTTCGTCCTGGACGGCGACGGACGCCGGGCCGGTGTCGACTTCCGCTTCAACGCCTGGGGCCGCAAGCACCACCCGTACGACTCCGACGACCGGGTCAGCGCCCTGCTCCTGGAGCACCTCGGCGTCGACCGCATCGCCTCCGACATGATCCTGGAGGGCGGGGCGATCACCGTCGACGGCGAGGGCACCCTCATCACCACCGAGCAGTGCCTCCTCCACCCCAACCGCAACCCGGGCATGACCCGGGAGCAGATCGAGGCCGAGCTGAAGACGCGGCTCGGTGTCGACAAGGTCATCTGGCTCCCGTACGGCGGTCTGCTCGACACCGAGACCGACGGCCACGTCGACGGCGTCTGCGCCTTCGCCGCCCCCGGCAAGGTCGTCGTCTCCCTGCCCGACGACCCGGCCCACCCCGACCACGCCCGGATGCGCGCCAACCGCGCCGTCCTGGAGGTCTCGACCGACGCCCGGGGCCGCGCCCTGGAGATCGTCGACGTCCCCCAGACCGCGTTCACCGAGGTCGCCGGCGGCCGCGTCGAGGTCTCGTACCTCAACTACTACGTCGCCAACGGCGGTGTGGTCGTCCCGGTGGCCGGGGTGCCCCAGGACATGGCCGCGCTGGAGGTGATCGCCGCGGCGTACCCGGACCGCAAGGTCGTCGGCGTACCGGCGCCGGTGATCGCGTACGGCGGGGGCGGCGTCCACTGCATCACCCAGCAGATCCCGGTGCCGCGGCCCACCGCGCATCCCGCCGCGTAACCCACCGCGCGTCCCACCGCGTCATCCGGCGCACCCCCCGCGTAAGCCCGCACGACACCTCGCTGCCGGACCGGACTCGCGGTCCGGCAGCCCCCGCCCCGCCGTACCGAAAGTGAGCGCGACGATGACCACCGCACCTCCACCCCGCGTCTCAAGACGCCGCGCCGGCCCGCGCCGTGGCCGGTCCGCCCCGGCTACGGCCGTGCGCGCGGCGCTCGCGGTCCTGTCCTCGGTCGCCGTCCTCGCCGCCTGCGCCGGTCCCCCTCAGGGCGGACCGGACGGATCCGGGGCCTCGTTCTCCCTGTCCGCCGGCACGCCCCGCCCCAAGGGGGACATCGACTCCTTCACCTGGGCGGTCTACGCCGAGCCGCCCACGCTCGACTACACGATGGCGTTCGACTACCCGCAGAACACCATCCTCTCCAACGTCTGCGAGAGCCTGATGCGCTGGACGCCCGGGCTCACCCTCGCACCCGGCCTCGCCGAGAAGGCGTCCAACCCCGACCCGACCACCTGGGTCTACGACCTGCGGCGCGGGGTGCGCTTCCACGACGGCCGGACCATGACCGCCGACGACGTCGTCTTCAGCCTCGGCCGCCAGATGGACCCGGACAACGCCGCGGCCTGGGCGCAGAACTTCCAGAACGTCGCCTCCGTACGGAAGACCGGCCCGCTCCAGGTCACCGTCAAGCTCACGAAGCCCGACTCGCAGTTCCCCCAGTACATGGCGACCGCCGCCGGTGTGGTGGCCTCCAAGGCCGGGGTCACCGCCGCGGGAAAGGACTACGGCACCTCCGGCGGCCTCGCCTGCACCGGCCCATTCACGCTCGGTGACTGGCAGAAGGGGCAGTCGCTCGAGCTGCGGCGCTTCGACGGCTACTGGGGCACCCGGGCCAAGGCCGGCGAAGTCGTCTTCCGCTTCCTCACCGACGCCTCCGCCCGGACGAACGCCCTGCTCAGCGGGGAGGCCGACGGAGGTTACCTGATCCCCACCGAGAGTTACGCCCGGCTGAAGGACAGCGGCGTCGGCACCCTCTACTTCGGGGAGGGCCTCAGCACCGTCAACGTCGGCATCACCAACATGAAGGGCGCGCTCGGTGACGTACGCGTACGACGGGCCCTCTCCCTCGCCCTCGACCGCTCCGGGTTCGTACGGGCCGGGCTCGGTGGCGCGGGCACCGTCACCCACTCGCTGACCAGCCGGGCGGCCTGGGCGGGAGCGTCACCGCGGGTGCGGAAGGCGGCGTTCGACGGACTGCCGTCCACGACCCGGGACATCGAGAAGGCGCGAGCGCTCGTCAAGGAGGCCGGCGCCACCGGCAGGACCCTGACCGTCGCCACCAGTTCGATCGGACAGGACGTCTCCCTCCTCGCCACCGCCGTCCAGGCCGCCGGGAGCCAGATCGGGCTGGACATCCGCGTCAAGTCCGTCGCCCCCAACGCCTTCACGGCGCTCTTCACCGACCCCGGGGCGCGCGAGGGCATCGACATGTTCCCGCTCACCTACTACGACTCGATCACCGACCCGCTGGACCTCCTGACGAACTTCAGGACCGGCGCGTACCTCAACTTCGCCGGCTACAGCGACAAGCGGTACGACGACCTGGTCGAGCGCGCCGGCGCCACCTACGACCGGGACAGCCGCCTGCGGATCGAGACCGAACTCCAGAGGCACGCCGCCGAGCGGCTGCCGTGGATCCCGGTCGCGGAGTGGCCCACCGCGGTCTTCCTCAACAAGAGGATCACCGGCGCCCCGACGACCATCGCGTACATGTACTACCCGTGGGCCGCCGATGTGGGGGCCGCGCCGTGAACTTCGTGAGATTCGCCGTACGGCGGGTCGCCGAGATGGCGGCCACCCTCCTCGTCGCGTCGTTCGTCGTCTTCGGCGCGATGTACCTGGCGCCCGGCAGCCCCGCGAGCTTCCTGCTGTCCGGCCGCTCGGCCTCCCCGGAGGCACTCGCCGCCGTCAACGCCCAATACCACCTCGACGACCCGTTCGCGGTCCGCTATCTGCGGTGGCTCGGCGACATGGCACAGGGCGACTTCGGCCGGTCCCTCACCTACCGCACCGACGTGTCCCGGCTGCTGGCCGACCGCCTGCCCACCACTCTGCTGCTGGTCACCATGGCGCTGGTCGTGGTCGTCGCCGTCGGCCTGTTCCTCGGCCGGCTCGCCGCCGTACGCGGCGGAGCGACCGACTCCACCGTCCTCGTCGCCACCACCCTCGCCGTCGGCACCCCGTCCTTCGTCGCCGCCGTCCTGCTCCAGGGACTCTTCGCCGTCAACCTCGGCTGGTTCCCCAGCAGCGGCGCGGGCGACGGCTTCCTCGACACCGTCTGGCACCTGACCCTGCCCGCGATCGCCCTCGCGCTCTACCTGATCGGGATGCTCGCCCGGGTCACCCGCTCCGCCATGCTCGAAGCGCTCGGCAGCGAGCACGTGACGGTCGCCCGCAGCAGAGGCGTACCCGAACGCCAGGTCATCCGGCGCCATGTGCTGCGCAACTCGCTCGGGACCGTGCTCACCACCGGAGGGCTGATCATCTCCACCCTGCTCGTCTGCACGATCCTCGTGGAGACCGCCTTCAGCATCGGCGGCATCGGACAACTCCTCGAACTGGCCACCACGACCAAGGACTTCCCGACCGTCCAGGCCATCTCCCTCATCATCGTGGCCCTGTTCATGGTGGTGAACCTGCTCGTCGACCTCCTGCTGCCCCTGGTCGACGTCCGGATCACCCTCGGGTCGAGGGAGGCCACCGCATGACCGCCGTCCTCACCCGGCGGCCCGGTCTCGCCGGACTGCGCGCCGCGTCCGACCGCTCCCCGCTCCACCTCGTCTGCCTGGCCCTCGTCGGCCTCGTCGTCGCCGCCGCGCTGTTCGCCCCCTGGGCCGCACCCCACGACCCCAACGCCGTCGACCTGGGCGGCGCGCTCGCCGGGCCCTCCGCCGACCATCCGCTCGGCGTCGACGCCGCCGGCCGCGACACCCTCTCCCGGCTCCTGCTCGGCGCCCGCACCTCCCTGCTCGGTCCGCTCGGCGTCGTCGTCCTCTCCACCCTCGCCGGGGTCGCCGTCGGCACCGCCGCGGCCTGGCGCGGCGGCTGGCTGGACTCCGTCCTCTCCCGCTGCACCGAACTCGTCTTCGCCTTCCCCGGAATGCTCCTGGCGATCCTCGTCATCTCCGTGTACGGGGAGGGCCTGCTCGCCCCCGTCGTCGCGCTCGGCGTGGCCTACCTGCCGTACGTCAGCAGGCTCACCCGCTCCCTCGTCCTCGCCGAACGCGCCCGCCCCTACGTCAGCGCCTATCAGGTCCAGGGCCACTCGGCGCTCCAGATCTGCCTGCGCCACATCCTGCCCAACATCGCCCCCGTCGTCCTCGCCCAGTCCACCATCAACTTCGGCTACGCCCTCATGGACCTGGCAGGCCTGTCCTTCCTCGGCCTCGGCGTGCCGCCGCTCACGCCCGACTGGGGCCGCATGGTCTTCGACGGGCAGGCCGCCATCCAGCACGGCTACCCGCTCTCCGCGATCCTGCCGTGCGTCCTCGTCGTGCTGACCGTCGTCGCGTTCAACGTGGTCGGCGAGCGCTGGGCCGACCGCGTCGCCAGGAGAGACAGATGACCACACTCGACATCCAGGGCCTGCGGATCACCCTTCCCGGCACCGCCCGCCCCGTCCTCGACGGCGTCGACCTCACCGTCGGGCCCGGCGAGACCGTCGCCCTCGTCGGCGAGTCCGGCTCCGGGAAGACCCTCACCTCACGCGGAGCCCTGGGGCTGCTGCCGCCCGGCGCCACCGTCGAAGGCGCCGTCCTGGTGGAGGGGCACGACGTCCTCACCATGGGCGCCGACCGGCTGCGCGCGCTGCGCGCGGGCACCGTCGCCATGATCTACCAGGACCCGCGCGCCGCCCTCAACCCGCTGCGCCGCATCGGCGACTTCCTCACCGAGGGCGTCCGCTCGGCGGGCAGGACGGACGAGGCCGACGCCACCGCCCGCGCCGTCGAACTGCTCCGGACGGTCGGCCTGGACGACACCGCTCTCGCGAAGTACCCGAGCCAGGTGTCCGGCGGCATGCTGCAACGCGTCGTGATCGCCGCGGCGCTCATGGGCGATCCCGCCCTCCTCCTCGCCGACGAGCCGACCACCGCGCTCGACGTCACCACCCAGGCCGAGGTGATCGCCCTCCTCGCCCGGCTGCGCGCGAGCTTCCGCACGGGACTGCTCTTCGTCACCCACGACCTCGACCTCGCGGCGGCGATCAGCGACCGCGTGTACGTCATGTACGCCGGACGGATCGCCGAGACCGGCCCCGCCGACGTCCTCTTCGAGCGCCCCCGCCACCCGTACACCGCCGCCCTGCTCGCCTCCACACCCCGCCTGACGACCCCCGGCGGCAGACTCGCCGCCATCCCCGGGCAGCCACCCGACCTGCGGACCGCGCTGCCCGGCTGCGCGTTCGCGGCCCGCTGCCCCCTCGCCACCGACCTCTGCGAGGAAACGGCCCCCGAAACGCTTCCCGCCCCCGGCCTTCCCGAACACCTCGCCGCCTGCCACCACAGCGACCGCCTCGCGCGAGAAGGAGCGGTCATCGATGCCTGAACCCCTGCTGCAAGCCGTCGGACTGAGCCGCGCCTTCGACACCGTACGCGCCGTGGACGACGTGTCCTTCACCCTGCGCGAGGGGGGGTCGCTCGGCATCGTGGGCGGCTCCGGCTCGGGCAAGACCACCACCGCCCGCATCGTCGTCGGCCTGGAGCGGGCCGACGAGGGCGAGGTGCGGGTACGGGGCCGGGCCCGGCCCACCCGTGTCCGCGGGCGGGCCGGGCGCCTGGCCCGAGCACGCGAGGTGCAGATGGTCTTCCAGGACCCCTGCCTGTCCCTCGACCCGAGGACGAGCGTCGAGCACGTCCTGCGCGAGACACTGCGCCTGCACTTCCCCGACCGGGACCCCGAGCCCCGGATCCGTGAACTCCTCGACCAGGTGGGCCTCGGCACCCGCGCCGCCGACGCGCTGCCCCGCCGGCTGTCCGGCGGCCAGCGCCAGCGCGTCGCCATCGCCCGCGCCCTCGCCGTGGAACCGGCCGTCCTCGTCCTGGACGAGGCGGTCGCCGCACTCGACGTGTCCGTGCAGGCGCAGATCCTCAACCTGCTCGCCGACATCCGCGAACAGACCCGGATCGGCTACCTCTTCATCACCCACGACCTCGGCGTGGTCCGGTGCGTCACCGACGAGGTCCTCGTCATGCGCCACGGCCGTGTCGTCGAGGCAGGCCCCACCGCCGAGGTGCTCGCCGCACCGCGGCACCCGTACACCCGGCTGCTCCTGGACTCCGTACCGCACCCCGGCTGGAACCCGGACCGGATCGCGGCAGCCCGCCAGGAGCTGCTCGACCCCGCAGGCACCCCCACACAGGAGGCATGAATGACCACCCTGAACCGAGGCCTGAACCGGCGAGGATTCCTCGTCGCCGCCGGAGCGACCGCCGCCGGCGCCGCGTTCGCCATGACGACACAGGACAGGGCCCGCGCCGTCGCGGGCACCTTCCGGGTCCCGGTCGAGGACGTCCGCCACACCCGCACCTGGATGGCCTGGCCGGACAGCACCTCCATCTGGGGCGGCAAGCTGAGCGGCGTACAGACGGACATCGCCCTGATCGCCCGGACGATCGCGAAGTACGAACCCGTCGTCATGTGCGCCAACTCCGGCAGCGCCGCCAAGGCCCGCTCGATGTGCGGCTCCACGGTCACCGTCATCAGCTCCATCCCCGTCGACGACTGCTGGATGCGCGACAGCGGGCCCGTCTTCCGTACGGACGGGGCCGGCGGTCTGGACGCCGTGGGCCTCAACTTCAACGGCTGGGGCAACAAGCAGGCCCACGCCAAGGACGCTCTCGTCGCCGGACGGATCGCCGCCTACGTGGGTGTGCCGTTCACCTCCGCCGACCTGGTCGGCGAGGGAGGTGCCATCGAGCAGGACGGCGCCGGAACCCTGATGGCCACCCGCAGCAGTCTGGTGAACCGCAACCGCAACCCGGGGATGTCGGAGCGGCAGATCGAGACGGCGATGTGCGACGCGTACGGCGCCTCCAAGGTCATCTGGTTCGACGGCGTGCGCGGCCAGGACATCACCGACGACCACGTCGACGCGACGTCCCGGTTCCTCGCCCCCGGCGAGGCCCTCGTCCAGATCCCCCTCGCCTCCGACAACGACGCCTACGCCCGCGACGCGCGCCGGCAGTTCAGCATCCTGTCCGCCTCGACGACCGCCGCGGGCGACCCGATGGACGTGATGCGCCTCCAGGGCCCGGACTACAACAAGATCCGTTCCACCAGCAGGGACTTCCTCGCCTCCTACGCCAACTACTACCTCTGCAACGGCGCCGTCGTCAGTGCCCACTTCGGCGACACGCGGGCCGACGAGGCGGCGAGGGCGACCCTGGCTCGCCTCTACCCGGACCGTGCCGTCGAGCAGTTGAACATCGACCGCCTCGGCACGGGAGGCGGCGGCATCCACTGCGTCACCCAGCAGCAGCCCGTCCCGTAGGGCCTGTCTTTCGGATCTTGCCGGGCTGATCCAAAAGACAGGCCCCAGGCCGTTCGTGAGCCGTCATCGGCCGGATGTCCGTGGTCAGGCCGCCGGGCCGGCCTGGCCACGGACGACGCCCGGGGCGGTGTCGTGGTGCCCGTGCAGGCGGCGCAGCAGGGACGCGAGCTGGACTCGTTCCGCTTCGTTCAGCGGTGCCAGGAGGTCGTCGTCGGCGGACGAGATCTCCGCGTTGAGGCGGGCCAGCGCCGCCCTGCCCTCCGGGGTGAGCCTCACCACGACACGACGGCGGTCGGCCGGGTCGCGGTCGCATGCGACCTGGCCGGCCCGGAGCAGGTCGTCCACGATCTTGACCAGATCGCTCTGGTTCATGTCCAGCCGCGCTGCCAGGGTGCCCTTGGGCTGGGGGCCGAGGTCGCTGACCATGGCCAGCACGGTCAGGTGCCACAGCCGCAGTCCACGGGCCGTCAGCTTCTCCGAGAGCCTGCGTCGTGCGGTCTTGCCGATCGCGTACATGAGGTAGGCGTTGAGCTCCAGCACGCTCGGTGGCGTCATGCTCCTGGGCGGCGGCCCGGGGACCTTTGCCCACCCGCTGCCGCCCGTGGACGCGGGTTCGGTCCGCTCCTCGCCGGGGCCCGCCGCCGCGCGTACGGCGGCCCGTAAGGCTTCGCCGTTCTCCGCCGTCGTCGTGTCGACGGTCAGGTCGGCGTTCACGAGGGCGCGGAAGACCTCCGCCCAGTCGGCCGGCATGTTCGACACCGCGACGATCGCGAACTTGGCACCGGACGGGTCGTGGGCTGTCCCTGAGAAGACCGGCTGCTCCATTGCTCTCCTTTTCGCCCTTCCCCGTCCGAGTCGAAGAGCGGCCGTCGAAACGGCCCTTGCGGCTGTGCGGGCATCGTTCGACAGTCTGTCACACCGTCAAAAACCCTCGCCGCCACGGGGATTCGCTGATCCACATGGCGACGAGGGGGAGTGCGTCCCCCGGGCCGGGACGGCGGCCCTGGGCGGCCGCTAGGCCGAACGCAGCTCCAGCGTGCAGCACTTCACGCTTCCGCCGGCCTTGAGGAGCTCCGAAAGGTCGACGCCGATCGGGTTGAAGCCGCGCTCACGCAGCGCCGCGGCCAGGTCGGTCGCGGCCTGCGGCAGGACGACGTTGTAGCCGTCGGACGTCATGTTGAGTCCGAAGACCGCGGCGTCGGCGTCGCCGACGGTGATCGCGTCCGGGAACAGTTGGCGCAGGACCGCGTGGCTGCCCGGCGAGAACGCCGCCGGGTGGTAGGCGATGGTCTTCTCGTCGAGGACGGCGAGCGCGGTGTCCAGGTGGTAGTAGTGCGGATCGACGAGCCGCAGGCTGATCACGGGCCGCTCGAAGTACTCCTGGGCCTCCGCGTGCGAGCGGGGGTCGCTCCGGAAGCCGGTGCCCGCGAGCAGCCACTCACCGGTGAAGAGGTAGTCGCCCTCGCCCTCGTTGACGAACCCGGCGGTGCGCAGGTGCGTGAAGCCGTGGTCGCGCAGCCAGTCGTGGTAGGCCGGAGCCTCGTTCACCCGCTCGTCGTCGCGGAACCGTGCCACCAGGGCGCGTCCGTCGATGACCGTGGCGCCGTTGGCGGCGAAGACCATGTCGGGCAGGCCGGGGAGGGGGTCGATCACGTCGACGGTGTGGCCGAGGTCGAGGTAGACCCGGCGCAACTGCTCCCACTGGGCGATGGCCAAGGGGGTGTCGACGGGCTTCGTCGGGTCCATCCACGGGTTGATGGAGTAGACCACGTCGAAGTGGGTGGGCCGGCACATGAGGTAGTGGCGCGGCCTTGCAGTACGCGCTGTGCGCATGGGTGTGGGCTTCCTGATCGTCAGGGGCGGCTGGTGAGGTAGCCGCCCATCGAGGTGAAGTAGTCGGTCGCGGGCATCTCTTCGCCGTCTTCGGTACGTACGCGGGTGATGGCCAGGCCGTGGTTGCGGCCGGTGCGGGCGTCCGCTCCGGCGACGATCACAACGCCGTCACCCTCGCGGTAGAAGATGCGGCCCGGCGTGCCGCCGTAGCGGCCCTCGGACACGACCGCGCCCAGCACTTCCAGACGCCTGCCCTTGTGGAAGGTGAAGGCGCTCGGATACGGAGCGGACTGGGCGCGGACCAGGCGCTCGAGGTCTTCGGCCGGCCAGTGCCAGTCGATGCGGATGTCCTCGGCGGACCGCTTGTGGAAGAAGCTCGCCTGCGACCGGTCCTGCTTGGTGAACTCGGTCCGGCCGGACGCGATGAGGTCGAGTGCCCCGGTGGTGACCGGGGCGATGAGGTCGACCGTCTTGTGGAACAGGTCGGTGGTGGTGTCCTTCGGCCCGACCGCCACGGCGTGCTGGATCACGATGTCGCCGGCGTCGAGCTCGTCGTCCATCATGTGCGCGGTGACGCCCACTTCACGCTCGCCGTTGATCAGGGCCCAGATCAGCGGCGAGAAGCCCGCGTACTTGGGAAGCAGCGAGTCGTGCACGTTCAGGGTGCCGTGGCGGGGGAGGTTGAAGATGCGCGGAGGGATCCACGTGCGCCAGTTGTTGGCCACGATGATGTCCGGGTCGGCCTCCTTGAGCCGGGTGAACAGCTCTTCGTCATCGGGGCGGTTGCGGATCAGTACGGGAACGCCGTGCTGTTCGGCGAGGTCGGCGACCGAGTCGCTCCAGATCTTCTCGTACGCGTGCTCGCTCTTGGGGTGCGTCACCACCATCACGACGTCGTGCTCGGAATCCAGGAGTGCTTGCAGGGTGCGGTGCCCCCACGTCTGATAACCGAACATGACGACCCGCATGGGGATCCTCCTCAGATGAGCGAATGACCGGCGCCCAGTAAAGCAAGGCTTACCTAAGTCCGCAACACACCATGAATTGACGGTGACTTGGGGGTCGCTGGTGGCGCCATGTCCGTTTCGCCCCATCGACAGCCCGGTCAGATCAGGTTAGCTTTACCTAAGTTCCGCTCGGCCGCCGGTCACCGGTGTGTCCTGGGCTCCCTGTTTCCCCACGCCTGCCCGCAGTTGACAGGCGGTTGTCCCGCACGATGGGAGTGACATGTCTCAGGTTCTTCCTGGTGACGCACCTCTGGTCCACGACCTGATCGGTATCGGCTTCGGGCCGTCCAACGTGGCCATGGCGATAGCGCTCAGCGAGCACAACGCACGCGTGGGGAGGCAGGAGGCGGTCACCGCTCACTTCTTCGAGCGTCAGCCCCGTTTCGGCTGGCACCGGGGCATGCTGATCGACGACGCGACGATGCAAGTGTCCTTCCTGAAGGACCTGGTGACGCTCCGGAACCCGTCCAGCGAGTACAGCTTCCTCTGCTACCTGCAGAGCAAGGGCCGGCTGATCGACTTCGTCAACCACAAGAACCTGTTCCCCCTGCGGGTGGAGTTCCACGACTACTTCGAGTGGGCCGCGGCCAAGGTCGACGACATGGTGTCCTACGGGCACGAGGTCATATCCGTCGAGCCCGTCATGCGCGACGGAGTGCTGGAGTACCTGGACGTGACGGCCCGTTCCGGGTCCGAGACGGTCGTCCACCGGGCCCGCAACCTCGTCATCGGCACCGGACTGCGGCCGCTCATGCCCGAGGGCGTC
Source organism: Streptomyces sp. NPDC000410 (assembly GCF_040300305.1). Classification (NCBI taxonomy): domain Bacteria; kingdom Bacillati; phylum Actinomycetota; class Actinomycetes; order Kitasatosporales; family Streptomycetaceae; genus Streptomyces; species Streptomyces sp. NPDC000410. Next base: position 12,739 of record NZ_JBEPDM010000040.1, read on the forward strand.
GACCGCGGCGACCGCGTCTGGCACAACTCCGAGCTGCTGGCGAAGGTCGACGGCCTGGAGGGCACCGACCCCTCCCGCTTCATCGTCGTCGGCGCCGGCCAGAGCGCCGCCGAGAACGTCGCCTACCTGCACCGCCGCTTCCCCGACGCGGAGGTCTGCGCCGTCTTCTCGCGCTACGGCTACAGCCCCGCCGACGACAGCAGCTTCGCCAACCGCATCTTCGACCCCGCCGCGGTCGACGAGTACTTCGCCGCCCCCGACGACATCAAGCGCAAGCTGATGGACTATCACGGCAACACGAACTACTCCGTGGTGGACATCGACCTCATCGACGACCTGTACCGGCAGGCGTACCAGGAGAAGGTCCTCGGCGCCGAGCGGCTGCGCTTCATCAACGTGTCCCGTCTGACCGGCGTCACCGAGACCGCGGACGGCGTCCGCGCCACCGTCAAGTCCCTCGTCACCGGCGAGGACCACCAACTGGACGCCGACGTCGTGGTCTTCGCCACCGGCTACCAGCAGGCCGACGCCCTCGGCCTCCTCGGCGGCGTCGCCGACCGCTGCCACCGCGACGACCAGGGCCGCGTCCGCGTCGAGCGGGACTACCGCGTCGCGACCGACCCCGAGCTGCGCTGCGGCATCTACCTCCAGGGCGGCACCGAGCACACGCACGGCATCACGTCGTCGCTGCTCTCCAACACCGCCATCCGGGTCGGCGAGATCCTGGAGTCGATTCTCGACCGGGGCCTCAGGGTGTCGTCCGACGAGGTCCGCCCGGTCGCCGGCGGGATCGGCACGGGCCGCTAGGCCCTGTCCTTCGGTTCAGCCTTTTGGTTCAGCCCCCCACACCGCCGTGCTCCGCCGGGTAGCGCTGTCGTACCCCAGGCAGGCGCGGCCGCACAGTGAAACCCCCGTGAGAGGAACATCCATGTCCAGTGGTACACGCCCCGGGCTGACGCGGTTCGTCAGAAACATCCCCCGCGTGGCCGTCGTCGCCGTCGCCGCGCTCGCTCTGGCCGCCTGTGGGGGCGGCGCCGAGAAGAGCGAGTCCAAGCCGTCGGGCGACGCCGGCACGAACGCCAAGTCCGCCGCCTTCCCGGTCACCGTGGAGCACAAGTACGGCAGCACGAAGATCGATTCCGAGCCGAAGAAGATCGTCACCCTCGGCCTGTCGGACCAGGACGCGGTGCTCGCCCTCGGCGTCAAGCCGGTGGGCTCGGTGGACTGGTTCAAGGAGCAGCCGTACGGCAAGTGGCCGTGGACGAAGGACAAGTGGGGCGACACGCCACCGCAGATCGTGGGCGAGCGCGACGAGTACAACATCGAGAAGATCGCGGCCCTGAAGCCGGACCTGGTGATCGCCCAGTACTCCGGCATGAAGAAGGAGCAGTACGACACGCTCTCCAAGTTCACCAAGGTCGTCGCCCAGCCCAAGGGACACGTCGACTACGGCGCCCCCTGGCAGGTGATGACCCGCCAGATCGGCAAGGCGCTCGGCAAGGACGCCGAGACCGAGAAGCTGATCGTCGGCGTCGACGCCCGCTTCAAGGCCGTCCGTGACAAGCACCCCGAGTGGGCCACGAAGACCCTGGCCGTGGCCGACAGCTTCGAGGCCGGCAAGTACTCGGCCTTCACGAAGACCGACCCCAAGGCGATCTTCTTCGCCGAGCTCGGCTTCAAGCTGAAGCCCGAGATCGACACCATGGCCAAGCCGGGCTGGAACGTCGCCGAGTTCAGCGCCGAGAAGCTGAACGTGCTCGACGTCGACCGCGTCGTCTGGGTCACCTCCAGCACACAGGCCAACGACCGCATCAAGGCCGAGCCGCTCTACAAGAAGCTGAAGGTCAACCAGGAGAAGCGCGACCTCTTCGTGCCGTACCAGGACCCGGACATCGGCGCCGCCTTCTCGTTCAACACGGTCCTGTCGATCCCCTACGCGATCGACGAGATCGAGCCGCTGCTGACGGCCATCAAGTAGTGCCCGCAGCCCCGCCCGTCCGCCCGTCGCCCCGCGGACGGGCGGGCTGCGCACCGCACGAGTCCGTGGTGCGGCCCGCAGCCGTCGAACAGCGGCGGCGGAACCACTCCGCGTGACCCGAGCCTTGAGCACCCCTCACCGACGCACCACCAGGAAAGGCCCTAGCGAACGATGTTTGACGTCGAGCCGGACCGGACGTCCGCTTCCGGGATACCCGTCACGGGCGGGCAATCGGGCATCTGGCTGGCCCAGCAGATCGAGCCGGAGAGCTCGGCATACAACATCTCGTTCGTCCTCCAGCTCCGCGGTGACATCGACCTGGACCGGCTGACGGCCGCCGTCCGGCAGGCCACCGAGGAAGCGGAGAGCCTGCACGTCCGGATCGCCGACGTGCGGGGCACACCGCGCCAGGTGCCCACGCGCTTCCCCGTCGAGGTGCCCTGCCTGGACCTGAGGGGCGAGAGCGACCCGCGGGACGCGGCCCACCGGTGGATGGACGCCGACCGCGACCGCCCCGCCGATCTGGCCGAGGGCCCGCTGTTCGCGCAGGTGCTGCTGCGGCTCGCCGACGACCGCGTCTGGTGGTACCAGCGCTACCACCACATCACCGTCGACGGCGCCGGCATCGCCGAGATCACCCGCCGGGCCGGTGACATCTACACGCTCGGCGACGGGGCCACGACCCCGGACTGGGCCCTGTCCCGGCTGGTCGGCACGGACACCGCCTACCGGTCCTCCGAGCAGTACGCGCAGGACCGCGCGTACTGGCGGGAACGGATGGCCGACCGCCCCGAACCCGTCCGCCTCGTCGAGCGCACGTCCGCGCCGACGAAGCGCCGCGTCCGCCGCACCACGGAGCTCGCGCCCGCTGCCGCCGCCCGGCTCCGCGCCACGGCGACGGACGCCGGCGTGGCACTGTCCCGCCTCCTGGTGGCCGCCGCGGCCGCCCATCTGCACCGCGCCACCGGCGAGCAGGACCTCGTCCTCGGGCTGCCCGTCACCACCCGCCAGGACCCCGCGACGCGGCGCGTCCCCGGCATGGTGTCCAACATCCTGCCGCTGCGCCTCACGGTCCGCCCCGACATGACCGGTGCCCAGCTCCTGGACACCGTCCGCGCGGCCGTCTCCGAGACGGTCGCCCACAGCCGCTACCGCGCCGAGGACCTCGCCAGGGACCTGGGCCTGGTCGACGGCGTGCAGGAGCTCGTCGGCCCCACCGTCAACGTCCTTCCCCAGCCCGAGGGCCTCCGCTTCAGCGGCGCCGAAGCCGAGTACGTTCCCCACTGGCTCGGCCCGGTCAGCGACCTCACCCTCACCTTCGGGGACTTCGAGGAGGGCCACGGCCTGCGTATCCACCTCGACGCGGACGCCGACGTCTGCGACGAGGGGACGCTGGCCGACCACGAGCGCCGCTTCCTCACGGTGCTCGAGGCGCTGACCTCCGATCTCGGGCTGCCCGTCGCCCACATCGAGCTGACGTCCGGTGCCGAACGCGCCCAGCTGCTCGGCGACTTCGGCGTGGATCCCAGGCCCGCGCCCGAGCAGACCTGGCCCGCGGCCTTCGAGGACCGCGTGCGGCACGCCCCCGACGCCGTCGCGCTCGTCTGCGAGGACCGGGAACTGTCGTACGCGGACCTGGGCGCCGCCGCGAACCGCCTCGCCCGGCTCCTCGCCGCCAGGGGCGTGGGCCGCGAGGACGTCGTCGCCGTGGCGCTGCCGCGCTCCCCGGAACTCGTGATCGCCCTGCTGGCCGTGATGAAGGCCGGCGCGGCCTACCTGCCGCTGGACGCCGACCATCCGCAGGACCGCATCGCCTACATGCTGGACGACGCCGGCGCCCGGACGGTCGTGACCACCCGTGAGCTGTCCGCCGACCTGCCGGACGCGCCCGGCGTCCAGCGGTGTCTGCTCGACGACCCGGCCGTGGCCGCCGAGTGCGCCGCCCTCGACCCCTCGGACCTCGGCGTTCCCGTCGCTCTGGACCAGGCCGCGTACGTCATCTACACGTCGGGCTCGACGGGTCGCCCCAAGGGCGTCGTCGTCTCGCACGACGGAGTCGGCAGCCTCGTCGCCACCGCCACCGACCGCATCGGCATCACCGCCGACAGCCGTGTCGTGCAGTTCGCGTCCGCCGGATTCGACGTGACCGTCTGGGACCTGATCATGTCGCTGTGCGTCGGCGGCCGCGTCATCGTGGTCCCCACCGAGCGCCGCGTCGCCGGCCCCGCCCTCACCGACTACATCGCACACCACCGCGCCACCCACATGATCCTGCCGCCGTCGCTCGTCTCGGCGCTGCCGCAGGACTGCCGACTGCCCGACGGCGCCGTGCTGATCGTCGGCACGGAGGCCGTGCCGAGCGAACTCATCGCCCGCTGGGCCGGACGCGTCCAGGTCGTCGTCGCGTACGGCCTCACCGAGGCCACCGTCAACTCCACGCTCTGGCTCGCCGACGCCGACCGGCCCGGCCCCGCACCCATCGGCCGGCCCGACCCCAACACCCGTACCTACGTGCTCGACTCGGCCCTGCGCCCCGTGCCCGTCGGAGCCGAGGGCGAGCTGTACGTCGGCGGGCGCGGCCTGGCCCGCGGCTACCTGGGCAGGCCGGGGCTCACCGCGGAGCGCTTCGTCGCCGACCCGTACGCCGAGGAGCCCGGCGCCCGCATGTACCGCACCGGCGACCGGGTGCGCTGGGGCGCCGACGGCAACCTGGAATTCCTCGGCCGCGCGGACGGCCAGATCAAGATCCGCGGCCACCGCATCGAACCCGGCGAGATCGAGAGCGCCTTCATGGCCTGCGCCGGGATCGCCCAGGCCGCCGTCCGCGTCCGTGAGGACCACCGGGGCGTGAAGCGCCTCGTCGCCTACCTGGTGGCCGAGGCCGGCCCGGACCCGGACGCCTCCGTGGACCGCGCGCGCACCCGGATCGCGCGGACCCTCCCGGACTACATGGTCCCCTCCGCCCTCGTACGCCTCGACGGCCCCCTGCCGCTCACCCCGAACGGCAAGCTCGACAGCCGCGCCCTGCCCGCGCCCCGGTGGACCGCGATGGCCGGGGACGACGCGCCCACCACCGCCGCCGAGACCGCGCTCGCCGCGCTGTTCGCGGAGGTGCTCGGTCTGCCCTCGGTCGGCGTCCACGACAGCTTCTTCGAACTGGGCGGCGACAGCATCGTCGCGATCCAGCTGGTGAACAGGGCCCGCGAGAGCGGACTCGCGCTCACCCCGCGCGACGTGTTCCGGCAGCGCACGGTGGCGGCGCTCGCCGAGGCCGCGGGCCGGGCCACGCCCGACACCAAGCCCATGGCGCCCGCGACGGCCGCCCTCGACGAGGACGCCCTGCCCGTCTCGCCGCTCCAGGAAGGTTTCTTCTTCCACGCGGCGTTCGACCAGGAGGCCGCCGACCTGTACGTCGTCCAGGAGGTCCTCGACCTCGCGGGCACCGTCGACCCGGACCGGCTGCGGCAGGCACTGCGGCTGACGCTGGACCGGCATCCGCTGCTGCGCGCCTCGTTCCGCCAACTGCCCGGCGGTGAGGTCGTCCAGCGGCTCGAGGACCACGTGAACCTTCCGTGGCGCGAGGCCGACACCGACCGGACCGGCCTGGACGACATCCTGCGGCAGGACCGCGCCGAGGGGTTCGACCTGGCCGAGCCGCCGCTGATACGGGCCACGCTGATCAGGGACGGGCAGCGCCACCGGCTGCTGCTCACGCTGCACCACATCATCGCCGACGGCTGGTCCGTCTCCGTCCTGCTGCGCGAACTGACCGCCGCGTACAAGCGCGATGCCCTGCCCGCGCCCGTCGCACCGCACGCCTACCTGTCCTGGCTGGCCGGCCGGGACCGTGACGCCGCCCGGGACGCCTGGCGCCACGCGCTGGCCGGACTGGAGGGCCCGACCCGGCTGCCCGCCCTGTCCGACACCTCCGCCGAGGCGAAGGGGGCCTCGGCGTCCGCCCCGCAGGCCAGGCCCGAGCACGTCGACGTCCGGCTGCCCGAGGCGTTCACCGCCGAACTGACGGCCTCCGCCCGCCGAAGCGGCCTCACCCTGAGCACCGTCGTCAACGGCGCCTGGGCCCTGCTCCTCGCCGGACTGACCGGCGGCCAGGACGTCGTGTTCGGCACCACCGTGTCCGGGCGCACCACGGAGGTCCAGGACCTGGACTCGGCCGTGGGCCTGTTCATCAACACCGTCCCGGTCCGGGTGAGCCTGCGCGCCGACGAGCCGCTCACCGACCTGCTGCGGCGCGTCCAGGACGAGCAGGCGGCGCTGCTGGACCACCAGCACCTCGGGCTCGCCGACATCCAGCGGATCGCGGGCGGCGGGGAACTCTTCGACACCCTCGTGGTGTTCGAGAACTACCCGACCGGCGACCTCGCGGCCGATGGGGAGTCCGGTACGCCGCCAGGGCGTGTTGCGAAAGTAGCTCCGTCCGCCCGGAGGGCGGGGCCTGCGGCGTCTGGTGCGTGCGATCGCAAGGCGGAGGATCATCCTCGTACTGGACGTACGTGGATGACTCCGACAACGCGGCGTGGGGGCACCTCCCGTGCCCGAAGGGCTACGGGGGAGGGCGTGCCAGGCGTCGCGGGCCAGGAGGGACTTTCGCAACACGCCCTGGTCACCGGCGCCGAGGTGTTCGACGCCGTGCACTACCCGCTCGCGCTCGTCGTCGAGCCGCGGGGCGGCCACCTGTCACTGCGCTTCAAGTACGACGCGGCCCGGCTCGACCAGCTGGCCGTGGCCGTCCTCGCGAACCGCTTCGAGACCCTGCTGCGCACCCTCGTCTCCGACCCCGGCCGCCCGGTCGCCCGCGTCGGGCTGCTGTCCGGCCGGGAGGAGCAGCGACTCACCGAGCTGAACGCCACGGCGCACCCGCTCCCCGACGCCGACGCCACCCTCGCGTCGCTCTTCGCCGCCCGGGCGGCCCGGACCCCCGACGCCCCCGCCGTCGTGTTCGACGGCACCACGCTGACGTACGCCGAGCTCGACCGGCGCGCCGAGGCCCTGGCCCGGCGGCTGCGGGCCCGCGGCGCGGGCCCCGAGCGGTTCGTCGCCGTCGCGGTGCCCCGCTCGGCGGAGCTGATGGTCGCGCTGCTCGGCGTCCACAAGGCGGGCGCCGCCTACCTGCCCGTCGACCTCGACTACCCCGCCGACCGGGTCGCGTTCATGCTCGGCGACTCCGGGGCGCGTACGGTCGTGACCACCGGCGCGTCCGCCGGGCGGTTGCCCCACGTGCCGGGTCTCGAACACGTCGTCGTGGACCACGACGAGGAGGTCCCCGACACGCCGCCGCGCGCGCAGGCCGGGCCGGACCACCCCGCGTACCTGATCTACACCTCCGGCTCCACGGGCCGCCCCAAGGGCGTCGCCGTCACCCACCGGGCGATCGTCAACCGGCTGGCCTGGATGCAGGGCGAGTACGGGCTCACCCCCGACGACCGGGTGCTCCAGAAGACCCCGTCGAGCTTCGACGTGTCCGTGTGGGAGTTCTTCTGGGCCCTGGTCGAGGGCGCGGCCGTCGTGCTCGCGCGGCCCGACGGCCACCGCGACCCGGCGTACCTGGCCGAGCTGATCCGCACCGAGCGGATCACGACGACGCACTTCGTACCGTCGATGCTGGCCGCGTTCGTCCAGGCCATGGAGGGGGCTCCCGGCAGCCCCGACTGGGCGGCGAGCCTGCGCCGGGTGTTCTGCAGCGGCGAGGCGCTCTCCGGCCCGGACGCCCGGCGCTGGTCGGACCTGACGTCCCGCCACGGCCGTGGCCCCGTGCCGCTGCACAACCTGTACGGCCCCACCGAGGCCGCCGTGGACGTGACCTACTTCCCGTACGAGGGCGGCGGCGAGCTCGCCGTCCCGATCGGCCGGCCCGTCTGGAACACCCGCCTGTACGTGCTCGACGCCTTCCTGCGGCCCGTCCCGGACGGCGTGCCCGGCGAGCTGTACCTCGCCGGGGTCCAGCTGGCGCGCGGCTACCACGACCGGCACGGCCTGACCGCCGAGCGGTTCGTCGCCGATCCGTTCGGGGAGCCGGGAGAGCGGATGTACCGCACCGGTGACCTGGTCCGGCGCCGCGCCGACGGCGCCGTCGACTACCTCGGCCGCACCGACCGGCAGGTCAAGATCCGCGGCAACCGGATCGAGCTGGGCGAGATCGAGGCCGCCCTCGCGGGCCTGCCGGGCGTCGCCCGCGCGGCCGTGATCGTCCGCGACGGTGCTCTGGTGGGCTACGCGGTGGCCGCTTCCGGTACGCCGGCCCCGGACACCGAGGTCCTGCGCGAGGCGCTCGCCGACGCGCTGCCCGCGACCATGGTGCCCAGCGCCGTCGTCGCCCTCGACGAGCTGCCCCTGACACCCAGCGGCAAGCTCGACCAGAACACCCTGCCCTCGCCGTCCGTCGCCCCCAGGGCGGGTGGACGCGCGCCCCGCGACGCACGCGAGCGCGCCCTGTGCGAGATCTTCACCGCCGTCCTCGGCCTGCCGGGGATCGGCGCCGACGACGACTTCTTCATGCTCGGCGGCGACAGCCTCACGTCGATCGCCGTCGCCACCCAGGCCCGGGAAAGGGGACTGACGATCAGCCCGCGTGACGTGTTCGAGCACCGTACGCCCGCCGCGCTCGTCGCGGCGGCCCAGGAGGCTCCGCACCCTCAGGACAGTGCGGAGGCCCCCGCGGAAGCCCCGTCCGTGACCGTATCGGCCACGGACGCCGGGCAGGCCGCCGCCGCGCTCCAGGCGATGCTCGCCCAGCAGGCCGGGTCCGGCGCGGCGGTCGACCCCGCCCTCCAGGCACTGCTGGACCAGCTGACCGCCGCCGCGGGCACGCGAGCGGAGCCGCCGGCCCCTTCCGCCCCGCTCGGCGGACTGGAGCTGACCGAGGAGGAGGCCGCCCGCGTCGAGGCCGTCGCGGGGCTGCCCGTATCCGACGTCTGGCCGCTGTCCCCGCTCCAGGAAGGCATGTACTTCCACGCCACCTACGACGCGGGCGACGCCCTCGACGTCTACCTGTCGCAGGAGACCCTGGACTTCGACCACCGCCTCGACACCGGTCGGCTGCGCGCCGCCTGCCGGGCGCTGCTGGAACGCAACACCGGCCTGCGCGCCGGGTTCGCCGGCGACGGCCTGCCCCGGCCCGTGCAGTTCATCGCGGACGGCGCCGAGATCCCGCTCGTGGAGACCGACCTGTCCACGATGCCCGCCGATCAGCGGCGCGCCCGCGTGGAGGAGCTGCTGGCGGCCGACCGGCGTCAGCGCTTCGACCTGTCGGCGCCGCCCCTGTGCCGCCTCCAGCTGATCCGGCTCGGTGACGGCCGCGACCGGCTCGTCGTCACCCACCACCTCATCCTGTGGGACGGCTGGTCCGCGTGGCTGTTCCTGGAGGAGCTGTTCACGCTGTACGAGCGGGCCGGCGACCCCACCGGCCTGCCCGCCCCCGGCTCGTACCGCGACTACCTGGCCTGGCTGGACCGGCAGGACACGACCCGGGCCCTCGACGCGTGGCGCGGCGCGCTCGCCGGGTTCGACGAGCCGACCCTCCTCGCCCCGACCGGCCGCGACGCAGGACCGGTCATCCCGGCCGACTTCGACGCGGTGCTGACACCGGAGACCAGCGACCGGCTGCGCGCCCTGGCCCGCCGCCACGGCCTCACCCTCAACACCGTGCTCAACGCCGCCTTGGGCCTGGTCCTCTCCGCGATGACCGGCCGCGGCGACGTCGCCTTCGGCACGGCGGTGGCCGGACGCCCCGCGGACGTGCCGGGCGTCGCCGGCATCATCGGCATGTTCCTCAACACCATCCCGGCGCGGGTCGCGTTCGCCCCGGACGAGCCGCTGCTCGACCTGCTGCGGCGCATGCAGTCCGAGCGCGCGGCGGTCATGCCGTACGAGTACGTGGGCCTCGGCGCACTCCAGCAGGAGACCGGTCACCGCCGCCTGTTCGACACGCTCTTCGTGCTCCGTTCCGCCGACGGCGAGGACCGTGCCGCGGCGCTCCGGCAGCGCCACGGCATCACCGGCGTGTCGAACGTGGACGGCACCCACTTCCCGCTGACCCTGATCGTCACCCCCGAGAAGCGGCTGCGGGTCACCCTGGCCGCCCGGCCCGACCTGTTCGACGCGGAGGCCGCGACCAGGATCCTCGGCCGGTTCACGACCGTCCTGGAGCGGATCGCGCGGGCCCTCGCGGGCCCGGACGCCGCCTCCGCCCGCACCGTGGGCGTGGACCTGCTGCTGCCGGGGGAGCGCGCCGCCCTGACGGCCGAGTGGGCCGGCAGCCGCGAGCCCGTGCCGAACGAGACCATCGCCGACATGCTCACGGCCCAGGTCGCCCGTACCCCCGACGCCGTGGCGCTGGTCTTCGGCGAACGCGCCCTCACCTACGCCGAACTGGACGCGCGCATCAACCGGATCGCCCGGCTCCTGCTCGCCCGGGGAGCAGGCCCCGAGCAGGCCGTGGCGCTGGCGCTGCCCCGCTCCATCGACATGGTGGCCGCACTGTTCGCGGTCCTGCGGACCGGCGCCGCCTACCTGCCGCTGGACCTGGACCACCCGGCCGACCGGCTGCGCCTGATGGTCGAGGACACGGGGCCGCTGTGCCTGGTGTCCACCACGGCCGTCGCCCCGGCCCTGCGCGGCGACGCCGGCGCCGTGGCGCCCGAACTCCTCCTGGACGACGAGGCCGTGGCCGCCGAGCTGGCCGCCCTGTCCGGCGGCGAGATCGCAGACGCCGAGCGGCCCGCGTTCGCGCACGACGTGCAAGGCCGCCTGGAGCACCCGGCGTACATCATCTACACCTCCGGCTCGACCGGCAGGCCCAAGGGCGTCGTCACCCCCTACCGGGGCCTGACGAACATGCAGCTCAACCACCAGAAGGAGATCTTCGACCCGGCCATCGCCTCGGCCGGCGGCCGTCGGCTGCGCATCGCGCACACCGTGTCGTTCGCCTTCGACATGTCCTGGGAGGAACTGCTCTGGCTCGTCGAGGGCCACGAGGTCCACGTCTGCGACGAGGAGCTGCGCCGCGACGCCGAGGCCCTGGTCGCCTACTGCGACCGGCACCGGGTCGACGTGGTCAACGTGACGCCCACGTACGCCCAGCTCCTCATCGAGGAGGGCCTCCTCGACAGTGACGAGGCGGCGGGCAAGCACCGGCCCGCGCTGGTCCTGCTCGGCGGCGAGGCCGTGTCCGACACGGTGTGGACCCGGCTGCGCCGCACCGACGCCACCTACGGCTACAACCTGTACGGACCGACCGAGTACACGATCAACACCCTCGGCGGCTCGACGACGGACAGCGCGACCCCCACGGTCGGCATGCCCATCCGCAACACCCGCGCCTACGTCCTGGACACGATGCTGCGCCCGGTCCCGCCCGGCTGCCCGGGCGAGCTGTACATCGCGGGCACCGGCCTGGCCCGCGGCTATCACGACCGTCCCGGACTGAGCGCCGAGCGGTTCGTCGCCGATCCGTTCGGGGAGCCGGGAGAGCGGATGTACCGCACCGGTGACCTCGTACGGCAGCGGACCGACGGCCTCCTCGACTTCCTCGGCCGTACCGACGACCAGGTGAAGATCCGCGGCTACCGCATCGAACTGGGCGAGATCTCCACGGCCCTGTCCTCGCACCCCGAGGTCGCCCACGCGGCGGTCGTCGTGAACGAGAGCACCGGGACGAAGCGCCTGGTGGGCTACTTCGCGCCGGAGGACGGCACGGAGGCGGGCGACGACCTGCTCCAGCGGCTGCGCGACCACCTGAAGGCGGGGCTGCCCGACTACATGGTCCCCTCCGCGCTCGTCCCCGTGGACACGCTTCCGCTCACGGTCAACGGCAAGCTCGATGTACGGGCCCTGCCCGCCCCCGACTTCGCGGGTACGGGCACCAGCCGCGCGCCGCGCACCCCGCGCGAGGAGACGCTGTGCGCGCTCTTCGCGGAGGTGCTCGGCCTGCCCGAGGGCAGTGTCGGCATCGACAGCGACTTCTTCGACCTGGGCGGCCACTCGCTGCTGGCCACCCGCCTCGTCAGCCGGGCCCGTACGGCGCTCGACACCGAACTCGCCATCCGCGACCTGTTCGAGGCACCCACCGTCGCCGAACTGGTCGAGCGCGCGGACCGCTCCGGCGGCGCCGCCCGGCCGGCGCTGACCGCCGGTGAACGGCCCGACGAGCTGCCGCTGTCCCACGCCCAGCAGCGGCTGTGGGTCATCCAGCAGATCGAGTGCACGTCCGCCGCCTACAACTTCCCGCTGGTGATGCGGCTGCGCGGCGCCCTCGACGGCGAGGCGTGGGGGGCGGCGCTGGCCGATGTGACGGCCCGGCACGAGGCCCTGCGCACGGTGTTCACGGAGCGCGACGGCCAGGCGTTCCAGCGCGTGCTGCCCGCCGATGAGGCGCGGCCCGTGGTGGAGCGGCTGCGCGCCACCGAGGACGAGGTGCCCGGCATCGTCGACGCGGCCGTGGGCAGGCCGTTCGACCTCGCCACCGAACTGCCGGTGCGCGCCACGCTCGTGGAGCTGGCGCCCGAGGACCACGTCGTCGTCCTGCTGCTGCACCACATCACCACCGACGAGTGGTCCGACCGCCCGTTCCTGCGCGATCTGGCCGCCGCCTACGCGGCCCGGGTGTCCGGTGCCACGCCGCGCTGGGAGCCGCTGCCGGTCCAGTACGCCGACTACGCGCTGTGGCAGCAGCGTCTGCTCGGCGACCCGGCCGACGCCGACAGCCTGGCCGCCCGGCAGCTGGAGTACTGGCGTACGACACTGGACGGCGCCCCCGAGGAACTGGAGCTGCCCACGGACCGGCCGCGCCCGGCCCGGCCGGCGTTCTCCGGGGCCGAACTGGACATCGCGTTCGACACCGACGTCCACGAGGGCCTGAAGCGGCTCGCCCGCGAGACCGGGGCCAGCATGTTCATGGTGGCGCACGCCGCCGTGGCCACCCTGTTGCACCGCATGGGCGCCGGGACGGACATCCCCCTCGGCTCGCCCATCGCCGGGCGCGGCGACGAAGCGCTGGACGACCTGGTCGGTTTCTTCGTCAACACGCTGGTGCTGCGCACCGACCTGAGCGGCGATCCGAGCTTCACGGAGCTCCTCGCCCGGGTCCGGGAGACGGACCTGGCGGCGTTCTCGCACGCGGACGTGCCGTTCGAGTCGGTCGTGGAGAAGCTCAACCCGACCCGTTCGCTGTCCCGGAACCCGCTGTTCCAGGTGATGGTCGGCTACCACGCCCGCACGGGCGACGGCCTCGAACTGCCCGGCCTGCGCGCCGACTACGTGCCGTTCCGCATCAGCTCGGCCAAGTTCGACCTGGTCTTCAGCTTCACCGAGCACACGCCGGCCGACGGTGGCACGGGCTCGCTGGGCTGCCGCCTGGAGTTCGCCACGGAGCTGTTCGACCAGGAGACCGCCGAGCGTCTCGGTGACCGCCTCCGGGCGCTCGTCGCGGAGCTCGTGGCCGCACCCGGGCGGCCGGTCTCGCAGGCGGAGATCCTCGGCGACGACGAGCGGCCGCTGGTCCTGGAGGGCTTCAACGACACGGCCCGCGAGGTCGAGGAGGAGTCGTTCCCGGCCCTGTTCGCGCGGCGGCTCGCCGAGCACCCCGACGCGATCGCCGTCGTCGACCGCTCCCGCTCGGTCACCTACGCGCAGCTGGACGCCCGCGCCAACCGCATCGCCCGGCTCCTGGCCGCTCGCGGTGCGGGCGCCGAGAGCGTGGTCGGCGTCGCCGTGCCCCGCTCGGTCGACATGGTCGCCACGGTGCTGGCCGCGCTGAAGCTGGGCGCCGCGTTCCTGCCGCTGGACCTGGTCCACCCGGCCGACCGCCTCACGTACATGATCGAGGACTCCCGGGCGGCCCTCGTGGTCGGCACCGAGCCGGTGGCGGGCAAGATCCCCGAGGTGGCGGGCGTACCGGCGGTGCTGCTCGACGCTCCCGGGACGGCCGCCGAGCTGGACGCCCTGCCGCAGACCGCGCTCGACGCCGCACCCGTGGCCCTGGACCAGGCCGCGTACGTCATCTACACCTCCGGCTCGACGGGCCGCCCCAAGGGCGTGGTCGTGCCCCACGAGGGCATCGCCAGTCTGGTCGCCACCGCGATCGACCGGATGGGCCTGGAGCGCGACAGCCGCGTCCTGCAGTTCGCGTCGATCGGCTTCGACGTCTTCGCCTTCGAACTGTCGATGGCGCTCTGCCACGGCGGCCGGCTCGTCCTCATCACGGACGAGGCCCGGGTCGCGGGCCCCGCGCTCACCGACTTCCTCGCGGACCAGCGGATCACGCACATGATCCTGCCGCCGTCCCTCGTATCGGCGCTGCCGCCGGGCTGCGCGCTGCCCGAGGGCTCGACCGTCCTCGTCGGTACGGAGACCGTGCCGCCGGACCTGTTCGAACGCTTCGGCGCCACGGCCCACCTGATCTGCGCGTACGGGCTCACCGAGGCGACCGTCAACTCGACGCTTTGGCCCGCCCGCGAGCACGGAGGCCGCCCGTCGGGCCGGGTGCCCATCGGCCGGCCCGACCCCAACACCCGGGCCTACGTCCTCGACGAGCACCTGCGGCCGGTCCCGCCCGGCGTCGCGGGCGAGCTGTACGTCTCCGGACGCGGCCTCGCCCGCGGCTACCTCGGCAAGGCCGGGCTGACCTCCGAGCGGTTCGTCGCCGACCCGTACGGCCCGCCCGGCAGCCGGATGTACCGCACCGGCGACCGCGCCCGCTGGCGCACGGACGGCAACCTCGACTTCCTCGGGCGCGTCGACACGCAGGTGAAGGTGCGCGGCTTCCGCATCGAGCTGGGCGAGATCGAGGCCGCGCTCGCCGGACACCCGTCGGTCGCCCAGGCCGCCGTGGTGCCCGACCGCGACGGCGACATCGTCCGCCTCGTCGGCTACGCCGTGCCGGAGGCGGGGGAGCTGGACCCGCACGAGCTGCGCGCCCATGTGGCCGGGGCCCTGCCCGAGTACATGGTCCCGGCGCTCGTCGTCCCGCTGGACGGCCCGCTGCCGCTCACGCCCAACGGCAAGCTCGACCGCAAGGCGCTGCCCGTGCCGGACTGGGCGGCCATGACCGGTGACGCGCGCCCGGCGACGGACACGCAGGCCAGGCTCGCCGAGCTGTTCTGCGAGGTCCTCAAGCTGGAGAAGGTCGGCATCCACGACAACTTCTTCGCGCTCGGCGGCCACTCCATGGCCTCGATGCGGCTCCTGGGCCGCATCCGTGCCGAGTTCGGGGTCGAGCTGAGCATCCGTGACGTCTTCGACGCGCTGACGGTCGCCGGTATCGAGGGCAAGCTGAAGGGCGCGGCGACGGCCCGCCCGGCACTCCGCCCGATGGCGGTCCGCCAGGGCCGTCAGGAACCGCGACCGGCCGCCCCGGTCCAGCGCCGGCAGTGGGACGCGTACCGCCGTACCCCCCGCTTCGACCACGCGCTCGTGCTGCGCTCGCCCGGCGGTCTCGACGCGCGGGCCCTGTCGGCCGCGCTCGCCGACGTGGCCGCCCGCCACGAGCCGCTGCGCACGGCGTTCACGGAACGGGACGGCGCGGTGTACCACCGGGACGCCGAGTCCCCGGCGCTGCTCCTGGAGGAGTGCGCGGACCTGGAGGCGCGGCTGACCGAGCTGGCGGCCGGGTCCCCGGAGCCGGAGCGCACCGCTCCGTTCGTGGCCCGTCTGCTGACGGCGGCCACGGGCGAGCAGGCGCTGCTGCTGACCATGCACTACCTCGCGGTGGACGAGTGGTCGGTCGTCCCCCTGTTCCGTGATCTGACGCAGGCGTACGCGTCCCGTACGGAGGGCCGGGCCCCCGAGTGGGAGCCGCTGCCGGTCTCGTACGCGGACTACACCCGGTGGGCCCGCGACGTCCTGGGCGACCCGGGCGACCCGGACAGCCGGGGCGGTCGCCAACTCGCCTACTGGCGGCGGACGCTGAAGGACGTACCGGCGGAGCTGGCGCTCCCGGCGGACGGCCCGCGCTCGTCCTCGCCCGGCGCGGACCATGTGGGCTTCGTTCTGGACGAGCACCTGCACGCGGCCGTGGACGACCTGGCCCGGGTGACCGGCACCAGCATGTTCATGGTCCTGCACTCCGCCCTGGCGGCGGTGCTCACCGCCCACGGAGCGGGCACGGACCTGCCCATCGGCACGATGGTCGCCGGCCGCACGGACGACCAACTGGCGGACCTGGTGGGCTGCTTCTTCAACACGGTCGTGCTGCGCACCGACACGGCGGGGGACCCGACGTTCGCGGAGCTGCTGGCCCGCGTACGCGAGACCACGCTCAGCGCACTCGACCGCCAGGAGGTCCCGTTCGAGGAGGTGGTCCGGGCGACCGGTCTGCCGCCGCAGGGCCCGCAGGTCATGGTGATCCACCACGAGCAGGCGGACCTGGACCAGCTGGAGGGCGGCCTCGGCTCCCTCGACGCCGTGCCGACCGGCTCGACACGGGCGCGGCTGACCTTGAGCTTCTACGAACCGCGCGGCGAGGGCCCCGTCCACTGCGGGCTGATCCACGCGACCGACCTGATCGGCACCGCCAAGGCACGGCGGCTCGCCGACGAACTTCAGAGGCTGCTGCGCACCGTGGCAGCCGACCCGGAGCAGCCGCTCTCAGAGCTGTTCAGCGCAATGACCGCACTGTCGACGAGGAGTGACACCGCATGACCACCAACCCGTTCGAGGACCCGCAGGGCCGCTTCCTGGTCCTGGTCAACGAGGAGAACCAGCACTCGCTGTGGCCGTCCTTCGCGGAGGTGCCGGCCGGGTGGCGCGGGGTCTTCGGTGAGGACACGCGGGAGGCGTGTCTCGCGTACGTGGAGGAGCACTGGACGGACCTGCGCCCCGCGAGCCTCGCCGCCCAGCAGGCCTGACGCCCCGCCCGGAAACGCCGCCGCCCGCGGAGAGGATTCTCCACGGGCGGCGGTGTTTTCTCTGCAGACAGGCCCTAGTTCTGGCGGCTGTCGGACCACGCCGACCACAGTTCGGCGTACCGCCCGCCCGCCGCGACCAGGTCGTCGTGGGTACCGGTCTCGACGACGCGGCCCTGGTCGAGGACGACGACGCGGTCCGCGGTGGCGGCCTGGGGGAGCCGGTGGGCGACCATCAGGCCGGTACGGCCCTCCAGGGCGCGCAGGGCGGCGGTCTCCAGGACGCGGGCGCCCGCGCTGCCCGCGTCGGCGGTGGCCTCGTCGAGAATGGCTATGGGCGGATCGGTGAGGACGAGACGGGCGAGGGCCAGGTGCTGGGCCTGGGTCACCGTCAGGCGGTGCCCGCCCTCACCCACGACCGTGGACAGGCCGTCGGAGAGCGCGTCGACCCACTCCAGGGCACCCACGTGGGCCAGCGCCGTGCGCAGCTCCTCGTCCGTCGCCTCCGGGCGGGCCAGCCGCAGGTCCTCGGCCAGCGGTCCGGCGAAGACGTGGACCTCCTGGCTGATGAGGGTGACCGCCTGCCGCACCCCGGCGGGGCCCAGCTCCCGGGTGTCCACGCCGCCCAGGGAGATCGTGCCGGTCGCCGGAGCGTGGACGCCCGCGATCAGCTTCGCCAGGGTGGTCTTTCCCGCGCCGCTGGCGCCGACCAGGGCGACGCGCTCGCCGGACCGTACGTCCAGGTCGACTTCGCGGAGCACGGGGTGGCCGTCCACGTACGCGTGGCCGAGCGCCGACACCTTGACCGAGCCGTCCACCGGCGCGGCGGCCCGCTCCTCGGGCTCCCGTTCGGCCGGGAGGCTCGACACGCCGACCAGGCGGGCGAGGCTCGCCCCGGCGGACTGGGCGTCGTCGATGAGGAAGAGCGCCGCGTTGATCGGGTTGAACAGGCCGTGGAAGTAGAGCGCCGCCGCGGTCGCCGTACCGATGCTCACGGAGCCGCTGTCGACCAGGAGGTAGCCGGTGACGAGGATCGACGTCATGCCGATGAACTCGGCGATGTTCAGGCGGGAGAAGAAGCCGGAGACCAGGCGCATGCCTCGCGCGGCCAGGTCGACGGCCGCCTGCGACCGCTGGTCCAGCAGGTCCGCGTGCCGGTCGGTCAGGCGGAACGCCCGTACCGTGCGGACCCCTCCGATGCTGTCGAGCAGCTGGTGCTGCAGGGCGCCGGTCGCCACCCGGTGCGCGGCGTAGATCCGCGCGGCGCGCGGGATGTACCAGCGCACCGTGAGGATGTGCACCGGCACGGCCACCAGCACGGCGAGCAGGAAACGCCAGTCGAGGACGGTGAGGCCCACCAGGGTCAGGACGATGGTGAGGAAGGCGCCCGCGAACTCGGGCAGGGCCTGCCGTACCGCCTTCGCGATCAGCGTGACGTCGCCCGTCACCCGCGAGGTCAGATCGCCCGAACCGGCCTGCTCGACCCGTTCGAGCGGCAGCCGCAGCGCCCGTGCGATGAATCGTTCCCGCAGGTCCGCGAGGATCGTCTCGCCGACCCGGGCGACGAGCGACTTGCCGATCGCGGTCGCCACGCCCCTGGCCACGGCCACCGCGACGAGCAGCGCCATCGGCACGGTCAGCGCCGACGTGCCGCGCCGGTCCACGACGAGGTCCACGATGCGCCCGAGCAGCGGGGCGGTCAGCAGCCCGATGCCGGTGCCGAGGACCAGCACGGTCATCGCGCCCACGGCCGGCATCCGGTGACGGCGCAGCAGTCCGCGGACAACGGAGAGGGTCCGGGCGCCGGTGGCCGTGGGCAGGAGCTCGCGTTCGGGCGTGCCTGGTCCGCTCATCGTCCGTCCCTCGTCCTTCGCCTCGCGGTCCTGTGCGTCTCGGTCCTGTGCGTGTGTGTCCCGCGTGTCCGTCACGCCAGCACCGCCGAGCGGTACGTCTCATGGGCGGCGACCAGCTCCGGGTGGCTGCCCTCGGCGGCCACGCTGCCGTCGTCGAGCATCACCACGACGTCGGTCCCGGCGAGCAGGGCGGGGCTGGTGGTGACCAGGACCGTGGTGCGGCCCCGGCGCAGGTCCCGCAGTCGGGCGGCGATACGGGCCTCGGTGACCGTGTCGACGGCCGTGGTCGGGTCGTGGACCACCAGGACCGGTGGGTCGGCGGCCAGGGCCCTGGCGAGCGCCACGCGCTGGCGCTGGCCGCCGGACAGTGACCGGCCCCGTTCGGTGAGGAGGGTGTCCACGCCCTCGGGCAGGGCCTGGGCGACGTCGTCCGCCGCCGACGCGGCCAGCGCCGGCTCAAGGTGCGCCGTGTCGGTGTCCGCTCCGGCCCGTACGTTGGCCAGGAGACTGTCCTCGAACAGGTCGGCGTCGTGGTGGGCGACCAGGATCGCGCGGCGGGCGTCGCCGGGGTCGAGGTCGGCCAGCGGTACGCCGTCGAGCTCGACGGACCCTTCGGCGGGGTCGAGTTCGCGGCCCAGGCAGAGCAGCAGGTCGTTCGCGGCGGCCGGGTCCTTGGTGACGACGCCGACGAGGCTGCCGGGGGCGATGTCGAGGTCGACGCCGCGCAGCGCGCCGTGGGTGACGCCCCGCAGCCTGAGGCGTCCGGTGACCGGCGTGGGGAGCGTGGCCGTCCCGGCCGCGACGGCGGGAGGCGAGGCGAGGACCTCGGCGATCCGGTCGGCCGACGCACGGGCCTGGGCGAGCTCGCCGTTGACGTAGGTGAGGAGCTGGAAGGGGCCGAGGAGGTACTGGGCGAGGCCGACGGCCGCCACCAGGTCACCCACGCTGATCGTGCCGCGCATCGCCAGATGGGCGCCGACCAGGCCGATGACCGCGATGAAGATGCCCGTCAGGGCGAGGATCGCGCCGTCGTGCCAGGCGCGGCTGCGGGCCGCCCGCAGGGCCGCGGCCAGCGAACTCCGGCTCGTCGCCCGGTAGCGGGAGACCGCCGCGGGCTCGGCGCCGATGCCCTTCAGCACGCGCAGTCCCGCGACCAGGTCCGCGGCGACCCCGGAGGCGTGGGCGGCGTGCTCCTGCTCGGCCTCGCTGCGCCGTTCGAGCGGACGGCTGATGAGGTGGCCGATCCACAGCAGGGGCGGGACGCCGAGGAGGACGAGCAGCCCGAGCGGTATCGACGTACGGAGCAGGGCCACCGCGCTGATGGCCAGTCCGGCGACCGCGGACAGGGCGTACGGCAGTGCGGAGGCGACCGAGCCGACCCGTCGGGCGTCGCCGGTCGCGACGGCGGTCAGCGCGCCGGGGAGCCGGCCGCTGTCGGCGCCGCCCCGCGGGTCGAGCACCCGGGAGCCGAGGTCCTGCCGGATCCGGTGCGCGGCGGCTTCCCCCGCCCCTTCGGTGAGCCGTGCGGAGTTCCGGTAACACGTGGACAGGACGAAGAAGAGGCCGGCGAGCACCAGCAGCCAGCGCAGGAGCGCGCCGGAGGAACCGGTCGCCACCGCCTCGTCGATGACCAGGCCGATGACGACGGGAACGAGGGCCTCGCACGCTTGGTGCGCCATGCCGAGGAGCGACGCTCCGGCGATACGGCGGCGCTGATCACCGAGCGCTCTCCGGAGGACAAGGCCTCCCGTTGGTTCTCCAGCGGGCATGCGGAGCCTCCACAGGAACAGAGTGGGCGGTTAGGTAAGGCTACCTTAAACACGGCAGGTGCCAAGGGTCCCGCGAACGTCCTGACGTGCGGCCCTCGGTGCCGAGCGTGCGGCCGCGTTGACCCACTGTGGCTGTACGGTTAGGCTCACCTAAGTTGCATGCTTCATCGCGTCAAGTCGCATGCGGTACAGCCAAGTTCATGCTCGCGTACGTGTGGTGCGCGAACCGCCGCCAGGGGGAGTGGTCGTTGTCCGTCGAAGCCCAGGCGGCATCCCGTGACGAGACCGGTGGTCCGGCGGGGCCCGCCGCGCCCACGGCCCGCCCGGCCGCCGCGGCTCTGCGCGGTCTCGGGCTTCTCGTGACGCTCGGCGCGCTGGTCCTCGTCTCCCTGGTCAGTGTCTGGGTGGGCACCAGGGGGATCCCCTTCGCCGCGACATGGGACCTGCTGTGGCGACCTGACGGGTCGGAAGCCTCCGTCATCGTCCACGACTACCGCATCCCCCGCACCCTCCTCGGCCTCCTCGTCGGAGTGGCGCTCGGGCTGTCCGGCGCCCTGATGCAGGCCCTGACCCGTAATCCCCTCGCCGACCCCGGACTGCTCGGGGTGAACCTGGGCGCCTCCGCCGGCGTCGTCGTGGCCATCGCCTTCCTCGGCGTGGCCGCACCCCTCGGCTACGTGTGGTTCGCCCTCGCCGGAGCCGCCGCCGCGTCGGTGGGCGTCTATCTCCTCGGCTCCTCCGGACGGAAACTGGCCACCCCCGACCGGCTCGTCGTCGCCGGCGCGGCGGTGACCGCCGTGCTGTACGCCTTCAACTGGGGTGTGCTGCTGTTCGATCCGGAGGCGTTCGACCAGTTCCGCTTCTGGACCGTGGGGTCGCTCGCGGGCCGGTACTACGACATCGTCCTCGTGATCCTGCCGTTCGTCGCCGTCGGCCTGGTCATCGCCTTCGTCCTGGCCGCGTCCCTCAACGCCCTGGCCATGGGCGACCAGGTGGGGCGCGCCCTGGGCGTGAACGTCGGCCGCACCCGGGTGCTCGCCGCGCTCGCCGTGATGCTGCTGTGCGGCGCCGCGACCGCCGCGGCCGGGCCGATCAGCTTCGTGGGCCTGGCCGTTCCGCACATCGCCCGGTTCGTCGTGGGCCCCGACCAGCGCTGGGTGCTCGCGTACTCGATGCTCCTCGCACCCGTCCTGCTCATCGGGTCGGACGTCCTCGGCCGTCTCCTCGGCGCCCCCGGTGAGGTGCAGGTCGGCATCGTCACCGCGTTCATCGGCGCACCCCTGTTCATCGCGCTGTGCCGCCGTCGAAAGCTGGTCATGCTGTGAGCCCCGTACGGGAGGCCAGGACCTCCGTACCCGGACCCGTCCCCACCCCGGCCCCCCGCGTCATCAGCGGCCGGGTCATCCGTACCCCGGCGGGCGGCATCTCCCTGCGCGTACAGGGCCGCACCGTCGCCGTCACCGCCCTGCTGATCGCCTCGCTCGTCCTCGTCATGGGTGTCACCCTCACCACCGGCGATTTCCCGCTCTCCGTCGGAGAGGTTCTCGGGGCGCTGACCGGCAACGGAGACGGAGCCGCCGACTTCGTCGTCAACACGCTGCGCATGCCCCGCATCCTGACCGCGGTGTTCGTCGGCGCGGCCCTCGGCGTGAGCGGGGCGATCCTGCAGAGCCTCACCCGCAACTCCCTCGGCAGCCCCGACATCATCGGCTTCACCAACGGCTCCGCCGTGGGCGCTCTCGTCGTCATCATCGTGCTGCACGGCAGCATGGTCCAGATCGCGTTCGGCGCGCTGATCGGCGGCCTCGCCACGGCCCTCGCCGTCCATCTCCTCATGATCGGCCGCGGGTTGCAGGGATTCCGGCTGGTCGTCATCGGCGTCGGCGTCAGCGCCCTGCTGCTCGCCGTCAACTCGTACCTGATCACCCGGGCGACCTTCCAGGAGGCGCTGGAAGCCCAGGCATGGCTGATCGGCAGCCTCGGCAACCGGCTGTGGGTCCACGCCAACGCCGTCGGCCTCGCCGTCGCCGTCCTGCTGCCGCCGGCCCTCTTCCTCTCCCGCCGCCTCGCCATGGTGGAGATGGGCGACACCACCGCCATGGGACTCGGCGTCAACGTGGCCCGTACGCGCACCGCGCTGCTCGTCATCAGCGTCGCCCTGGCCGCGTTCGCCACCGCCGTGACCGGCCCCATCTGGTTCATCGCCCTGGCGGCACCCCAGGTGGTGCGCCGCCTCACCCGGTCGTCCGGGCCGACGCTGCTGCCGTCCGCCCTCATGGGCGCCGTCCTGCTCGCCCTGAGCGACCTCGTCGTCCAGCGCCTCTTCGCGCCCGCGCTCCTCCCGGTGGGCACGGCGACCGGCGCCATCGGCGGGCTGTACCTCATCTGGCTGCTGATCACCGAGTCGCGAAAGAGCCGCGCATGACTGGAACGAACTCCCCGCGGTCCCGGCTGCGCGCCGAGGACCTCACGCTCTCCTACGACCAGCGGACGGTGGCCACGTCCCTGAACGTCGACATTCCCGACCACTCCTTCACCGTGATCATCGGGCCGAACGCCTGCGGCAAGTCGACGCTGCTCACGGCACTCGCGCGGATGCTCAAGCCCAAGGCCGGGCAGGTCTACCTCGACGGCGCGGCGATCGCCTCCTACCGCTCGCGCGAGGTCGCCCGCCGCCTCGGCCTGCTCCCGCAGTCGTCCAGCGCACCCGGCGGCATCACGGTCGGCGACCTCGTGGCCCGCGGCCGGTACCCGCACCAGCGGCTGCTGAAGCAGTGGTCCGCCGAGGACGAGGCGGCCGTCGTGGAGTCGATGCGGCAGACCGGCGTACTCGAACTCGCCGACCGGCCCGTGGACGACCTCAGCGGCGGCCAGCGACAGCGCGTCTGGATCTCCATGGTCCTCGCCCAGCAGACCTCCATCCTGCTGCTGGACGAGCCCACCACGTTCCTCGACATCTCCCACCAGGTCGAGGTGCTCGACCTGTGCGCCGACCTGCACGCCCGCAAGGGACACACCGTCGTCGCGGTCCTGCACGACCTCAACCAGGCGTGTCGCTACGCCACCCACCTCATCGTGATGCGGCCCGGCGGCACGATCGCCGCCGAGGGCGATCCGGCCACCGTCATGACCGCCGAACTCGTCCAGGACGTGTTCGGTCTTCCGTGCCGGATCATCGACGACCCCGAGACCGGGACCCCGCTGATGGTGCCCGCCGCGCCCAGGCGGTACGCCCCGGCGGACGACCACGCCGACGCCGTGATGGCCGAGACCCTGTGACACGACGAGGGACGGACTGACCATGCTCTGCACGAGGCTGACGAACGCCCACATCATCACCATGGACCCGGACCGTCCCGTCGCCCACGACCTGGGCATCTGGCGCGGCCGGATCGTCGGCCTCGACGAGGCCGTGACCTCGCTTCCCGCACGCGAGGTCATCGACCTCCAGGGCGCCACCCTGCTGCCCGGGTTCATCGACAGCCATGTGCACCTGGCCTGGACCGGGCTGAAGGCGGGCACCCCGAGCATCGCGCCCTGCGAGCGGATCGAGGACGTCCTCGCGGCCGTCGAGGAGATCGTCTCCCGCCCGTCCCCGCCCGGCGCGTGGGTGAGCATCTGCGGCTACGACCAGAGGGCCCTCGGGCGCCATCTGACCGCCGCCGAACTGGACCGGGTCAGCCATGGGCGCAAGGTGTACCTGACGCACGACTCGGGCCATGCCTGCGTGGTCAACAGCGCGGTGCTGGACCAGCTGCCGGCCGACGTCCCGCACGAGGACGGCCTCCTCGTGGAGGGCGCCATGAACGCCGCACGGCGGCTGCGCCTGCCGTACGCGCAGGAGGAACTCGCCGACGCGATCGAGCTGGCCGGACGCATGTGCCTCGCCGAAGGGGTGACCGCCTGCGCCGAGGCGGGCATCGGCGGCGGGCTCTTCGGCCACAGCCCCGTCGAACTCGGTGCCTACCAACTCCTGCGGGAGCGCGGCCGGTTGCCCCTGAGGATCCAGCTCATGGCCGCCGCCGACACGCTCCGGCCGCTCGTCGCCCACGAGAGCGACGGCATTCCGCGCGCCCTGGACCTCGGCCTGCGCACCGGGTTCGGTGACGACTGGCTCTCCCTGGGCGCGCTCAAGGTGCACACCGACGGCGGCATGATGGCGCGCACCGCCGCGCTCACGTCCCCGTACGAGGGCCTGGCACACGCCGGGCAGCTCCAGGACGACCCCGACCGTCTCACCTCCCTCATCGTGGACGGCCACCTCGCCGGCTGGCAGCTCGCCGTCCACGCCATCGGCGACCGCGCCGCCGACGTCGCGCTGGACGCACTGGAACGGGCCCAGGAACTGCGGCCGCGCCCGGACGCCCGCCACCGCGTCGAGCACGCCGGCCTGATCCGGCCGGACCAGCTGCCGCGCTTCGCCCGGCTCGGCGTCAGCGCCGTGGTCCAGCCCAACTTCCTGCGCTACTTCGGCGACGACTACGCGGCGGTCATGGGGGAGCGGCGCGCACCGTGGATGTACCGGGGCCGCGCGTTCCTGGACCACGGGGTCACGCTCGTGGGCAGCTCGGACCGTCCGGTCACGGACGGATCGCCGCTGCGGGCCATCCAGTTCATGGTCGAGCGCGCCTCCGAGTCGGGCCAGGTGATCGGCCCGGACGAGGGCATCACGGTCGACGAGGCCCTGCGCTCGTACACCGTCGGCGGGGCCTACGCCTGCCACTGGGACGACAGCGCGGGCAGTCTCACCCCGGGCAAGCGCGCCGACCTGGTGGTGCTGGGCGACGATCCACGGCGCGTCAGCCCCTCGCGCATCGGTGACATCGACGTGGTGGCGACGTTCGTCGACGGCCACGAGACCAAGGGGGCGGCACTATGAGCACGGACAGCGTGACGGCCGATGCCGTCGAGCACTACGCGTACCTCTGGCAGACCTCCCCGTACCCGGTCCGGTGGGCCATCTGGAACACCGTGGACGGAACCATGGTCTTCGACAGGCAGATCAACTGCCCGGTGGGCATCGACGACGAAGCGACCCTGCGCGAGATCGTGAGCCGCATGCGCGAGGCGGGCGTGCCGGAGAGCGACGACTACCCGGGTCGCCCGTGCGGGTAGGGACGTTCTCGGACCTGACAGGGGTGCCCCGCTCGTGTGCGTTCGCACGCGCGCGGGGCACCCCTGTCAGATCCGGCGGGAGAGTCAGCTCCCCTCGGTCTCGAAGGTACGCAGCAGATCGGCGGCGACACTCACGGCGATGGTCGCGGGTTCCTTGCCGGTGATGTCGGCCAGCCCGATCGGGGTCTTGATCCGGTCGATGGTGGCCTCGTCGTGACCGCCCTCGGTGGCGAGGCGTTTGCGGAACCGCACCCACTTGGCCGCCGACCCGATCAGCCCGATGGAGCCGAGGTGGTCGGTGCGCAGAGCGGCGTCGCACAGGGCGGCGTCCTCGGCGTGATCATGGGTCATGATCAGAATGTGGGTGCCGCGAGGCAACTCCGCCAGCACCTCCTCGGGCAGCAGCGGCGTGTGATGCACGTGCACCTGCGCCACCGCGTCCGCCAGCACGTCGAGCCGCTTCTCGGTGAGGAGGTCGGAGCGGCTGTCGATCAGATGGAGGTCGAGGTCCTGACGTGCCAGGATGCGCGCCAGTTCCAGCCCGACGTGCCCGACGCCGAAGATCGCCACCGCCCGTACCACCGGCAGCGGTTCGAGCAGCACCGAGACCGTGCCGCCGCAGCACTGCACGCCGTGCTGATTGACCACCTTGTCGTTCAGGGCGAAATCCATCAGCTCCGGCTCCGGCTCGGACGCCGCGATCATCTCCCGGGCCCGGTCGATGGCGACGGCCTCGACGTTGCCGCCACCGATCGAGCCCCATGTGTCGGTCCGCCCCACGACGAGTTTCGCGCCGGCGTCGCGCGGGGCGTGGCCGCGCACGGTCGCGACGGTCACCAGCACGCCCGAGTCCCGGCGTGCCCGCAACCGCGCGACCGCGGCGACCCACGTCATGTCAGGCACCGCTCAGCGCTTCTGCGTCGGTCCGGACCCGGCCGTCGGCGGCGTGCCCGCTTCCGGCGTGGCCGCCCGTGGCCGACCCGTCGCGGGCCGCACCGTTCGGGGAGACCTCGCCCTGGCGAGCCGCCTGGATCGCCCAGTACACCGCCTCCGGCGTCGCGGGCGAAGCCAACTCGACGCTGACCCCGCTCGGCCCGAACGCGGCGGCGGCCTGCCGCAACGCCTCCCGCACCGAGAACGCCAGCATCAGCGGAGGCTCGCCCACCGCCTTGGACCCGTACACCGCGCCCTCCTCGGTGGCGTTCCGCAGCAGCGTGACGTTGAACTCCTCGGGCATCTCCGAGAAGCTCGGCAGCTTGTAGGTGCTCGCGGCCTGGGTCAGCAGCCGGCCGCGGTTCGGCCCCTCACCGGCGTCCCAGCGCAGGTCCTCGAGCGTCAGCCAGCCCGCGCCCTGCACGAAACCACCCTCGACCTGACCGATGTCGATCATCGGCGACAGGCTGTCGCCGACATCGTGCACGATGTCCACCCGCCGGATGCGGTACGCGCCGGTGAAGCCGTCCACCTCCACCTCGGCCGCGGCGGCGCCGTAGGAGAAGTACTTGAACGGCGAGCCGTGGAACGCCTTCGCGTCCCAGTGCAGACCCTCGGTCCGGTAGAAACCGGCCGCCGACAGCTGGACCCGCTGGAAGTACGCGGTGCGCACCAGGTCGTCCCAGGCCAGCTCCTTGTCGCTGCCCAGGGTGCGCGCGACGCCCTCGACGATGCGCACGTCCGAGGCGTTCGAACCCAGCTGGGTGGCGGCCACCTGCAGCAGCCGCTCGCGCAGCTGCTCACAGGCGTTCTTCACCGCCGCACCGTTGAGGTCCGCCCCGGCACTGGCCGCGGTCGCGGAGGTGTTGGGCACCTTGTCGGTCCGCGTCGGGGCGAGGCGCACCTTGTGCAGAGGGATACCCAGCGTGGTCGCGGCCACCTGGAGCATCTTGGTGTGCAGGCCCTGGCCCATCTCGGTGCCGCCGTGGTTGATCAGGACCGAGCCGTCCTTGTAGATCAGCACCAGCGCGCCGCCCTGGTTGAAGGCGGTGAGGTTGAACGAGATCCCGAACTTGATGCCGGTGATCGCGAGGGCCCGCTTGGTGTGCGGATGCGCGGCGTTGAAGGCGGCGATCTCGCGCTTGCGATCGGCGATGCCGCCGTTGTCCTGGACCTCCTGCCAGACGGCGGAGATCCGTTCGGGCTGACCGACGAGCTGCCCGTACGGCGTCGACTGACCCCGCCGGTAGAAGTTGCGCTCCCGCAGCTCCATCGGATCGAGGCCGAGCAGCGGCGCGCACCGGCCCATGATGTCCTCGATCACGAGCATGCCCTGGGGTCCGCCGAAGCCGCGGAAGGCGGTGTTGGAGACCTTGTTGGTCCTGGCGATGCGACCGGCGATGCGGGCGTTCGGAAGCCAGTAGGTGTTGTCGATGTGGCACAGCGCACGGGCCACGACCGGCTCGGACAGATCCAGGCTCCAGCCGCCGTCCGCGGTCAGGGTGGCGTCCAGGGCCTGGATGCGGCCGTCGGCGTCGAAGCCGATCTTCCACTTGGCGTGGAACCCGTGCCGCTTGCCGGACATGGTCAGGTCCTGGGTCCGGTTGAGCCGGACCCGGACCGGCCGTCCGGTCAGCTTGGCGCCGAGCGCGGCGACGGCCGCGAAGCCGTGCGGCTGCATCTCCTTGCCGCCGAAGCCGCCGCCCATCCGCAGACACTGCACGGTCACCTCGTGGCTGTGCAGGCCGAGTACGTGCGCGACGATCTCCTGGGTCTCCGAAGGGTGCTGGGTGCTGCTCTGGACGAACACCTGCTCGGCCTCGTCGATGTAGGCCAGCGCCGCGTGCGTCTCCAGGTAGAAGTGCTCCTGATCGGAGAACTGGAACTCGCCGGTGAACACGTGCGCGGAGTCGGCGAAGCCGGCGTCGACGTCGCCGGTCAGCATCACGGGCCGGGCGCCGTGGAAGCTTTCGGCCGCGATCGCCTCCTCCAGCGTGATGATGGAGGGCTTTTCGTCGAGTTCCACCTCGACGGCCGCCGCACCGAGCCGGGCCGCCTCCAGGGTCTCGGCGAGCACCCAGGCGACCGCGTGGCCGTGGAACATGACCTCGTCGGGGAACAGCGGTTCGTCGTGCTTCATCCCGGCGTCGTTGACACCGGGCACGTCGGCACCGGTCAGCACGCGGACCACACCGGGCACGGCGAGCGCGGGCTCGGTGCGCAGCGCGGTGATCCTGCCGTGGGCCTTCATGACCTGGACCGGGTAGGCGTGCAGCACGTCCTTGGTGCGATGGACCAGGTCGTCGGTGTAGAGCGCGGTGCCGGTGACGTGCAGGACGGCGCTCTCGTGCGGCATCGAGACGCCGACGACGGCGTTCTCGGGGCGTTCGGACAGATGGCTCATGACGACACCGCCTCGGTGGTTCGGGCGTACAGCTTCAGCAGGCTCTGGCCGAGCATCGCGGAGCGGTACTCGGCGCTGGCGCGGTGATCGTTCATCGGCGTGCCCTCGGCCCGCAGCACGCGGGCCGCGGCCTCGACGGTCTCCGCCGACCACGGCTCGCCCTCCAGGGCCGCCTCGGTGGTAAGGGCACGGATCGGGGTGGCGGCCACGCCGCCCAGGCCGATGCGTGCCGTGCGGACGATCCCGTCCTCGATGTCGAGCGCGAAAGCGACCGCCACGCTGGAGATGTCGTCGAAGCGCCGCTTGGCGATCTTGTGGAAGGCCGTGACGGGCGACAGCGGCAGCGGGATGCGCACGGCGCGGATCAGCTCGCCGGGACGGCGCACGCTCTGCCGGTAGCCGGTGAAGTAGTCCGCCAGCGGGACCTCGCGCTCACCGTCGGCGTCGGCGAGCACCACCGATGCCTCCAGCGCGAGCAGCACCGGCGGGCTGTCACCGATGGGGGATCCGGTACCCAGGTTGCCGCCGAGGGTCGCACCGTTGCGGATGAGCCGGGACGCGAACTGCGGGAACAACTCCGCCAGCAGCGGTACGTCGCCGTCGAGGCGGCGTTCGATCTCGGTGAGCGTCAGCGCCGCCCCGATCTCGATGTGGTCGGATTCGACGCGCAGCCCCCGCAGTTCGGGCAGCCGGTCGAGGGCCACCACGCAATCCGCCCGGCGGGAACGGATGTTCACCTCCACACCCCAGTCGGTGGAGCCGGCGACCACCACAGCGTCGGGCCGCTCGCGCAGCAACCGCAGCGTTTCGGCCAGGGTGTTCTTCCGCAGGAACGCGCTGTCGTCCTGGGTGTATTCGGTGGCGACCGGTGCGGGCGGGGACTGCTCGCGACGCTGCGCGAGCGGGTCCTCGTCGGCGGGCGTACCGACGGCGAACGCGGCATCGCGAATCGGGCGATAGCCGGTGCAGCGGCACAGGTTTCCGCTCAGCGCGTGCAGATCGAAGCCGTTCGGACCGTGCTCGGGGTCGGTGCCGGCGGCCGGTCCCGAGTCCGCGTCCGAGTCCGAGCCCGTGTGCGACTCCGCGTGTGCGCAGCGGTCGGGCCGGTAGTACTCGGCGGCCATGCTGCAGATGAATCCCGGTGTGCAGTAACCGCATTGGGAGCCGCCGCGGACCGCCATCTCCTCCTGCACCGGGTGCAGGGTGGGCGGCGTACCGGGTTCGCCGGCGGTGGCGAGACCTTCGGAGGTGATGATCTCCTGACCGTCGAGCGCCGCGACCGGGACCAGACAGGCGTTGACCGCCACCCAGTCGGTGGGCTTGTTCACCCCGGGACGGGCCACCAGGACCGAACAGGCGCCGCATTCACCCTCGGCACAGCCCTCCTTGGTGCCGGTGAGGCCACGCTCGCGCAGGAAATCCAGCGTCGTGGTGTGGGGCGCAGCCGGTGAAATCGGTGTTTCTTTCCCGTTGACCGTGATCCGCGCCGCTACCATGACAGGCCTTCGTTTCGGTGCGCGATCGGTCGATGCATTATGTTCGCCAATTTCAGGCAGCTTTCTGTGTTCAGACGCGCCACGTCAGAGGAGTGGGCGCAAAACGGCACGCAACAGCATGGTGCCGGGAAATGGTGACGGGAAACCTGGGGAAATGTGCCGCGGACGGGCACATCAGAACGGCGCGTTCAGCAGCCGTGCGCGATTCGACCCGGAACCCAGACCGTGTGACGGGCGAGGCGACGCAGATCAGAGCTGGTGTACATCCGCCGGTCGCCTCCTTCCGGTAGCCATGGGTCGACGTCAACCGCAAAGTAGTGGCTGGACCCACAAGAGGTCAAGGGGCTGACCTCGCTCTCCCTGTAGGATCCACCGGGTCGAGGCCGGGATCCCGCCTCCGAAACTCACCCCGGCCGACTTCGGCGTCGCGATCGGTTTGCGGGTCCGTCCGGATCAGAAGCACGTGGTCGCGCCGGTCATGAATTCTCCGGCCGAGGCATATGTTCATCCCGGCACGGCTTGCCCCGCCTCATCCTCGACGGTGACCGTCCCGTCGGTTTCCTCGTGGGATTCTCCGACGTCGACTGGAGGGGCGACGGAACGGGCACCGGCATCCGCGCGCAGCGACCGCGTTCGCCCCCGCGACAGGCCAAGGACGGGGAGTCTAGAGTTAGGGCAGCCTAACCTAACTAAGACTCGCGTCGCGGGCCGAAGGAGTGGAGTGAGAGTGACGGAGGCCAAGACCTACCGCGATCCCTGGGGCATTCCGCATCTGCGTGCGCCCGGAGCTCTGCAACTGGCCTTCGGCCAGGGCGAGAACGCAGCACTGGACAGGGCCTGGCAGATCGAGGTGGAGCGGCACCGCTCCCAGGGCACCACCGCTTCGTTCCTCGGCGCGGACGCCGTCCCCTGGGACCGGTTCGCCCGCCGGGCCAGGCTCGACGACACCGCCCGGCGTTGCTTCGACCGCCTCGACGAAGACACCGCCGCATGGGTGTCGGCGTACGTCGACGGGGTGAACGCGGGGCTGGAGCGGGGAGCCGCCGCCGCACCCGAGTTCGCGGCCACCGGCCTCGTTCCGCAGCCCTGGCATCGGTGGACGCCGCTCGGCGTCTGGCTCGCCCACCACATCCTCTTCGCGGGATTCCCGACCAAGCTGTGGCGCGAGGAGGTCTCCCGGCGGCTCGGCGACGAGGCCGTCGAACTGTTCGCCACGGACGACCCGGGCACCGCGGGGTCGAACGGCTGGATGGTCTCGGGGGACCGCACGGCGAGCGGCGCGCCGCTCATCGCGGGCGATCCCCACCGCTTCATCCAGGACCCCGGGTTCTACCAGCAGATCCATCTCTCCTGCCCGGAGTACGACGTCGTCGGCTTCGCCGTCCCCGGCGTACCCGGTATCGCCCACTTCGGGCACACCGGAACCGTGGCCTGGGCCATCACCAACGCCATGTCCGACTACCACGACCTGTACGAGGAACGACTGCGCCGCGCGGACAGCGGTATCGAGGCGCTCGGGCCCGAGGGATGGCGACCGGCCGTCCAGCACCGGGAGACCATCGAGGTGGCGGGAGGCTCACCGGTCGAGATCGATGTGATCGAGACGGAGCGCGGCCCGGTCATCATCGACGGCCTCGACGACGCACCGGGTACGGAGCCGGGGCCCGCCGCCGTGCCCGGAGGGACAAGTCTGCGCTATCCGCCGCGCGTCACCGCGGACCTCGGTTTCGCCGCGATCCCCGCCCTCATGCGGGCGCGCACGGTCGCGGACGTGGACCGGGCGCTCGACCGCTGGATCGAGCCCGTCAACGTCGTGCACGCCGCCGACTCGTCCGGAGAACTGCTGCACCGGGTGGCCGGATACGTGCCTGTCCGCCATCGCGACAACCGGCTGCGGATCGTGCCCGCCTGGCAGCGGGGCCACGAATGGCGCGGGCGCCACGACACCCCTCGCGCCGAGGTCCACGACATCGCCGTGATGGCGAATGCCCGGGGCATCGCCGCGCCCCTCGGCGTGGAGTTCGCGCCGCCGTACCGTGCCGACCGAATCGACGCCCTGCTGCGGGAGTCGCGGGACTGGTCGGCCCACGACATGGCGGCCGTCCACATGGACACGTATCTCGCGGCGGCGGGGCCACTGCTGGGACAGGTGGCACGACTCGGCGATCTCGCCCCGGACGCCGAGCGGCTGAGGACACGTCTGCTGTCCTGGGACCGCCGTATGGACGCCGACAGCATCGCCGCCGCGGACTACGCCCGCCTGCGCTCGTCCGTCGCCCGCCGGGTCGCCGCCGCGCCACAGCTCAAGAGTCTCGCCGAGCCCCTGCCCTATCCCACGGTGTTCGAGCCCTGGCTGACGCTCACCGCGAAGGTCGCCTTCGCGCTGGAGAACCTGCTGGCCACCGGCCGGCTGCCCGGCCTCGACGTCCCGGGAATCGTCCGCGCGGCGATGGGCGACGTCGCCGCAGCGGAACCCGTCCCCTGGGGCACGCTCCATCGCCTCGCCCCCGGCCGGGTCCTCCCCGCAGCCGAGGACGAGCCGTGGCCCGGACTGGGAGGCGACCACGACTGCGTCCTGGCCACCTCGAGCACACCCGGCGTCACCGACCTCAGCCCGCGCGGCCCGTCGGCCCGGTACGTATGGGATCTCGCGCACCGCGAGAACAGCCTGTGGATCGTCCCGCTGGGCGCCCGCGGCATCCCGGGGGGCGCACACCACCGCGACCAGCTGCCCCTGTGGCTTCGCGGCGAACTCGTACCCGTCATCACGGATTTCGCCCAGCTCACCGAGGAACGCGGCGTCCGGCTCCCGAGTGCTCCTGAGCGCTCCCGAGTGACGGAACACCCGTCATAGAGGACAGAAACTGACCTGTATGCGAGGCATGCTTTCCCCATGACGACATTCCGTGGCCTCGCCACCATCCGCTACCACGCCGACGACCTGGCCGCCGCCCGTGCCTGGTACTCCGAAGTCCTGGGTGTGGAGCCGTACTTCGAGCGCGACGATTACATCGAGTTCCGGCTCGGCGACCACTCGCAGGAGTTCGGCATCTCGCGCACCCCGTCCGCCCCGGCAGGCGTCGTCGCGTACTGGCACGTGGACGACGTCGACGCGGAGCTCGCGCGGCTGCTGAAGCTCGGGGCGAAGGAGCACGAGCCGCTGCGGAACTACGGCGACTTCCGCGCCGGAGCCGTGCTCGACCCGTTCGGCAACATCCTCGGTGTGATGCACAACCCGCACTACCTCGAGGTGCTGGGCGAACGCGGCTGAACCGGCGTCCTCGACGGTCCGGGCCGGCGGAGGCCCCGGGTCCGTCCGGTCCCGGGGCGTTCACTTCCTCGGTTGCTACTTCTTGAGCTCGTCGAGGCAGAGCACGAACTGCTTGCCCGAGCTGCGCCGGCCGCCGCGGGTCTGCTCGAGGTAGCCGACGTCCGACTTGCCCTCGCACTTGGTGGTGTCCAGGGTGTCGGGGATCACCTCGACCACCTTGTACGTGGCCAGGGCGTCACCGCACTCCACCACCTGCAGTTCGGGCGACACCGTGGTCCCGGTGTTCTTGAGGCAGTCTCCGGCCTCCGCGTGGTCGGCGTCGTCCTGGCTCAGGAAGTAGCCCACCGCGATCATGATGACGGCGGCCACGATGCCGATGCCCTTGAGGATCTTCATGAAGCCTATGCCCCCGCCCCGGGACGGCGGTGCCGGCGCCGGCGGCGGTGGTGCGGCCCACTGCTGCTGCTGTTGCTGAGGCGGCGGCTGCATCTGCATGTGCTGCTGCTGGGGCGGGTACGGCTGCTGCGGCTGCTGCTGCGGATAGCCGTACCCCGGCTGGGGCGGGTATCCCTGCGGCGGCTGCTGCGCGTACGGGCCGGGCTGGCCGTATGGGCCGGGCTGACCGTACGGGCCAGGGCCTTGCTGCGGCGGAAAGGTCATGCGGGAGTCCCCCGTGAGCGCGTTGAGGTGCGTCTTTTGACGCGAGCACGCTATAACAACCGCTCACCACCCCCTAAATGCGGGAGCGTTTGCGGCAGCGAGCGCGCCCAACTCCTCAGCGACGCTTCCCGATGACGTAGGCGAGGCCCCAGGCCGCTGCGGCGGCGACCGCGAGACCGAGCAGGGAGAGCCACTCGGTGCCGCTCTGACTGCCCCACCATGCCTTGGCCGGTATGAACGGGTCGACCTCCATCATGTCGCCGATGGCGGGGACCCCTTGGCCGTCGGCGATGATGAGTGGAATGGCGTTGGTGTAACCGAAGAAGGTACCGAGCGGGGCGATGACGGCCCCGCTGATCTGGGCGCCGGTGCTGCGGCGGCCCACCAGGCCGATCAGCACGCCCACCGCCGCTCCGTTGAGCAGGCCGTGGAGCACGTAGAGGGTATGCGCCGTCTCGGCCGACTGTTCCTCGTAGGTGGCCAGCGTGATGCCGGTGTAGATCACCGAGACGACGACCGAGGCGAGAAACCCGAGGAAGGAGGCGCCGACGGGGTGCCCGGACCTCGGCTGCTGCCCGAAGGGTGCGGGCTGTGGGGGGTACGGCTGGCCGGGCTGCATCTGCATCTGCGGCTGCTGCCAGGGCTGCATCGGCGGCTGCGCGGGGGGCATCGGCGGTTGGCCGGGCTGCTGGTTGTACGGGTTGTGCTGCGGCGACTGGAACTGAGGCTGGCTCATGGATCCCCCGTTGAGCAAAGAAGGCAGGGGGAGCAAAGCTATCAGCGAGTGATCGGCCTTCTTCATGGGTGGGGGTGACGGGGCGGCACGGCTGAGGCGGTCCCGTCCGTGTACGCCGATGGACATGTCAGCCATGCCGGTTCGAAGAAGAACTCCGGCCGGAGGCGAATCCTTTCCGGACCTCCCCGCCTCTTGTCTGTGTACCGGCCGAACGGGCCGGCGGAACCAGGAGGAAACACCCATGATGGTCACTGGCCTCGTCGTGATCGGAGCCCTGCTCGTGGGCGCGTGCAGCTGGCACCTGATGCGGCGCTACAGGAGCCGAGGCTGACCGGCGCCCGCGCGCGGGACGCCTTCCGGAACGAGTCGCAGATGAACCAACGCTTCCCCTGGCCGGACGAGCGGCTGATCAAGGCCGCTCAGGACGGCGACGTCACATCGCTCACCACCGTCGTCATGGAATCGCAGCCCCATGTGCGCAAGTTCGCCCTGTCACTGTGCGCCTCGCCGCAGGACGCGGAGGACGCGGCGCAGGAGGCGCTGATCATCCTCTACCGGAAGATCGGCACCTTGCGGGCCTCTGGCGCGCTTGCCTCATGGATGTTCCGGATCGTGCGCAACGAATGCCTCCGGCAGGTACGGCTGCTCGTCTCGCGGAGCGACGAGGCGTCGGCCGAACCGGAGGCGACCGCGGAACGGTCCGCCGAGGACGCGGTGCTGCACAGGCTGGAGGCGGAGCGGATCGCGGCCGCGGTCGGCGCCCTGCCCCGTGACCAGCGGCAGGTCCTGATCATGCGGGACGTCCAGGGCCTGCCCGGCAGGACCGTCGCCCATGCGCTCGGCCTGAGCAACGCCGCGATGAAGTCGCGGCTGCACAGAGCGCGCGCGGCGCTGCGTCACTCGCTGGCAGCAGCCGACCAAGCACCCGTCACAGCACCCCACCAAGCACCCGACCGACCAGTCGAAGGAGATTCACGACCGTGAACGCCGTGAACACCGTGAAGCCCGCGCAGGGCGCGCATACGGACCGGGCCACCGCACCGTCCGCGGCGACAGGGACGAACTTCGCCAGCGCGTCCGTCCCACGCCACCTGGCGCGCGGCGCCATCGGCTTCGGGCTGATCATCGGCTCGATCGCCCTGGTGCCCGTCGCCGGCCCGGCCACGCTGCTGGCGGCCCCGTTGGCCCTGATCGCCTTCCGCGGCTGCCCCACCTGCTGGATGGTCGGCCTGGCGCAGACCATCTCCCGCGGCCGTCTGGAGCGCAGGTGCGCGGACGGCGTCTGCACCCTCACCAAGGCACATCCGGCGGCGAAGGCCACGGATGAGCCGACAGTGCGACACGCGGCCTGACCACACATCATCCGCCGCACGGCTCCCTACACTTGGTCATGTGCCTGACAGCAATGCACCGCACCACTCCCATGAACGGCACCACACCCCAAAGGGAGCGATCAGCACATGACCAAGCCTGAGAGCGCGGGATACGACTACGACGTCGTCATCAGCGGAGCCAGCCTCGCCGGCAGCGCCGCGGCGACTCTGCTCGCTCGGCGCGGTGTCCGCGTCGCCCTGCTGGAACGTCGCTCGGACCCCGAGGCGTACAAGGTGCTGTGCACCCACTCCATAACGGCCAACGCCCACCCCGTGCTGGACGAACTCGGCCTCGTCCCCGCCCTGGAGAAGGCGGGAGCAGTCCACAACGACGCCCGCTGGTACACCCGCTGGGGATGGATCGAGCCCAGGGCCGCGCAGGCGGGCCCCGAGCTGCCGTACGGGTACAACATCCGTCGCAGCACCCTCGACCCGTTGATCAGGGCCCATGCGGCGCAGACCCCCGGCGTCGATCTGCTCCTCGGTCACCAGGTGGCCGGGCTGGTCCGGGAAGCCGGACGCACCGTCGGGGTGCGCGCGTCGACACCGCAGGGCGAGCGGGAGATCAGGGCCCGCCTGGTGGTCGGCGCCGATGGCAAGGACTCGGCCGTGGGGAAATTCGCCGGGCTGCCTGCCCGTCTGCACGAGAACGAGCGGTTCGGCTATTTCGCGCACTTCCGCGGCCTTCCGCTGCACGGTGGGGTCAGCCACACATGGTTCCTCGAGCCCGACATGGCGTACGCGTTCCCCAACGACGACGGGGTGACGGTCATGGCGGTACTCCCGGACAAGAAGCGGCTGCCGGCCTTCCGTGAAGACCTGGAGGGCAGCTTCCTCGCATTCATCCGTGCCCTGCCCGAGGCTCCGCCCATCGACTCCGCCGAGCGCATCACGAAGATCATCGGCATGGTCGACTACCCGCTCCAGAGCCGCAGGCCGACCGCACCGGGCGTCGCGCTCATCGGCGACGCCGCCCTGACCAGCGATCCCTTGTGGGGAGTGGGATGTGGGAGTGCTCTGCAGTCCGCGCAATGGCTGGCAGAGGGGGTCGCCCCGGCCCTGACCGGCCGGGGAGACCTCGACAGGTCGCTCGTGGCGTACGCGC
The DNA here is from genome assembly GCF_040300305.1 of Streptomyces sp. NPDC000410. Classification (NCBI taxonomy): domain Bacteria; kingdom Bacillati; phylum Actinomycetota; class Actinomycetes; order Kitasatosporales; family Streptomycetaceae; genus Streptomyces; species Streptomyces sp. NPDC000410. The sequence continues at coordinate 50,287 of NZ_JBEPDM010000040.1, forward strand.
GCAGACACCGTCGCGGGCTGAGCGGTCACCAGTACATGGCCGCCGACTTCGCCAAGGCCCGCCCGTTCAATCCCCTGCAGCGGCTGATGTTCTCGGCGGCAGCACGCGACGAATCGATGGCGCGGCACATGCATCTGTTCGGATCCCGCATGATCGGTCCGCTGCGTTTCCTGAACCCGGTGGCAGTGGCCAAGGCTTCGGCGGCCAACATCAGGCATCGCTGGGCGGCCGCGTCACCCGCACGGTGAGCTGCCCCACCGATGCCGCGGTGTCCTGAGGCAGGGTCACGGTGACCGTCAGGCCCCCCGTGGGGCGGGGACGGGCGGTGACCTCGCCGCCGTGGGCGCGGGCCACCGAGCGGACGATGGACAGGCCGAGGCCGGCGCCCTTGGCGGTGACGAGGCGTTCGGTGCCGAGGCGGCGGAACGGTTCGAACAGGGTGGGAACCTCGTAGGACGGTACGTCGGGGCCGGTGTTGCTCACTTCGACCTCGGCCCGGCCGTCCTCGCGGGTGCGACTGGTGACGCGTACCCATCCGCCGTCGCCGGTGTTGTGCCGGAGACCGTTCTCCACGAGGTTCTGGACGAGCCGTTCGATGAGCAGGGCGTCCCCGGTGGTGGGGGCCGGGCCGGCGTCCTCGTGCAGGGTGATCCCGGCCTTCGCGGCCTCGGGGCCGCTCTGGGCGGTCACATGGGTGACCACGTCCGCGAGGTCGAGGTTCTGCCGCTCGGGGATGTGGTTCTCCGAGCCGGCCAGCAGCAGCAGTCCGCCGATGAGCCGCTCGTGCCGGTCGTTGATCTCCAGAAGGTCCTCACCGAGTCGTTTCACGTCGGGGGAAGCGGTCTTGCGGTGCATGGCCAGTTCGACGAGGGCGCGCCCCACGGTCAGCGGGGTGCGCAGTTCGTGGGAGGCGTTGGCCACGAAGCGGCGCTGGCCGTCGAAGGACCGGTCGAGCCGCTCGACCATGAGGTCGAAGCTGTCGGCGAGGTCCTTCACCTCGTCGTCGCGGCCGTCGAGCGCGATGCGCTCGTGCAGACCCCGGTCGGCGGCCGGGGCGGAGGCGATACGGCGTGCGGTGTCGGTGACCCGGTGCAGGGGGGCGAGTACCCGGCCGGCGATGAGCCAGCCGAGGCCCGCCGCGACGCCGCCGACGAGGGTCAGCGCGATGCTGCCCTGGGTGATGAGCGAGGCCGTGGCGGCATCGTGCAGTCTCTTCTGCTCGCCGGCCACCCAGTTGAGGCTGTCGGACCGGGCGTCCTGCCGCGGGGCCGCGTTGCCGCCGGAGTCGGAATGGACGCTGAGGCCCCCGCCCCGGTCGAGCTGCTGGGCGAACAGGACGTAGGTGACAGCGAGCAGGACGACGCCGGCGGCGAGGAACAGCCCGCCGTAGACCAGGGTGAGCCGGGCGCGCAGGGTGAGCCGGGCGCGCAGGGTGAGGCGGCGCTTCTTCATGGGATCCGGTACCCCACTCCTGTGACGGTCTCGATGACGGGCGGGTCGCCGAGCTTACGGCGGAGCTTGAGCACGGTGAGGCGGACGGCCCCGGTGAAGGGGTCGGTGTGCTCGTCCCACGCCTTCTCCAGGAGGTGTTCGGTGGAGACCGCCGCCCCGTCGGCGCGCAGCAGCTCCGTCAGGACGGCGAACTCCTTCTTCGCCAGGGGTACGTAAAGGTGGTCCCGGAACACCTCGCGGCGTGCCGGGTCCAGGGTGATGCCACGGCGGCGGAGCACCGGCGGCGCGGCCGGGCGGGAGCGTCGGCCGAGTGCGAGGACCCGGGCGGCGAGCTCGGGGAAGGCGAACGGTTTGGTGAGGTAGTCGTCGGCGCCGAGGGAGAGCCCGGCGACGCGGTCGGTGATCTCGCCCGCCGCGGTCAGCATCAGCAGCCGTGCCTGACTGCCGGATGCGACGAGTTGGGCGCAGACCTCGTCACCGTGCACCAGGGGAAGGTCCCGGTCCAGGATGATCACGTCGTAGTCGTTGACGTCTGCCCGCTCCAGTGCCGCGGCGCCGTCGTGGGCGACGTCGACCGCGTGGGTCTCCTGCCGGAGCCATTCCGCGATCGCCTCGGCGAGCAGCCGCTCGTCCTCCGCCACCAGCAGCCGCATCTCGTTGCCGTCCTTCCCTCGGGGCCGCCCGTCCCGCGGGCCGATACTTCTCGTGCCCATGGTTGTCCAAGGGGCCGTTTCCTTCTCGTAAGCGATCGTCCACGGGGGCTGCGAGGTCGGCGGCCCCGACGGGGAAACAGTGAGGTAACGGCACCAGGAGTTGCATCCCTTCCGTCGGTCGGCACCCCGCCGGCCATAGGCAAGGAGATGCCTCACATGCCTCGTGTACGTACCCCCGCCTTCTTCGCGGCCCTGCCCCTGGCCGCCCTGGCTCTGACACTCACCGCCTGCGGGTCCGGGCCCGACGGCCCCGGGGTGGCCTCCGCGAACGGTGGCACCAAGAGCCCGACGAGCACCGCCGCTCCCGGCCTGAGCCGGGACGAGATGAACGTGCGGTACGCCCGGTGCCTGCGGCAGCAGGGCCTGGACGTGGCGGACCCCAAGCCCGGTCAGGGCATCGGGCTCTCCGTCGACGGCTCGAACAAGGAGAAGGCCGAGAAAGCCGTCGAGGCGTGCCGCTCGGTCGCACCGCCGGCACCCGCCGACCAGAACGACTCCAAGGACCGCAAGGCCATGCTCGACCTCGCGCGGTGCATGCGGGAGAACGGCGTGCCGTCCTTCGCCGACCCCAAGGAGGGCCAGGGCATCGACATCGGCCCCGCACAGGCCGAGGACCCGGACTTCGAGAACGCCTGGAAGAAGTGCGGCGGCGCCCAGGGCGAGCGCCAGGGCGCGGGGAGCGCTGCCCAGTGACGATCGCGCAACCTCATGAGCCCTTCGGTGAGCAGCCGTCGGACCCACCGCCGCCCCGGCGAGGCCGGCGGCGACACCGCACACGACGCGCCACGATGGTGACGGCCGCCGTCCTCGTCCTGGCCGGGGGTGGCGCGGGCACGGCGGCCTTCCTCGCCCCGGACGGCAGCGGCGAAGCCGGTGACAAGGCGGCGAGCGGTCTGCCTCCCGCGACGGCCGAAGTGCTGCGGCGGACGCTCAAGGACACCAGGACCGCTGACGCCCAGCTCGGTTTCGGTAGGGAGCGGACCGCGGCCGGCCGGCTTCCCGGCACCCTCACCCGGCTGCCGAAGCCGGGAGCGGAGATCACTCGCGGCAAGGTCCTGTACGCGGTGGACAACCAGCCAGTGGTGGTGCTGTACGGGTCTCTGCCGGCCTACCGCGCCCTGGCGGAGGGCTCCGAGGGGCCCGACGTCAGGCAACTGGAGGAGAACCTGGCCGCGCTCGGCCACACCGGGTTCACTCCCGACGAGGAGTACACCGAGGCGACGGCGAAAGCAGTCCGGCGGTGGCAGGACGACCTCGGCCTGAACAGGACCGGGACCGTGGAGCTCGGCCGGGTCGTCTTCACCGCCGACGCGATCCGAGTCGCCGATCTGGAGGCGGAGGCGGGGGACCAGACAGGACCGGGCCGGAGCGTGCTGTCGTACACCGGCACCGCCAACGCCGTCACGGCGGAGCTGGACAGCTCCGACCGGCGGCTGGCCGAGCAGGGCAGTCCCGTCGGGGTCACGCTCCCCGACGGAGCCGTGGTCCACGGCACCGTCGCCGAGGTCTCCACCGTGTCCAAGCCCGCCGAGGGGCAGAAGAAGGCGGAGACGAAGATCAGAGTGATCGTCGCCTTGGCGGATGCCAGGGCCCGCAAGGCCGTCCGTGCGTACGACGAGGCCGGAGTCCACGTGACCTTCACCGCGGACACGCGCGAGAACGTCCTCACCGTGCCGGTCTCCGCGCTGCTCGCCCTCGCCGAGGGCGGCTTCGGCGTGGAACTGGTCAAGGGCTCGACCTCGACGTACGTCCCCGTCACCACGGGGCTCTTCGCCGACGGCCGGGTGGAGATCTCCGGCAGCGGCATCTCCCAGGGCGCCGAGGTGGGGATACCCAAGTGATCACCCTCACCCATGTGACCAAGACCTACCCCGGCGGAGTGACCGCGCTCGACGGGGTCTCCCTGACCATCGGCCCCGGTGAACTCGCCGCCATCGTCGGCCCCTCCGGCTCCGGCAAGTCCACGATGCTGAACCTGCTCGGCACCCTGGACCGGCCCACCACCGGTCACGTACACGTCGCGGGCCACGACGTCGGCGCACTCTCGGACGCCGAGCTGTCCGCCCTGCGTGCCTCCCGGATCGGGTTCGTCTTCCAGCAGTTCCACCTCGCGGCCGGCACCTCGGCCCTGGACAACGTGGCCGACGGACTCCTCTACCGCGGGCTGCGGCCGGCCGAGCGCAGGCGCCGCGCGGCGGCGGTGCTCGACCGTGTCGGGCTCGGCCACCGCATGGACCACCACCCGCACGAGCTGTCCGGCGGCGAGCGCCAGCGCGTGGCCATCGCCCGTGCGGTGGCCGGCGACCCGGCGCTCCTGCTCGCCGACGAGCCGACCGGGGCGCTGGACTCGGTGTCCGGCCAGGCGGTGCTGCGGCTGCTGCGCGAGCTCCATGCCACCGGCACCACCGTCGTGATCATCACCCACGACCGGGAGCTCGCCGCGTCCCTGCCGCGCCAGGTGCGCATGCGCGACGGCCGGGTCATCGAAGACGTACGCCAACAGCGGGCCCCGGTAGCGGAGGTGAGCCCATGACCACCGACGCCCTGCGGCCGGCCCGGATGCGGCCCGGCGACGTGGTCAGGGTCGGCGCCGCGGGCCTGCGGACCCGCCCGACGCGGGCCGTGCTCTCCGCGCTGGGAATCGCCATCGGCATCGCCGCGATGGTCGCCGTGGTCGGGGTCTCCTCGTCCTCCCGCGCCGAGCTCGACCGCACTTTGGCCACCCTCGGGACCAACCTTCTCACCGTGGCCCCGGGCGACACCCTGACCGGTGGCACGGCCCAACTCCCGGCCACCGCGGAAGGGATGATCGCGCATATCCGGCCGGTGACCTCCACGTCGGCCATCGGCAAACTCCCCGATGCCGACGTCTTCCGCACCGGGAAGATCCCCGAAACGGAGAACGGCGGCATCACCACGTACGCGGTACGCACGAGCCTTCCCGCCGCCACCGGGGCCGGGCTGCGCAGCGGCACCTGGCTCAACGCGGCGACCGGCAGATATCCGGCGACCGTGCTCGGGACCGAGGCCGCCGAGCGCCTGGGCGTCGGCCATGCCCGCCCGGACACCCGCGTACTGATCGGCGGGCGGTGGTTCACCGTCATCGGAATCCTCGAACCGGTCGCCCTCGCCCCGGAGCTCGACGCCGCGGCCCTTGTGGGCTGGCCGACCGCCGAGACCGTACTGGGCTTCGACGGCCGGCCCACCCGCGTCTACGTGCGCAGCGCGGACGGAGACGTGGAAGCGGTCAGATCCGTCCTCGGCGCCACCGCCAACCCCCAGGCGCCGAACGAGGTCAAGGTCTCCCGGCCTTCCGACGCCCTCGTCGCCAAACAGGCCGCGAGCAAGGCCTTCACCGGCCTTCTCCTCGGCCTCGGCGCGGTGGCCCTGCTCGTCGGCGGCGTCGGCGTGGCCAACACGATGGTCATCTCGGTCCTGGAACGCCGCGCCGAGATCGGCCTGCGCCGCTCCCTGGGCGCCACCCGGGGACACGTCCGCACCCAGTTCCTCGCCGAATCCCTGCTGCTGTCCGCCCTGGGCGGGGCGGGCGGCGCACTGCTCGGGGCGGCGGTGACCACCGGGTACGCCCTCTCCCAGGACTGGACGGCGGTGATACCCCCCTGGGCGGTCCTCGGCGGCATCGCAGCCACCCTGGCCATCGGCACGCTGGCCGGCCTCTACCCGGCAGTTCGCGCCTCGCGGCTCCCGCCCACGGAGGCCCTGGCCGCGCCGTGACAGGCGCACCGGCAGGCCCCGGCCACGGATCCCGGCCTGCCGCCTCGTACGGAACGAGGCGGCAGGCCCGAGGCGGTTCCGGACGGTCACTCCACCCGGCTCACCCGCCAACCCCACCTGATCCCGCCCAGAACGTGCACGACCGCCCGACCCGACCGGTCCTTGGTCCCGGTGTCGTGCGTCAGGAACGTCTCGGCCCGGAACTCCTCGTCGAGGTCGACCCTGGCGTCCAGCGAGATCTGCGAGGTGTCGTGGAAGTTGCAGACCTCGGTGCCGTGGATCGAGGTCAGGCCGCCGTCCATGTAGAAGGGGTTCGCCCTGCCGATGTTGTCGACCTCGTGCCGGTTCTCGATGGTCCCGGACTGGCGGACCACCTGGATCCAGCGCAGGGTCTCGTGGATGTCCGGATCGCCGGCGCGCGTGTCGGGCTCGTACACGACGTACAGCCCGCCCCCGAACGTGGTTCCCCACTGCTCCGGTGTCGCCTCGGTGGCGAAGACGCTGTACGACTGGACGCGGAACTCCCTCTGCCCCCGGAAACCGCCCACGTAGCGGAACGCGTAGTGGGAGCCGAACGCCGCGCCGAGGGTCTGCTCGAAGCCGACGGCCGGGTCCGCGGGAACGGCCTCGTAGACGGGGTCGGTGGAGGCCCCGCCCTGCCCGGACGGGAGGAGGGCCACGCGGTGCGGGGCGCCGTTGAAGGTGAAGTCCTTGGAGACGGTGTGCCCGCCCAGCGACCCCGTCGGCTTGCCCGGCGTCTCCGGCCAGCCGGTGGGCTGACTCGGCCGGTAGTCGAGCACAAGGTGCCGACCGGCCGTGTCCCGCCGCTTCGGCGCGGCAGCAGCCGGCACCGACACCAGACCGGACAGCCCGACGGCGCTGCCGGCAGCGAGCAGGGACCTTCGCGACACTCGTGGGCGACTGACTGAACTCATGGCGAAACCTCGCGATCATGACGCGGGCTCGATGCCCGCGGCGGGGCACCGTGACCCGCCGCGGCCATTCGAACGGACACGAAGTTTCCCGAGCGTTACCCGAGCCGGCCGACAACGGGACGTGGAAGCCCGGGACATGACGGGGCGTGACCCGCATCACATCCTGTCACGGTGATCGGTCGCGCGGTGTCTTGAGGCCGAACACCTGGAACGGAGGAGACACCATGCCGCGCACGACGAAGCGCCGCAGCGAGGCGTACGTCGGCACGCTCACCCGCGCCACCTCCGCGACCCCGCTCACCCTGCGCTGACGCCGTCGACCGGACACCACGAGAGGACCCACCATGACCCGAGCAACCACGACGGCGCCGAGCGGACTCACCTTGCTCAGGACCGCGGCAGCCCTGCAGACCCTGACCCTGTTCCTCCAGGCCGCCACCGCGGGAATGCTGCTGACTTCGTCCCGCGGGTATCTGATGCACGACATCGGCTCGAAGGTGATGTACGCGGCAGCGCTGCTGTACGTGCTCGCCACGATCCTGGCCTGGCGCCCCGGCGGCGGCTCGCCCCGCCCCATCCTCCACTCCACCGGCTTCCTCGTCCTCGCGTCCGTACAGGTCGTCCTGGGCGTCGCCCACATGCCTTCACTCCATGTCCCCCTGGGTGTCCTGATGTTCGGCCTCAGCCTTCTGGCCCTCCGCCGCGCCCTGTCCGGCCACCTGCCGGCCCCCTCCACCACCGGGGCGTAGCCGCCGCCGACCCCTAGGGCGTGTTGCGAAAGTCCCTCCTGGCCCGCGACGCCTGGCACGCACGCTCGCTGCGTTGTCGGAGTCATCCAAGTACGTCCAGTACGAGGATGATCCTCCGCCTTGCGATCGCACGCACCAGACGCCGCAGGCCCCGCCCTCCGGGCGGACGGAGCTACTTTCGCAACACGCCCTGGACGTCGGCGTGCACCGGCCCGGTCCCCGTCATGACGTCGGCACACGCAGGTCAGCCGGTCCCCGTTGGAGTTCTGGCTCGGCTCGCTGGGCGGCTCCTACTCCACCAACGCCGGCGCCGCTGCCCGGCGCAGGCGCACACCGCCACCGCCGCCGCCGCGTACGCGGTGGTCGCGGCTCCGTAGCCCACCGCGGGGCCCGCCAGGTAGGCGACCGTGCCGGCGAGGGCGACGCCCAGCCACTCCCACCGGCCGTCGAGCGCGACGAGGGCGACGAGCAGCAGGGCGTACCAGGAGTAGCCGGGGGTGAGGAGCAGGAACGCCGACCCGAGGGTGACCAGGGCTCCGCTCCACGGGCGTTCGGGATCGCCGTACCACCAGACGGCCACCGCGACCGCCGTCAGGGCGAGGGCCACGGCGGGAAGGGCCCACGCGTCGGGCAGGACGAGCCGCAGCAGGGCGTAACGGCCGCCCGCGGAGGCGTCGTCGTAGCCCTCTTCCCGCGCGTATCCGCCCAGGTAGCCGAGGACGGAGCCGTCGGACAGCAGGACGTACGGCAGGTAGAGGGCCCCGATCGTCGCCGCCGTGGGCACCAGCACCGCCAGGACGGTCCGGGGCCTCCGTACGCCGGACAGCGCGCCGGGCAGCAGGACGGCGGGCAGCAGTTTCGCCGCGATGGCGAGGCCGAGCAGGATGCCGCCGGTGACGCGCCGACGCGGGACGACGGCGAGGGCGGCGACCGAGAACAGGACGGCGAGGACGTCGACGTGCGCGTTGTTGACGGCCTCCACGGGGACGGCCGGGCACCACGCCCAGAGGGCGGTCCGGCGGGGGTCGCCTCGGCGGCGAAGCACCGCGACCAGCAGGCCGGTCACCGCGAGTGAGAGGACGGCGGCGCCGCTCTGGAACGCCTTGTGGCGGGCGTCGGCCGGGGAAATGACGTGGACCAGGAGGAACCAGCCCTCGGCGGCCGGCGGGTAAATGGTGTGCACCGCCGGCCGGTTGATCCGGGTGCACCGGCCGTCCCCGAGCGGCGAGAGAGCGTGGCCGTGCGCGCAGGTGTCACGCTCGGGGAACAGCCATCCGTCGCGCAGCCCCGCCAGGGCCGGGTCGTCCGGTGCGTGGTCGTACGGGGAGATTCCGGCGGCCTGCACCCTGCCGTCCCACGCGTACCGGTACGAGTCCGTGCTCGTACGCGGCCCGGCCAGGAGCCCGGTGGCGGTGACCGCGACCGCTCCGGCGATCACGAGGGGGACGACCGCGCGGGCGGGGACCCGGCGCAGGGCCACCACGGCTGCGGCGAACAGCGCCCAGCACCATGCGTATCCCGCCAGGAAGCGGACCCCGAGCGCGTCCCCGCGCAGCAAAAGGGTCAGCGCGGCGGTCAGGGCCGCGAGCAGCACCGCGGTGACGACGAGCGGGCGGGCACGGGTGGTCATGGGCGCAACCTGGCAGTGGGCTCGGCCGGCAGGCCGCCGACCCGGCCGGGCGTTCGGGATTCGTAAGGTGCCGAACCGCCCGCGCGGCTGCTCGCGGCGGTGTCATGGACGTCATGACCTCCCGCCTGCCCAGGCCGCCGCGCCCCGCGCTGCCCGCGCTGCGGCCGCCCGCCTTCACCGGCCGTCTGCACGACGCGAGAACGGCGACCGCCGTCGGGCTCGGCGCGGCCTTCGCCGTCTGCTTCGCGACCGGCCTCGTCAGCCATTACCTCCAGCACCCTCCCCACTGGCTCGCCGACCACCTGCCCACCCGGCCGGTGTGGGGCTACCGGCTCACCCAGGGGTTGCACGTCGCCACCGGTCTCGCGGCGATCGTGTTGCTGCTGGTCAAGTTGTGGGCGGTGTATCCGCGGCTGTTCGTATGGCCGGCGGTGCGGTCCGTGCGGCACGCGTGGGAGCGGCTGTCCGTCGCGGTCCTGGTGGCCTCTGCCGTGTTCCAGGTGCTCACCGGGCTGCTCAACATCGTCGAGTGGTATCCCTGGCCCTTCTCGTTCGTGCCCGTGCACTTCGCCGTCGCATGGGTCGTGGCCGGCTCGCTCCTGCTGCACATCGCGGTCAAGGCCCCGAGATCGCGGCGCATTGGGGCCGGCGCTCGGAAGGGACGCTCGCGCTGCCGGCCGAGGACGCCCTCGACCGCCGTTCCCTGCTTCTCGGTACAGGGGCCGCCGTCGGGGTGGTCACGCTGACGACGGTGGGGCAGTCCTTCACCCCGCTGAAGGCGTTCGACCTGCTCGCTCCCCGGCACCCGGACCACGGTCCGCAGGGGTTGCCGGTGAACAGGACCGCCGTGGCGGCCGGGGTTTCGGAGCGGGGCCTGGAGTCGTGGCGCCTTGAGCTCGCCGGACCGCGCTCGTACACGCTCACACTCGACGCCCTGCGTGCGATGCCCCGGGCCGCGGCCCGGTTGCCGATCGCCTGTGTCGAAGGCTGGAGCGTCGAGGCCCGTTGGGACGGCGTACGGGTACGGGATCTGGTGGAGCGGGCGGGTGGACTGCCGGGCCGGGACGCCGTGCGGGTGACGTCGCTGGAGGTGAGCGGCGCCTACCGGGTGATGGAAATGGGCGCGGAGTACGCCGACGACCCGCTGAGCCTCCTCGCCCTCACCCTCAACGGGCAGCCCCTCTCCCTCGACCACGGCTTCCCGGCGCGGATCATCGCCCCGAACCGGCCCGGGGTGCTGCAGACCAAGTGGGTGCACCGCCTGGAGGTGCTGTGAGGACCGCGAGCGTGCTCCGATACGGGGTCGGTGGGCTGGGCGTCGTCCTGATCGGCATCGGCGCGTGGCTGGTGGTGGCCGAGCCGGATCCGGCGGGCGTGCTCCTGTGGCTCGCCGGGGCGCTCGTCCTGCACGACGGGATCCTCGCCCCGCTGGTCCTCGCGGTGGGGCTGCTGCTCGTCGGACGCCGGGACCGTGGCGTGCTGCGCGGGGCGCTGGTCGTGGCGGGGAGCCTGGTGCTGGTCACGCTGCCGCTGCTGGTCCGGCCCGGAGCACCGCCGAACCCCTCCGCCCTGCCGTTGCCGTACGCGCGGAACCTCGTGATCGTCCTGGCGGTGGTCGCCGCCGTGGCCGCGGCACGGATTCTCGTACGACGGTGGCGGGGGCGTTCTCAGCGGAGCGCGGAGGACGACTGACGGGTGAGGGCCACGAAGCGACGGCCCCACAGATCCCACCGCTCCGACACCACCCAGCCCGTGGCGGCCGCGTGCCCGGCCAGCGCGCGTACCCCGACGCGGGCCCACGGGAACCGCTCGCCCCGCCCTCCCCTGCCGTCGTCCACCCGTACCTCGCAACGCTCGTCGACGTCCACGGCCTCGCATTCCGCGATGACCCGGCCGGAGTGGGACACGACCCGACGTAGCCGACGCAGCAGAGCGGTCGGATCGCCGCCGATCCCGATGTTGCCGTCGATGAGCAGGCCCGTGTCCCAGCGCCCTTCCCCGGGCAGGGGTTCGAAGACCGAGCGGCACAGGGCCGATCCGCCGAGCCGAACGGTACGGGCGACCGCCTCCGGACTGATGTCGACACCGAGCGCGCGTCGCCCTTCGGCGGCGAGGGCGGCGACGAGCCGCCCCGGGCCGCAGCCGACGTCGAGGACCGCGCCGCGGCAGCGGTCCAGGACGGAGCGGTCCGCCGGATCAGGAGCCTCGCACCAGCGCTCGACCTCCAGGGGCAGGAGCCATCCGTCGTCGCGGCGAAGGAAGAGAGGGCCCTGCCCGGTGCGCAGTGCGTCGCTGTACGGGTCGGCGCGCCAGGCCGTCGTCGCGGTCACGCGCCCGCTCCCGCCGCCGTCGCGGTCAACACGGAGTGCAGGGCGGCGAAGCGGCTGCCGGGCGTCTGCGCCGCCACAACGCACGCGTCCTCGGCGGTGTCCACGTCCCGCAGCACGGGCAGGGTGCCGATCCGCAGCCCGGCCGCGCGCAGTCGGCCGTACTGGACGGCCCCGGTGTCGGGGCGCGACATCGGAACGCCGAGCAGGAGGGCGGGCTCGGGGGAGGCGAGGCCGAGGGCCCAGGAGCCGCCGTCCGAGGCCGGGCCGAACCAGGCGTCGTACGACTCCCAGCGCAGGGCGGGCGTGAGCAGGGCGGGCGTCGCCTGAGGGGTGTCCATGCCGATGAGCAGGGCAGGCCCCGCGCAGGTGGCGAACGCGGCGGCGAGGCGCACGTCGAGGCCACCGGCCGTCTGGGGGACGACCTGGAATCCCGGTGGCAGCCAGGCACCGGGCTGCCCGTCGAGCACGAGGACGTGCCGGTCGGCGGGGACCCCGAGAGCCGCGTCGAGCGTGTCGGCGAGGGCCGCCTCGGCGAGAGCCGCGGCCTCATCGGGCGTGAAGGGCGGAGTGAGCCTGGTCTTGACCCGGCCGGGCAGGGGCTGTTTGGCGATGACGAGGAGTGTGGTCACGGGCGCTCACCACCGGCCGGCGCAGGCTCGTTGAGTACGCGGCGCATGTCGTGCACGGCCTGCCAGGTGCCCTTCCAGGTGCCGGTGACCTTGGAGCGGCCGGAACGGGGGCGGTAGGGCACGTCCACCTCCCGTACGCGCCAGCCGGCGTCGGCGGCCCGTACGACCATCTGGAGCGGGAAGCCGCTGCGCCGGTCGGACAGGCCGAGGCCGAGGAGAGCCTCGCGGCGGGCGGCCCGCATGGGCCCGAGGTCGTGGAGCCGCAGCCCGGTGCGGCGGCGCAGCAGCCGGGACAGCGCGAGGTTCCCGGCCCGGGCGTGGGCCGGCCACGCTCCGCGCGCGGTGGGGCGGCGGCGGCCCAGGACGAGATCGGCGGAGCCGTCGGCCACGTCGTCGACGAGGCCCGGCAGCAGGCCGGGGTCGAGGGAGGCGTCGCAGTCGCAGAAGCAGACGAACTCGGCGTCGGCGGCGAGCAGCCCGGCGTGGCACGCGGCGCCGAAACCACGCAGGGGCTCGTGCACGACGGTGGCGCCGAGATCGGCCGCGAGCGCGGCGGAACCGTCGGTGGAGCCGTTGTCGACGACGATCGCCCGCCATCCGGCGGGGACGCGGGCCAGCACCCACGGCAGGGCCTCGGCCTCGTCGAGGCAGGGAAGGACGACATCTGCGGTCATGGTGGTCACGGCTCTCACCGTAGGAAGCACGGAGCGGTTCGAGGCCGTGGAAGTCCTTACGAAACGCGGACGCCGGGCGACGTCCGCCCGGGTGGCCGTGGCCGCCGCGCCGGGCGGATGCCAGGCTGTGCGCCATGAGCGAGAGCAGCGCCCCCGGGAGCGGGGGCCGGATCCTGGTGGTGGACGACGACCCGACGGTCGCCGAGGTCGTCACCGGCTACCTGGAGCGGGCCGGTTTCGCCGTCGAACACGCGGCCGACGGTGTGGACGCCCTGCGCCGGGCCGGGGACCGGTGGCCCGACCTCGTCGTGCTGGATCTCATGCTGCCGGGCCTGGACGGACTCGAGGTCTGCCGACGACTGCGGGCCACCGGGCCCTTGCCGGTGATCATGCTGACCGCGCGGGGCGACGAGGAGGACCGGATCACGGGACTCGAAGTGGGTGCCGACGACTACGTCACCAAGCCGTTCAGCCCGCGCGAACTCGTGCTGCGCGTCGAGTCCGTGCTCCGCCGCAGCCGCGCGGCGGCGCCGGCCGCGCCCACGGGCGTGCTGCGCGCCGGTGACCTGACTGTCGACCCCGCGACCCGCAGGGCCACCCGTGGTGGCGATGAACTCGCTCTCACTCTGCGGGAGTTCGACCTGCTGACGTACTTCATGGAGCGCCCCGGCACGGCACACAGCCGGGGTGAGCTGATGCGACAGGTGTGGGGCTGGGACTTCGGCGACCTCTCCACCGTCACCGTCCACGTCCGCCGCCTGCGCGCCAAGATCGAGGACGACCCGGCCATGCCCGCCCTGATCCAGACGGTGTGGGGCGTCGGCTACCGCTTCGAACCGGCCCTCGGGAAGGACACCACGGCATGAACGACGTCCTGCTCATCGCCGCGCTCGCATTCGCGGGAGCGGTCGGCGCCGGGCTGGCCGGGGCGCTCGTGCTCCGTCTCGTACGCCACCGCTCGGTCGCGGTCTCGCTGACCGTCGTCGCCGCCGTGACCGTGACGGCGATGCTCGCCGGGACGCTCGCGGTCGCCCAGGCGATGTTCCTGTCCGCGCACGACCTGTGGGTGGTGACCGTCGTCGTCGCGATGGCCGCGCTGGTGTCCCTGTGCACCGCTCTCGTCCTCGGCCGGTGGGTGGTGGCCCGCAGCCGCGCGCTCGCCCGCGCCGCGCGGGACTTCGGTGACGGGGGGAGCTTCTCCGCGCCGGACGGGGCCGCCACCGCCGAACTCGCCGCCCTCACCCGCGAACTGGCCGCCACCAGTGCCAAACTCGAAGCCTCGAGGAAGCGCGAGCGTTCCCTGGAGGCCTCGCGCCGGGAGCTCGTCGCCTGGATCTCCCACGACCTGCGCACCCCGCTGGCCGGGCTGCGGGCCATGGCGGAGGCCCTGGAGGACGGCATGGCCGCCGACCCGGCCCGCTACCACCGCCAGATCCGTACCGAGGTCGAGCGGCTGACCGCCATGGTCACCGACCTCTTCGAACTCTCCCGCATCCACGCCGGCGCGCTCGCCCTCAGGCCGAGCCGGATATCGGTGTACGACCTGGTCGGCGACGCCCTGAGCGGCGCCGAACCGCTCGCCCGCGAGCACGGGGTCCGGCTGGTGGGGGAGGAGGTCGACGCCGTTCCCGTCGAGGTGGACGGCAAGGAGATGACCCGCGTGCTGGCCAACCTCCTCGTCAACGCGATCCGCCACACCCCGGCCGATGGAACGGTCGCCGTCGCTGCCGAGCGCCGGGACGGGGCGGTGGTCCTGTCCGTGACCGACGGCTGCGGTGGCATCTCCGACGAGGACCTGTCCCGCGTCTTCGACACCGGCTGGCGCGGCACCGAGGCCCGCACCCCACCGGCCGGTGCGGGCCTGGGCCTCGCCATCGTCCGGGGCATCGTCGAGGCACACGCGGGCCGCGCCGACGTGCGCAACGTGCCGGGCGGCTGCCGCTTCGAGGTCACGCTGCCCGCCGCGGCGGGCTGAGGACGGCTACCGGAGGACCGCCGGTGCCCGCTGGTCCGCCCGGGCGAACTCCGCCATCCCCTCGACGAAGCCGACCTCGGGGCGCCAGCCGAGGTCGCGCCGCAGCCGGGACGAGTCGGCCGTGATGTGCCGGACGTCGCCGAGCCGGAACTCCCCGGTCACCACCGGCTCCGGGCCGCCGTGCGCCAGAGCCAGTGCCGATGCCATCTCGCCCACTGTGTGCGGGTCCCCGCTGCCGGTGTTGTACGACCTGAGGGCGCCGGCCGGCAGCCCTTCGGAGGCCTCCAGCGCGAGCACGTTGGCCGCCGCCACGTCCCCCACGTGGACGAAGTCCCGTCGCTGACAGCCGTCCTCGAAGACGCGAGGCGCCTCGCCGCGGGCGAGCGCGGACCGGAAGAAGGAGGCCACGCCCGCGTAGGGAGTGTCCCGGGGCATCCCCGGGCCGTACACGTTGTGGTACCGCAGTGAGACGGCCGTCCCTCCCACCGTCCGGGCCCAGGCCGCGGCCAGGTGCTCCTGGGCGAGCTTCGTCGTGGCGTACACGTTCCGGGGGTCGAGCGGCGCGTCCTCGTCGACCAGCCCGGGGCGCAGTTCGGATCCGCAGCCGGGGCAGCGCGGCTCGAAGCGCCCCGCCGAGAGGTCCTCGGTGCGGCGTGCCCCCGGCCGGACCGGTCCGTGCCGGGGGCACTCGTACCGCCCCTCCCCGTACACGACCATCGATCCCGCGAGGACGAGCCGCCGCACCCCGCTCTCCGCCATCGCGGCGAGCAGGACGGCCGTGCCCAGGTCGTTGCAGCTCACATAAGCGGGGGCGTCCGCGAAGTCCTTGCCCAGGCCGACCATGGCCGCCTGGTGGCAGACCGCGTCCACCCCCCCGCAGTGCCTCCCGCAACCCGCCGGCGTCCCTGACGTCCGTGTGGACGAACTCCGCCCCTGTCGGCTCCGCAAGGGCCGGATGCGCGCTGGGCAGCAGCGCGTCCAGGACGACCGGATCGTGGCCCGCCCTTCCCAACGCCATGACGATGTGCGAGCCGATGAACCCGGCCCCTCCAGTGACGAGTGCACGCATGCCGAGGACGCTACGGATCGATTCCGCGCCACGGGGCGGTCCGCGCCGGGCCGTAAGACTTTCGTCATCCGTCCAGGCCCCCGCTCCGGCGCCCGGTCGCGTTGGATAGCCGCAGCAGAGGCAGTGTGCGAAGGAGGTACGGCGTGGAGCGTGTCATGAGGAGCCGGTGGTGGGCCGGAGCGGCGGTCCTGGCCGTGGCAGCTGTCGTGGCCGGGCTGGTGTGGTTCAAGCCCTGGGCCCTGTGGGTGGACGACACCGTGCACGAGGCGCTGCCCTCCACGACCGGGACCGCTTCCTCCCGGGCACCGGGCGCCGCACCGTCCGCCGCGGCGACGACCTTGCCGACCGGCCCCACGACCGTGGCGCAGGGGACCTTCACCAGCCACGAGCACACGACCACCGGCACGGTGAAGCTCATCCGGCTGCCCGACGGCTCGCACACGGTGCGCCTGGAGAACCTGGACACCAGCAACGGACCGGACCTGCGCGTCTGGTTGACCGACGCGCCGGTCAAGGAGGGGAGGGCGGGCTGGCACGTCTTCGACGACGGGACGCACGTCAGCCTGGGCAAGCTGAAGGGCAACAAGGGCGATCAGAACTACGCCGTACCCGCGGACGTCGACCTGACCGACCTCGCCAGCGTCGCCATCTGGTGCGACCGCTTCAATGTCTCCTTCGGCGCCGCCGAGCTGGCCTGACCGAGTGCTCAGTCGATCAGGGGCGAGAGGCCGGTTCCTACAACCAGTCCCGCTTCTTGAAGATGACGTACAGGCTCGTGCATACCACCGCCATCAGCAGGATCGCGAACGGATACCCGCCCGCCCAGTGCAGCTCCGGCATCTTGTCGAAGTTCATGCCGTAGATCGTCCCGACCAGCGTCGGAGCGAACAGGATGGCGGCCCAGGACGAGATCTTCTTGATCTCCTCGTTCTGCTCGAACCCCGCCTCCGCCAGCGCCCGCATCTCCGCGTTCTGCTGCTGCGTCACGAGCGTCGTATTGACCGTCAGAATGTCCGCCAGGGCCTGTCGGAAGCCGTCCACGCGCTCGCTCGTGTGGGTCACGTGGTCCGCGACGTCGCGGAGATAGCGCTGGAGCTCCTCGTCCGTGCCGTACTTCGCGAAGCCCGCCATCAGGCCGTGGAGCATGCCCACCAGGGGGCGGGTCGCTCGCTGGAACTCGACCATTTCGCGGGCGAGTTCGTAAATACGGCGGGACACCGCAGGGTCGCCGCCGAAGACCTCGGTCTCGATCTCGTCGATGTCGTTCTGTACGCCCGCCACGACCGGGGCGTAGCCGTCGACGACGGCGTCGAGGATGGCGTACAGCACCGCCTCCGGGCCGAGGGCGAGCAGTTCCGGGTCGTCCTCCATGCGGTGGCGGACCGCCGAGAGGTCGGGGGCCGCGCCGTGGCGGACCGTGATCAGGAAGTCCTTGCCGACGAAGACATGGAGCTCGCCGAACTCGACCTCCTCAGGGGCGTCGAGGTAGCGGGCGGCGCGCAGGACGACGAAGAGGGTGTCGCCGTAGCGTTCCAGCTTCGGCCGCTGGTGGGCCTCCAGCGCGTCCTCGACGGCCAGCTCGTGGAGGTCGAACTCCTCGGCCAGCGAGAGCAGTTCGGGCTCGGTCGGCCGGTGCAGGCCGATCCAGGCCATGCCGGCCGGCTCCTCCCGCAGCTGCCGGAACGTCTCGGCGAGCGACGCCGGTGCCGAGACACGATGGCCGCCGCGGTAGAGCGCGGCCTGCACGATGCTGCCCACGTCCTTCTGTACGGGCGCGGGCGCGGAGGCCTGACCCGGCGTCGCGGGCGGGGCGGACGGAGTCGGCGCTGCGGCCGGGCGGCGCAGCCAGGGGTGCTTCTTCGGCGGCGGCGCGGGGCGTGGCCGTCGGTCGGACATCCTGGTCACCTCCCGTGCGATCGGCCGCGGAGCGGCAGTGCCGCGGTGCGCGGTGCCACCGTGCAGGATATCCGGGCCCTATCGCCGCGGCATGGCGAGAGCGGGGGCGAACTTGCGGACAGAAGGTGTCGGCAAGGCCGGGTAGCGTGCGAGCCATGGTCACGACGAAGCACCCCGTGCTCGGCCCCCGGGCCCTCAATCGCGCCACTCTCGACCGCCAGCTCCTGCTGCGCCGCGACCCGGCGCGCCGGATGTCCGCCGAAGCCGCGATCGAGCACCTCGTAGGCCTCCAGGCGCAGAACGTCAAGCCGCCGTACTACGCCCTCGCCGCCCGCCTGCACGGATTCGACCCCCAGGAGCTCTCCACGCTGATGGAGTCGCGCGAGGTCGCCCGGATGGTCACCCTGCGTTCCACGATCCACACTCACACCGCCGCCGACTGCCTCACCCTGCGGCCGTTCGCCCAGGTGGGAGGGCCCGACCGGGAGCTGAAGGTCTTCGCGAAGAGGCTCGACGGAGTCGACCTCGACCGGCTCGCCGCGCTCAGCCGCGAGCTGGTCGAGGAACGCCCCCGCCCGGTCAAGGAGCTCCGCTCGGCCCTCGCCGCCCAGTGGCCCGACGCCGATCCGCTCGCCCTCACCACCGCCGCGCGCTGTCTGCTACCGCTGGTGCAGACCACGCCGCGCGGGCTGTGGGGCAGAAGCGGGCAGGTCACGCTGACCACGGCGGAGCACTGGTTCGGCCGGGCACTGGAGCCCGCCCCCGGCCCCGAGGCGATCGTGCGGCGCTACCTCGCCGCCTTCGGCCCCGCCTCGGTCAAGGACATGCAGTCCTGGTCCATGCTGACCCAGCTGCGGGACGCCTTCGAGCGGCTGCGCCCCGAGCTGCTCACCTTCCGCGACGAGAACGGCGTCGAGCTCTTCGACCTGCCCGAAGCACCCCGCCCCGACCCGGACACCCCGGCCCCGCCGCGCTTCCTCGCCGAGTACGACAATCTGCTGCTGTCGCACGCCGACCGCTCCCGGGTCGTCCCCGGGGAGTTCAGGGGGCGCACCTGGAAGGGCAACCAGCCCTTCTGCGTGTTCCTCGTCGACGGCTTCCTCGCCGGGCTGTGGCGACTGGAGGACACCAGGGAGGACGCCTCCACGCTGACCGTCCAGCCGTTCGTGAAGCTGACGCGGGCACAGCGCACTGCCGTGGCCGAGGAGGGGGAGCGGCTGCTCACCACGATGACCTCGGCATCGGCGCGCGACGTCCGGTTCGGTGAGTTCGCCGGCCACGTCGAGCGCGCCGGGTGAGGCGGTCGTTGTCATAACCACCGCGCACGGGGTAGTGAGACCGGCATCAGTGAGTGCACGGACTGCACGATGCGGAGGACAGACGTATGGCGACAGGCAGTGCGACGGAGGAGTTCCGGGCTGCCCGGGATTTTCTGCTGCGGCATCGGGAGGATTACGCGGCGGCCTACGAGGGGTTCGTGTGGCCGCGGTTGGAGTATTTCAACTGGGCGCTGGACTGGTTCGATGTGATCGCCGACGGCAACGCGGGGACGGCGTTGCACCTGGTGGAGGAGGACGGGAGCGAGGGGCGTTTCTCGTTCGCGGAGCTGTCGGAGCGGTCGGACCGGGTGGCGAACTGGCTGCGGGGGCGGGGTGT
>NZ_JBEPDM010000041.1:0-64570 GCF_040300305.1 Streptomyces sp. NPDC000410
CAGCGCCCGGACACCGGCAACCGCAGGCAAACACCGCAATCTGAAACAGGGAGCGACTCATGTGGCGGCCCACGGACTCAAAACCAGGTCACTAGCCCCCCGCAGCCAGCAGCGCGAACTCCCGCGCGTCGTGGGCCGAGAAGACGCGGATCAGCTGGGGATGCGCCCGGCGCAGCTCGCGCAGCCGCTCCAGCTGGATCAGGCGCAGCTCGTGGTCGTCGGCGACCAGCCGCTGGTGGAGAGCGACCGCGCGGGGGCAGCGCGGCCGGCGCGGGTCCATCTCGCCGTGGAAGAAGTACGCGTCGCCCGCGTGCAGCAGCCAGCGGTCCGGCTCCTGGACGGCGACCGCGCTGTGGCCCCGGGTATGGCCGGGCAGCGGCACCAGGAGGATGCCGGGGTCGCGCAGCACCCGGGAGGCGGGCAGGCCCAGCCAGTCCGAGTCGGCGGTGTCGTGGACGGCCCAGTCCACGGCGTGCGCCCACTGAGCGGGCCGATAGCGGTTCGCTTCGAGCCGGGTGTCGCGGCGCATCGCCGCGCGGTACTCGTCCGCCATCACATGGACCCGTGCCTGCGCGAAGTCGGCGAGACCACCGGCATGGTCCAGGTCCAGATGGGTGAGAACGATGTCCCGGACGTCGCGCGGGTCGTATCCGAGCGCCCTGACCTGGTGGACCGCCGTACGCGCCAGGTCCAGCCGCGGCCGCATCGTACGGCGGAACACCCCGCCGAGGCGGCGCGGGTCGGAGACGTCCGCCACGCCCAGGCCGGTGTCGACGAGGACGAGTCCGTCGCCGGTCACCACCAGCAGGCAGTGCCCGACGAGCGGGGCGCCGCCGAGGGGGCGCATGGGCGCGCAGTCGAGGTGGTGGACGGTGGTGGCGGGGCGCCGCCCAGGGGTGCCGGGGGTCGTGCTCACAGGGGGAGACCCGGCATCAGGCCGAGCTGGGTGAGGACGGTCGCGGTGTCGAAGTACACGCGTTCGCAGACGAGTCGCTCTTCCTCTCGCCCCGCCTCTCGTTCCTCCTCGAAGAGGAACACCGCGAGCATCCGGCAGCGGAACGAGCGCCCGGTGGGCGGGAACCCGTACAGCTCACCGAGGTGGGTGCCGAGCAGGTCGAACTCGACGAAGACCGCGTCGTCGGCGTGGCGCAGCGAGACGAGCTCGTTGCGCTGGTCCGGGAAGGCCGTGCGGGTGGCCCGGTAGTACGCCGCGACCTCGGCCGGGCCGTCGTGGACCTGGCCGGTGGCCACGATCTCGTAGCGGGGGTGGCCGAAGGTCTTCAGCGTCGCGTCGAACTCGT
Organism: Streptomyces sp. NPDC000410; assembly: GCF_040300305.1. Lineage (NCBI taxonomy): Bacteria > Bacillati > Actinomycetota > Actinomycetes > Kitasatosporales > Streptomycetaceae > Streptomyces > Streptomyces sp. NPDC000410. The sequence continues at coordinate 1,302 of NZ_JBEPDM010000041.1, forward strand.
GCCGGTTCTCGCTGTCCATGTGTTCCCGCACCAGGGCCTCACGTGCCGCGCGGTCCGTCATCTTCGTTGCCCTCCACACGAGTCGAGGCTTCTTACCCCGTACGTACGGCGCGGGTCGGCAACCGGTTCGACGTACATGAAGGGGAGTGGCGTATGGCGCCGCCGTAGCGCGCATGGGCGCTCTCCGGTCGCCGGGACCGGGGGTGGGGCGCAGGGTGGCCCCATGGGACTGATACGTGGCATACGCAAGGCCGCCGTGTTCGCGGTGGCGGTCATCGCCGTCGCGATCGCGGCGGGAGCGGGGGGCTGCTCGGAGGAGGGTGGCGAGACACCGGAGTCGGTGGTGTCCCGGGCCACGGAGAAGATCAGCGAAGCGGTCGAGTCGCAGATGGCCGAGGTGCGGGACGGCATCAACGCCAAGGGGGACGTACGGGCCGGCCCCACCGAGGTCGACAAGGACGGCCGCACGACCGCCATGATCACCGCGACGAACACCACCGAAAAAGCCGCGGACTACACGATTCAGGTCAACTTCCGGGACCCGGACGGCAACCTCCTCGACGCCGTCGTCCTGACCATCGACGCGGTCCCCTCGGGCGGGTCCCAGGCCGGCACGGCGCGCAGCAACCGTGACCTGTCCGGCACGACGACCGCCGAGATCGCACGGGCCCTGCGCCACTGAGCCGTACGGTGGCCGCCGAACTCTTCGACCGCGCCGGCCGTTCGAGAGTCATGCACCTTCCGCACAGCGGCGACCCCGAGGACCGGGGCACCACTCCCACGGCCCACGCCGGGCCCGCCGACAGCCCCGGGGCGCAGGTCCCGCCCCCGGTCGGATCCACGCCCGCCGGACCCGCCGACAGCCCCGAGGCGACGGCCGGGCCCGCCGACAGCCCTGGGGCGAGCGCCGGGCCGCCCCGGCGCTCCCCCTGGCGGCGGGCCGGCAGCCGGGGCGCCGGCGTCGCGCTCGCCGGAGCGGGGGTCGTCGTCGGGTGCAGGATCGTCGGTGTCGACGGGATCACGCCCGTGCCGCAGCTGCTCGCGTTCCTGCCGTGGATGCTGGTGCCCGCCGGGCTCGGGCTGCTGCTCGCCGCCCTCGCGCGGCACCGCGGGCTCGTGGCGTGCGCCCTGGTCGTCCTGACCGCGACCAGCTGGTACGTACAGCCGTACGACACCGACCCGCGCACGCCGCACGGCCCCGTCGTCGCCCGGCTGCGCGTCCTCACCGCCAACGTGGAGTTCGGGCAGGCGACCGGGGACCTCGTCGCCGCCGTCCGGCGCGAGAAGCCGGACCTGGTGTTCGTCCAGGAGTGCGCCCGCGCCTGCTCCGAGGCCCTCGCCGGCCGGATCCCGCGCGCCGACTACCCGTACCGCACCGTCGTCGAGGGCGAGTTCGCGAGCGGCTCGGCGATCCTCTCCGCCCACCCCCTCACGCCAGCGCCCGGCATCCGGGGCGTACTGGCCATGCCCGGCGCCGAGGCGCGGATCGGCGGCCGCACCGTCCAGCTGCAGCTGGCCCACCCCCTGCCGCCCATCCCGGGCGGCGTCGACGCCTGGCGCGAAGAGCTCGGCCTCGTCAGCGCCTACGCCACCGCGCACAAGGACCGCCCGGCCATCCTCGCGGGCGACTTCAACGCCACCCAGGACCACGCCGCCTTCCGCCGCCTCCTCGACGCCGGCGATCTGCACGACAGCGCCCGCCTCGCGGGGGCGTCGCGCACCCCGACCTGGCCCGCCACCGCCCCCAGGCCGCTCGGGGCACAGATCGACCACGTCCTCGTCAGCGAGGACTTCGGCGTCACGGGCGCCCGGTTCCTCGACCTCGCCGACACCGACCACCGCGCGCTGCTCGTCGCGCTCGAACTGCGCGACGCGGGCGACGCGCGCGACACGGGCGGCGCGCGCGACACCGGCGACGCGCGCGACACCGGCGACGCGCGCGACACGGGCGACGGGGGGTGACGGCGATGGCGCGACTGGCTCCGCCCCCGTGGCTGACGGCGGGCCTGCGGCCGCAGCCCGCGCCCATCCCCTGGGCGGCCGTCGCCCGCGCCGCCATCGCCCTGTCCGCCCCGCTCGCCGTCGGCTTCGCCATGGACGAGCCGGTGTACGGGGCGCTCGTATCGATGGGCGCGCTGTCCGGCGTCATCGGCGACACCGCCGACGCGTACCGGATGCGGCTCTTCAACATCGCCGTCCCGCAGCTCTTCGGCGCCCTCGGCGTCACGCTCGGCACGCTCGTGTACGGCGAGGGCTGGGCCGCGGTCGGCGTCCTCACCGCCGTCGCGCTCGTCTCCGGCATGATCTCGTCGATCGGCGCGGTCGCCTCCGTATCCGGACTGCTGCTCCTGCTCAACGCGGTGGTCGGCGCCGGGCTCCAGATGCCCGCCCCCTGGTGGAAGGCCCCGCTCCTGCTCGGCCTCGGCGGCCTGTTCGTGCTCGCCCTCGCCCTCCTCGGCTGGCCGCTGCGCGGCGGCGTGCCGGAACGGTCGGCGGTCGCGGCCACCTACCGCTCGGTCGCCGATCTGCTGGCAGCGGCGGGCGCGTGACGGCCGCCACCTACGACGAGCGCCGCCAGGCGGTCACCACGTCCCTCAACACCTCCTACGACCTGATCCTCGCCCGCCGCACCCGCGACCACGGCCGCAATCCGTCCCTCGTACGGCTGCTCGCCCAGCTCAACGCCGTCATCCCGATCGTCGAGGCCGCCCCCGCCGCGCATCTGCGGGGGCGTCCGCTCCCCGACGCGATCCCCGCGGCCGTACGCGGCCTCGCGGACGCCGTCGAGGCGGGCCGCACCGGCGCCCCCGACCTTGACCTCCCGGCCCCCCACACCCCCTCGGAACGGGCCGTCGACCAGGCCCTGCGCTACGCCGCCACCGTCGTCCACGACACCGACCCGGACCCGGACAACGTGGACGACCGCCTCGGCCGCCCCGCCGCCCTGCACATCCGGGCCCGCCGCACCGCCCGCAACGTGCTGCTCTCCGAGACCTCCTGGCGGTACGGGCTCCGCCTCGCGCTCTGCATCGGACTGGCCCAGTCGTTCGTCTCCCTGGTCACGGTGGAGCGCTCGTACTGGGTCGCCCTCACCGTCACCTTCGTCCTCAAGCCCGACTTCGGCTCGGTCTTCTCGCGGGCCGTGCTGCGGGCGCTGGGCACGGCGGCGGGTCTCGTCGTCGCGGCGGCCGTCCTCGCGGAGGTGCCGCGCGGCTGGTGGGACGTGCCCGTGATGATGCTGCTCGCCGCGCTGATCCCCGCCTTCTCCGTGAAGGGGTACGCCTTCCAGACCGCGGCGATCACCCCCGTGATCCTGCTGCTGTCCGACCTGATCAACCGCCAGGGCACCGCGCTGCTCGTACCGCGCCTCGTCGACAGCCTGATCGGCTGCGCGATCGCGCTCGTCGCGGGCTATCTGCTCTGGCCGGAGAGCTGGCACAGCCGCATCGGCGACCGCCTCGCGGACTCGGTCGCGGACGCGGCACAGTACGTGGAGCTTTCCTTCGACGGCGACCCGGGGGAACGGGCGCGGGCGCGGCGCCGGCTGTACCGCGAGCTGTCCGCCGTGCGCTCCGAATTCCAGCGCGCCCTGACCGAGCCGCCGCCGACCGGGACGCGGGCGGCGGCGTGGTGGCCGCTGGTCGTCGCGGTCGAGCGCATCGCCGACGTCACGACGGCGGCGCGGGTGCGGGTGACGCACGGGGCCGCGGCCCCGGCCCCCTCCGAGGTCACGGACGTCGTCCGGCACCTGCGTGAGCTGTCGGAGGGGATCCGCTCCAGCGAGGAGCTGTACGAGGTGCGGGCGGATCTGCGGGGTGAGGAGGGCAGCGTGCTGTCGGCGCTGCGCCAGGAGGTGACGGCGGCGAGAGCGATCGCGTCACCGCGGCGGGGGTGATGGCGGGGGCGCGGTGAGGGCGGGGCGCGGTGGGGGGCGAGTGGGCCGGGGGCGCGGCGCCTGCGGCGGGCTCCTTCCCCTACCCGCCCCTTCCCGAACCGGGGCTCCGCCCCAGCCCCCATTGCGGGGGCTCCGCCCCCGAACCCCCGCGCCTCAAACGCCGGCGGGGCTGGTTGTGGGGGTCTGGGGCTTGCCCCCAGTTTTCGGGAAGGGGCGGGGCGGGGAGAAAGGCCCCGCGCAGCGGCCCCCGCTCCGCGCCCCTCGCCCTACCGTCCCTGCAGCCGGTCCATGTCCCGACGCTCGCGCTTCGTCGGGCGGCCCGCGCCGCGGTCGCGTACGCCCATCGGCGCCACGAACTCGCGCGGCGGAGGCGGCGGGCTGTTGTCGACGTAGCACTCGGTCGCCACCGGCGCGCCCACGCGCTTGCGGATCAGGCGGGAGACCACCACCACCCGCTCCCGGCCGGCGTGGAACAGCCGTACCTCGTCGCCCGCCTTCACCGCGTGCGCGGGCTTGACGCGCTCGCCGTTCACGCGGACGTGACCGCCGCGGCAGGCCGCCGCCGCATCCGAGCGGGTCTTGGTCAGCCGCACGGACCAGATCCAGCTGTCGACCCGTACGGTGCCCGCGTTCCCTCCGTCATCCGCCATGGCACCGACTCTACGACGGCGGACTACGATGCGTCCTCCGCCATTTGCCCTGCCGCGCAAGGACATTCGATGAGCAGCAACTCCAGCAGAGGGCTCCAGCCCAATGTCCTCGGCACGTTCGACACCATCGTGATGGCGGTGGCGGGCAGCGCCCCCGCGTACTCGCTCGCCGCGACCACCCCCGTGCTGGCCGGCGCCGTGGGCCTCGCGAGCCCCGCCGCGCTGCTCTTCTGCGCGATACCGATGCTCGGGATCGTGCTGGCCTTCAGCCGCCTCGGCAGGATCGACGTCAACGCCGGGGCCAGCTACTCCTGGGTGGGCCGCACTCTGCACCCCTTCCTCGGGTTCCTCTCCGGCTGGGCTCTGGTGATCTCGGCGACGATCTTCATGGTGGCCGGTTCGCTCCCGGCCGGCGCGATGACCCTCGCCCTCTTCGACCCGGCCCTCGCCTCGAACACCGCGCTCGCCGCGGCCACCGGCGCCTGCTGGTTCCTGGCCATGCTGCTCGTCGTCCTCGGCGGCGCCCGGCTGACCGTACGGGCCCAGCTGCTGATGTCCGGCGTGGAGCTCGCCCTGCTGCTGCTCTTCGTGCTCGCCGCCCTCCTCCACACGGGCTCCGCGCACGCCTTCGACTGGTCCTGGCTGGGCTTCTCGCACTTCGACGGCGCCTCGGGATTCGCCTCCGGCACGCTGATCGCCGCGTTCTACTACTGGGGCTGGGACGTCACGAGCAACCTCAGCGAGGAGACGCGCGACAGCCGCAGGACGGCCGGACTCGCCGCCCTCGTCGGCATCGGCATCGTCTTCCTCCTCTTCGAGGCGTTCACGATCGCCGTCAACGTCATCCTCACCAGCGAGCAGATCGAGGCCGGCGGCGCGGGCGTCCTCAGCGTGCTGGGCGCCGTGATCTGGCCCGGCGTCGGCGGGAAGGTGCTGATCGTGGCGGTGATGCTGTCGACCGTCGCCACCCTGGAGACCACCCTCATCCAGGTCACTCGGTCGCTGTTCGCGATGGGCCGCGACCGTACGATGCCGGCCGCGCTCGGCAGGGTGCACCGCCGCTGGAACACGCCCTGGGTGGCGATCACCGTCGTCGGCGCGGTCGCCCTCGCGATGTTCGTCGCCTCGACCGCGCTCGGCACGGTCGGCGACATCCTCTTCCACGCGGTGAACGCGATCTCCCTCCAGATCGCCGTCTACTACGGCCTCGCGGGGATCGCGGCGGTCGTCGCGTACCGCCGCATGCTGCTGACGTCCGTACGCGACTTCCTCCTCGGCGGCGTCTGGCCGCTGCTCGGTTCGGCCTTCATGTTCTGGACCTTCTTCGCGTCGCTCGGCGAGATGAACGACGCGGCGATCGCCATCGGCGTCGGGGGGCTCGCCGCCGGGGTGGTGCCGATGCTCTGGTACTGGCGGCGGGGAAGCGCGTACTACCGGCCCGCGAGACTGGACGCGGCGCGGGCGATGGAGGCGGCGGCACAGTACGAGATCTCCGCGTCCGGCAGGCGCGCCGGCCACCGCGAGTCGCTGGCCACGGACTTCTGACGGTTCCGACGCTTCTGACGGTTCCGACGCTTCCCTCCAGCAAGTCCAGCAGAAAGCAGACAGCCATGGCCGCCGCCCGTCGCCGCTCCGAGCCCGTCTTCGACCCGGACTTCGGCGACCGCCCGCTCACCGAGGCCCGCCACGACATCGTGATCGGCCGCTGGCAGGGCGTACGGGATCTGCTGTACGCCACCGGCACCGACTGGCCGCGCCGCACGCACCGGATACGCCAGCTCTCCCACGCGGCGGCCGGCAGCTCGGCGGTCGAGGCCTGGCGGGCGGCCGAACCGGACAACCCGGACGCGGCGGTACTGCGGGCGGCGACCGAGGTGGTGCGGGTCTTCGACCAGGCCATCGCGGCTGGCCGGGGCGTCGCGCTGGACCGCGGCCGGCTCGACGGGGCGGTGACGGCCTGCCTGGGCGCGGCGCGGGCGGCGCCCGCCGACCCGATGCCGTGGGTGTCGCTGCTGACCGTGGCGCGGCTGTACGAGCGTGGCGTGGGGCGGCGCGAACTGCGCGGGTGGTGGTCGGAGTTGCGGCGGCGCGACCCCGACAACATCGAGGGTCATGTGCAGCTGATGCGCTACTGGTCGGCGCGGTGGCACGGCACGCACGGCGCGATGTACGACGTCGCGCGCGACGCGGCCGGTGCGGCGCGGCCCGGCTCCCCGCTGCCGGTGCTGGTGCAGATCGCGCGCGTGGAGGAGTTCCGGTGCGCGGCCGAGGGCGCCCGGGGCCGGGCGGTGGTCCGCGACTTCGGCCAGCACTGGAAGCACGAGCTGGCGGTGACGGAGGTCCGGCGCACCTGGGAGCGGTGGATCGGCGGGCGCGCGAACGGCCCGCTGCGGCCGGAGGAGATCCTCGAGCTCAACTATCTGGCCCACGCGGCCTGTTACGCGGGCGAGCGCGAGACCGCCCGCAGGCTGTTCACGATGCTGGGCACGCGGGCGGCCCGGGTGCCGTGGTCGTACACGGGTGATCCGGCGGAGCAGTACGTCCGCTTCCGCCGGTCGACGGGCGTCACGTAGGACACCGTTCCTCATCAGTGAGCAGGAGTGAGTCCTGTACCCATACCTGCTCACTGCGGACATCCCGAACGGTTTTGGATGTCCTGGTCACCCGCGTACTCGCCGCGTCCGGCGGCACGGATCGTGTCCGTGGTCCGGGAATGCGGGGGCGGGGTCCCTCACGCCCGGGGGCACGCCGGTCGGCCTGGACGGTCCGATGCCCGTGCACATCGCTCTGGTGTGCACGGGGCGGTGTCGTCCGTCGCCGGATCGGATGCCCCTGGGCGCGTCGCCCGATCGCGATGCTCGCGGCATCGTGACGGGTGGTCTTACGGGTGGGGGTGGGCATCGACTTCTGCCAGTGCTGGGCGCCCCACTTGCTGGTGTACGCCGGATCGACGGCGATGATCGAGATGCCGGTCTGGTCGGCCATCGAGGTCAGCCGGGCACGCAGGCGGCCGGTGGGCATGCCCGAGATCAGCTGCCTGAAGCGGCGCCTGCTCCCGTGCTTCTCTCTGGTCTTGTCCGCCGTGAAGTCGAGGTCCTCGACCGCGATGGCTGTGACACCGCAGGACTCGGCCCAGTTCAGCAGCCTCGACAGGGCGTGCCGCACCTGGGCGTCACGATGGTCTGCGCTGCCGGACAGCTCGTAGCCGAACCGGCGGGGCCGACCGATCGGGTTTCCATGGGCATCGAGGCGCCACGCGGCCAGGTGGTCGGCGTTGGTGTCCACACCGATCACGCCGTGGGCAAGGGCTGCTTCGATCGGGACGGTCTTGGTCGGCGGGATCTGCCAGGAGGCCGTCACATACCAGCGCCCACGCCTCGTGTCGTGGTGGATGCGGTAGGCGACCGCCCGGTTCGCTTCCACACGGTCGGCCCACTCCTGGCCCCGGTGCGCGAAGCGCACCTTCGCGGCGAGTACGTACCGGCCATGCGCAGCGTTGGCCAGACCGGCGAGCGGGGCCGGGAGCTTGATCGACACCTCGCCCTCGGGCGAGATACGGATCGTCTCGTTGCCGAACCTTTTCCCGGACTCGCCGTCGGCCTGAAGGAACCAGCGCCCGGCTTCCCAGCGTTCGCGCCATTCGGCCTCGGTGAGCTGCGCCTCGTCGAGGTGGTGGCGGGTGTTGAGTAGACGTTTACCGCCCCGCACCACATGGACGACCCCGTTCCCCCAGTCGGCGCGGACGGTGGCGAGCCGGTCTTCGAGGACACGAAGGCGGCGCGTCTTGTGAAACCATTCACGGGCGGAGCGGTAGCCGCCCGGAGCGCGCTTGCCGCCCTTCTCGCCGACCGGGAGCGACAGGCGGTGCCGGATCGCCTGGACGCCGACTTCGAGAGACTGCATATGCGCTGCCTGCCCGCGCCGGGCCAGCGCCCACTGGTCGTGCGCGGCCTTGGTGATACTTCCCGCCCACCGCGAGGACGACTGGGCCGTCAACTCCCGCTTCCGCGCCGCCCACGTGTCGGCGGAGTTCTGGGGCCCGTCAGCGCAGCGGGCCTTGAGGTCCTTCGACGCGAGCGATCCCAGGTGCGCACCCACCAGCCTGAACACCTTCTCGTCCTCGGGCGTCAGGTGCTTCAGGCGGTCACGGACCGCCACACCGGACGGGCCGAGAGCGATGAACGGCGCGGCGATCGGGCGGAGGTCAGCCATGTTCGGCGGCCTCCAGTGCCTTGCGGGCGCGGTTCTTCGCCGACCTGCGCCCGTACAGGCGGGCGCAGAACGAGGTCAGTACCTCCACCATGTCCCGCACCAGGTCGTCTTCGACCTCGCCGTCGTCCAGCACCAGCAGGCGACGGCCCGTCGCGGACAAGACGGCCTCGACAAGCTCGACGTTCATCCGGCCAAGCCGGTCCTTGTGCTCCACCACCACGGTGGTCACGTTCGGGTCGGCCAGCAGACGCCGGGCCTTGGGACGGCAGCCGTTCATCCCGGAAGCGATCTCCGCCTCGACACGAACGACCCGGTGGCCGGCCTCCACTGCCCACGCCGACAGCCGAGCGACCTGGCGTTCCAGATCGGTCTTCTGCTCGTGCGAGGACACGCGGGCATACAGGCCCAGACCTCCAATGGCCTCGGGCGTGGTGCTCGCGTCGATGTTCACCAGGATCGTGCGTGGCCCGACCCGCTGTGCCGGTACCGGCAACGTCCCCTCACGGAACCAGCGATACGCGGTCTGCGGATGCACGCCCTGCGTCTTCGCCCATTCCGTCAGATTCACGCTCTGACGACGACACTCACTTATACATAGTTACGCTCACTTACCCGACTTCGAGAACCAGCAGGTGGAGACCCCTACGGGTCCCGGCGGGAGTGGCCGGGACCCGTGTCACGGGAGTCAGACGCCGATGCCGCGGCCGTCCGCGCGGTAGACGGCGACGACCGACGGGCGCACGATCCTGCCCGGTCCGTCCGGCCACACCGAGGCGGGCTTCTCGACGGACGCGCCGTCGATCTCACCCGGGTGCTGCACGGCGACGATCACGCGCCGGTCCTGGATGATCGGGCCGCAGGTCTCCGCGCCCTTCGGGACGGTCAGGAACTGCTTCAGCTCACCGCGCCGCTCGCCCTGCGTGGCGACACCGAACAGGCCGTCGTGCGAGCCGAGCTGGGCGCCGTCGGTGGAGATCCACAGGTTGCCGTGCGGGTCGAAGGCCACGTTGTCCGGGCAGGAGATGGGGCTGACCTTGTCCTTCGGGTAGCCCGCGAAGTACGTGGCCGGGTCGTTCGGGTCGCCCGCGACCAGGAACAGCCGCCAGGCGAAGCCGTCGGACGCCGGGTCGTCCCAGTTCTCGGCGAGCTCCAGGATCTGGCCGTGCTTGTTGAGGTTGCGCGGGTTGGCCTCGTCGGCGCCCGGGTTGGTGCCCTTGCCACGGTTGGTGTTGTTCGTCAGGGCGACGTACACGCGGCCGGTGCGGGGGCTCGGCTCGACGTCCTCGGGGCGGTCCATCTTCGTGGCGCCGACCTTGTCACCGGCCAGGCGGGTGAAGACGTACACCTCCTCGGCGGTCATGCCGGGGACGTGCGACGTGTTGCCGGTGGCCAGCGGTATCCACACGCCGGTGCCGTCGAACTCGCCGTCGTTCGGATGCTTGCCGGTGCCGTCGATCTCCGCGGCCGGGGAGTCGCCGGTGAGCTTGGCGACGTACAGCGTGCCCTCGTCGAGGAGCGTGAGGTTGTGCTCGCGGGCGGCGCGGCTGTTGCCCTTCTTCATCCGCTTGCTCGACACGAACTTGTAGAAGTAGTCGAAGCGCTCGTCGTCGCCCATGTAGACGACCGGGCGGCCGTCGCGGGTCAGGCGCGGCTGTGCGGCCTCGTGCTTGAAGCGGCCCAGCGCGGTGCGCTTGCGCGGGGTGGAGTCGGGGTCGTACGGGTCGAGCTCGACGACGTAGCCGAAGCGGTGGGACTCGTTGGGCTCCTGGGCGGCGTCGAAGCGCTTGTCGAAACGCTCCCACTTGCGCTCGGTCGCGCCGCTGCCGAGGCCGTAGCGCTTGTCGGTCGCGCTGGTGCCGTTGGCGAAGTACTGGTTGAAGTTCTCCTCGCCGTGGAGCGTGGTGCCCCAGGGGGTGGTGCCGCCGGCGCAGTTGTTCAGCGTGCCGAGGACCTTGGTGCCGGTCGGGTCGGCGGACGTCTTGAGCAGGGCGCTGCCGGCGGCCGGGCCGGTGAGCCGGAACTCGCTCGTGGCGGTCAGCCGGCGGTTGAGCCAGTGGCGGGTGACGGGCGTGAGCTTGCCGCTCCTGCGCTCCTCCTGGACTCCCACGACGGACAGGCCGTGCGCGGCCCAGGCGATCTCGACCTGCTCGCGGGTGGGGTTGGCGGCGTCGTAGCCCTTGAACATGAGCTGCTCGTCCGTGTACTCGTGGTTGGCCACGAGGACCTGGCGGCCGTGCTCGTCCAGGGGCAGCAGCGAGAGGAAGTCGTTGTTGTACCCGAACTGCCCGGCCTGTGCCTTGGCGGTCTGGTTGTCCGGGTCGAAGGAGGGCGCGCCGCGGAGGATCGGCTCACCCCAGCGAATGACGACGTTCTGGGTGTATCCGTCGGGAACGGTCACCTGGTCGGCGGTGTTGGGGGCGACGGGGGTGAAGCGAAGGCCCCGGGCGGCGCGGCCGCTGCCGCCGTGGCTGCCGTGGCCGTTCGCGGGGGCGCCGAGGGCGGGCGCCGCCTCGGCGGACGGGGCGCCCTGGGCGAGGACGGCACTGCCCGCGGCGGCGACGACGGTCGCGGCGGCGGCGGTGCGCATCATGGAACGACGGGACAGCGCTCCGGCGATGACGTCGCCGGCGTACTCGTTGTCGCTGGTGTTCGGCACCTCGTGGAAGCAGGCGTCACCACAGCGGTAACGACAGGTGAGGGCGGACCGGCCGCCCGCGTGGTTCGAGCCGAGCAGCGGCAGCAGTTTGCGCACTTCTTCCCCCAATAACTTCGGCGCGCCCTGCGCCGACATCGTGTCGGAATGTGTCCGGCCGTGACGCTAGGGCTCCACGTGTGCAGGATGGGGGTGGTTCAGTGAACGCCCGATGAATATGGGCCGACCGAGGCGGTCTTGACATCGGAGGGGGTTGCCGCCCTCCGGAACGGGCGGCGGCTAACCTTACGTGTCCGCCGTGGCCAGGGATGCGGGCCTGCCGCCCCAGGCGTCCCCGGACCGGACATTGATCGCACCCATTTCACGCGAAAGGCCTCGCCCATGGGCATTCGGAGCTTGCTGCGCAAGGTGTTCGGACGCGAGCGTGCGGAGCGCAACGATTCCTCCACGGGGCCGGTCTCGACGGCCCCGACGACCTCCACGACTACGACCACCCCCACCGCAACCGCGACTGCAACCGCAACCGCGACCGCGCCCTCCGTCCCGCCCCAGGCCGAGGCCCCCACGACGCCGGTCTCCCCGGCCGCTTCCTCGGCTTCCTCGGCTTCCCCGGAGGACCGCGCGGCGGACCTCGTCTCGGCGGCCTTCGACAACCCCACCCCCCGCCCCACGATCCCCCCGGCCCGCAGCTCGGACGCGACGACCGCCACGGCTGCCCGCCCGGCGGCCGACGACGCCACCGACACGGCACCCGCGGAGGCCGCCGAGCCCACCAAGACCGAGGCGGACACCCCCGCCCCGGAGGCGGAGGCCGCCACCGAGACCAAGGCCGACGAACCCGCCCCGGCGGAAGAGCCCCAGGCCGAAGCCACCGCTCCCGCCGTGGAGACGGAAGAGGCCCCCAAGGCCGAGACCCCCGTCCCCGCCGTCGAGGCGGAAGAACCCCAGGCCGAGATCCCCGCCCCCGCCGTCGAGGCGGAAGAGCCCCAGGCCGAGATCCCCGCCCCCGCCGTCGAGGCAGACGAGGCCCCCAAGACCGAGGCGGACACCCCCACCCCCGTGGACGAGCCCGCCAAGCCTGAGGCCGAGATCCCCGCCCCGGCGGAAGAGCCCGCCGAGGCCCAGGCGGACACCCCCGCCCCGGAAGCGGAAACCGCCACCGGGACCAAGACCGACGAACCCGCCCCGGCGGAAGAACCCCAGGCCGAAGCCACCGCCCCCACCGTGGAGGCGGACGAGCCCGCCAACACCGGGGACGACGTCCCGGCCCCCGAGGCGGAAGCCGCCACGGAGACGAAGGCCGACGAGCCTGCCAAGGCTGAGGCGGACGCCCCCGCCCCGGCGGACGAGCCCGCGGCCGAGGCCGACGAGCCCGTGGCGCAGGACAACGCCAAGGCCGACGAGCCCTCCGTCCCCGTCCCCGCCCCCGCCCCGGCGGCGGACGACATCCAGCCGGAGCCCGTCGCGGCCGCCGGCGCCGAGCCCGCCGTCGCCGACGACACCACCACCCCCGAGCCCACCGGCAAGTCCGCGTACTCCCTCGCGCGGGTCAAGGCGCGGGCCGCCGGGCTCGTCGGGGCGTACAAGGCGGCCGGGGCCGGGCTGAAGGCCGCCGGCCAGGTCGGGGCGCGGGCCAAGGTGTACCTCGTGCTGGACCGGTCGGGGTCGATGCGGCCGTACTACAAGGACGGCAGCGCCCAGCAGCTCGGTGAGCAGGTGCTCGCCCTCGCCGCGCACCTCGACGAGGACGCGTCCGTCCATGTCGTGTTCTTCTCGACCGACATCGACGGCACCGGGGAGCTCACCCTCACCGATCACGAGGGCCGTGTCGACGAGCTGCACGCCGGCCTCGGGCACATGGGACGCACCAGCTACCACCGCGCCGTCGAGGAGGTCGTCGAGCACTACGAGAAGTCCGGCGCCGACGGACCCGCCCTGGTGATCTTCCAGACCGACGGCGCGCCCGACGCGAAGCAGCCCGCCAAGCAGGCCCTCGCGGACGCCGCCGCCAAGCCGATCTTCTGGCAGTTCGTGGCGTTCGGCGAGCACGAGGCCAAGGGCTTCGACTTCCTGCGCAAGCTGGAGGCCGACAACGCCGCGTTCTTCCACGCGGGCCCCGACCCTCGCGAGCTCACCGACGCGGAGCTGTACAAGGGGCTCCTCGGCGGCTTCCCGGAGTGGCTGAACAGCCGCGAGAGCTAGGGCCTGTCCGGCGGATCAGGCTGAACAGGCCCTAGGGCCTGTCTTTTGGGTCAGGCCGGCCCGGCAAGATCCGAAAGACAGGCCCTAGTCCGCGTACGGGACGGAGGGCAGGCTCACGCGCACCACGAACCCGCCCTCCGGCCCCGGCTCCGCCTCCACCCGCCCGCCGTGCGCCACGGCCACCGACCGCACGATGGAGAGCCCGAGCCCCGCGCCCGGACCCATCCGGTCCCGCCCTTCCCCCCGCCGGAACGGCTCGAAGAGACCGGGGACGTCCTCCCGGGCGACGACCGGCCCGGTGTTGGCGACCACCAGGTCACCCCCGGCCACCCGTACGTCCACCGTCCCGCCCGGCACGTTGTACGTCACCGCGTTCGCCACCAGGTTGCGGACCAGCTGGCCCAGCAGCACCCGGTCCCCCCGGACCACCGCACCCCCCGGGGCCACGGCGCAGCTCACCCCGTACCGCGCGCACTCCTCCTCGACGACCTCCGCAAGGTCGACGTCCTCCCGCGCCGCCAGCCCGCGTTCACCGCGCGCCAGCACCAGCAGCCCCTCGATCAGCCGCTCACTGCGCCGGTTGCTGTCCAGCAGCACCTGCTTCACCGGCGAGTCGTCCTCCAGCCCCACCTGGATCGCGGCACGCTGCGTCGCCAGCGGCGTGCGCAGCTCGTGCGAGGCGTTCGCGACGAAACGCCGCTGGCTGTCGAACGCCGTCTCCAGCCGCCCCAGCAGCGCGTCGATCGTGTCGCCGAGCTCCTTCAGTTCGTCGTCGGGACCGCGCACGGCGATCCGACGGTCCAGCGCGTGTTCCGACAGCCTCCGCGCCTGCGCCGTCATCTCGTGCACGGGACGGAGCACGCGCCCCGCCATCCACCACCCGACCACCACCGCGATCACCGCCGTGATCAGCAGGGCGAGGGAGGACCACATCAGCATCTGCTGCGACGCCGCCTGCGACACGTCCTCGGTCAGCCGGTGCACGGTGACCGGCTCGCGTTGCGCGATCGACGCCGCCTCCTCCCGGGTGCCCGCCCGGGACAGCAGGTTCACGATCGCGAGCAGGCACGCCCCGAGGGCCAGGAAGACGGCCCCGTACAGCAGGGCGATCCGCGTCCGGATCGTCGATCCGGGCCCGAGACGTCCGGGATGACGTCCGGGATACGGCGTCACAGCACGTACCCCACGCCCTGCACCGTGCGGATCAGCCCCGGCTCCCCCAGCTTCCCGCGCAGCTTGCTCATGCACACCCGCACCGCGCCCGTGAAGGGGTCCGCGTGCGCGTCCCACGCCCGCTCCAGCAGCTCCTCCGCCGACACCGTGGCCCCGTCCGCCTCCAGCAGGATCTGGAGCACCGAGAACTCCTTCGGGGACAGCTCCAGCTCCCGGCCGTCCCGATGGGCCGTGCGCCGCGCCGTGTCGAGCCGCAGTCCGTGCCGCTCCAGCCGCGGCGGCACCGGCGGCCGGGCGCTTCGGCGCCGCAGCGCGCGTACCCGCGACACCAGCTCGGGGAACTCGAACGGCTTGACCAGGTAGTCGTCGGCCCCGAGATCGAGCCCCGCCACCCGGTCCTCCACCGACGCCGCGGCCGTCAGCATCAGGATCCTGGTCCGCGATCCGGCCGCGATCAGCTGCCGCGCGACCTCGTCCCCGTGCACGCGCGGCAGATCGCGGTCGAGGACGACGACGTCGTACGCGTACAGCCCCAGATGCTCGACGGCGGCGTCCCCGCCGTACACGGTGTCGACGGCGAAACCGGCCCGTCGCAGCCCGGTGGCGACCAGCTCCGCCAGTGGCTCTTCGTCCTCGGCTACCAGTATCCGCATGCCGGAAATTTATCGGTGTGAGTCGATCTCCCAACGGCCGTTAGGATTTCGACCATGGCGGCCACTGGATCCGAGAAGCAGGGGGCGAAGGCGTACTACGTCTCGACCCCCATTTACTACGTCAACGACGCTCCTCACCTGGGCCACGCCTATACGACCGTCGCAGGCGACGTGCTCACGCGCTGGCACCGTCAGCGCGGCGAGAAGGTGTGGTACCTCACCGGCACGGACGAGCACGGTCAGAAGATCATGCGCACCGCGGAGGCGAACGGCGTCACCCCGCAGGAGTGGTGCGACAAGCTCGTGGAGGAGGCGTGGAAGCCCCTCTGGGAGCACCTTGAGATCGCGAACGACGACTTCATCCGGACGACGGAGAAGCGGCACACGGACCGCGTCCAGGAGTTCGTGCAGGACCTGTACGACAAGGGCGAGATCTACAAGGGCGGGTACGAGGGCCCGTACTGCGTGGGCTGCGAGGAGTACAAGCTCCCCGGCGACCTGATCGAGGACGAGCAGGGTGTGAAGCTCTGCCCGATCCACAAGAAGCCGGTGGAGATCCTCAAGGAGGAGAACTACTTCTTCAAGCTGAGCGAGTACGGCCCGAAGCTGCTGGAGTTCTACGCCACGAACCCCGGCTTCGTGCAGCCCGAGTCCGCGCGCAACGAGGTCGTGAACTTCGTCCGGCAGGGCCTGCAGGACCTGTCGATCTCGCGGTCCACGTTCGACTGGGGCATCCCGATCCCGTGGGACGAGAAGCACGTCATCTACGTGTGGGTCGACGCGCTCCTGAACTACGCCACGGCGGTCGGCTACAACGAGAACCCGGCGAAGTTCGCGGACACCTTCCCGGCCAACGTGCACCTGGTCGGCAAGGACATCCTCCGCTTCCACGCCATCATCTGGCCCGCCATGCTGATGGCGCAGGGTCTGCCGGTGCCGGGTCGCGTGGCCGCGAACGGCTGGCTGATGGTCGGCGGCGAGAAGATGTCGAAGTCGAACCTGACGGGCATCAAGCCGCAGGACCTGACCTCGCACTTCGGCGTGGACGCGTACCGCTGGTACTTCCTGCGCGCGATCGCGTTCGGCCAGGACGGCTCGTTCTCCTGGGAGGACTTCACCGCCC
Organism: Streptomyces sp. NPDC000410; assembly: GCF_040300305.1. NCBI lineage: Bacteria > Bacillati > Actinomycetota > Actinomycetes > Kitasatosporales > Streptomycetaceae > Streptomyces > Streptomyces sp. NPDC000410. The sequence goes on from NZ_JBEPDM010000041.1 coordinate 17,863, forward strand.
GCTACACGAGCGAGCTCGCCAACGACTACGGCAACCTCGCGTCGCGCCTCGCCGCGATGGTCGGCAAGTACTTCGGCGGTGCGCTGCCGGAGGCGACCGCGTCCGGCGACGCCGAGAAGGCCGTCCAGGAGGGCCTGGCGAGGGCCGTGGCCGAGGCGGACCGGAAGATCGGCGAGGAGATCGACTTCCAGGGCGGCATCCTGGCGATCTTCGACTTCGTGAAGCAGGTCAACGGCTACATCACGGAGCAGGAGCCGTGGAAGGTCGCCAAGACTGCATTCGACCATGCTGCTGACGCAGCGGGGTCCGAGGAGGGCAAGGCCCGCCTCGCGACGATCCTCTACACGGCGGCCGAGTCCCTCCGGGCGGTGGCCGTGCTCCTGAACCCGATCATGCCGGACACCTCCCAGAAGCTCTGGGACTCCCTGGGCGCGGAGCCCTCCCTGGGCGCCCTCGCGGACCAGCGGGTCCAGGACGCGGGCGACTGGGGCCGCCTCCCGGCGGGCTCGACGGTGACGAAGGGCGCGGTGCTCTTCCCGCGCCTGGAGGACCCGAAGAAGGACTGAGGCACACGGGCGCGGGGCGCCGACTCGGGGGCGCTGCCCCCGAACCCCCGCGCCTCGATCGCCGGCGGGCTGGATTGTGGGGCTGCGCCCCACTTCCAGCCCGTCCGGCGTTCGAGGACACGGCCGAAGGCCGTACCGGGGGTCTCGGGGCGAGGCCCCCGGACCCTTTCAGCCCCGCCGACGCTTGAGGCGCGGGGCCTGGGGCAGCGCCCCCCACGCGGCGGAGCCGCAAATCGACGCCGCGGGATGGGGGTACTCCCCCTGGCTTCGCCGGGGGACCCCCACCCAGGCGAAGCTCTGGGGAGGGCGGGGCGGGGACAAGCCCGCCGCAGGCGCCCCCATCGCGGCGGAGCCGCACATCGACCCAGCCGGACGGGGCCGGGCAGGGGGGCACGAGCCCGCCGCAGCCGACGCCCACGCCCCACGCCCACCCGGCGGAGCCCCTCGCGCTCAGCGCGCCAGCGTCGCCGCGTCCCCCATCACCACCACCGGCTCCTTCCCCGGATCCAGCCACAGCAGCAGCTCCCGCATCCGGTCCAGCGTCAGCGACACGCACGCCTGCGTGGGGCCCCGGTGGTCGACGTGGATCCAGACACCGCCGCCCCGGGACCTGCCCATGGGCCGGGTCCGATCGAGCGGGGACGTGCCGGACTCGCGGTTGTAGTTGATGGCGACGACGTAGTCGAAGGAGCCCTCGAGGGGCTCGCCCAGGAAGCCGTTTCCCTCCGCGTTGAACTCGTCCGACTCGTGGTACGGCAGCTTCGTGCCCGGGTCCTCCAGCCGGCCGCCCGCGTCGGTCAGGCCGAAGACCCCCACCGGGGAACGGCGGTCCCCCGCCCAGTGGTCGTCGGTCCAGCCCTTCAGCGCGTTGTGGGCGGGCCAGGGCGCGGAGACGGACTTCCAGCCCTTCACCGGATCGCGTTCGTACAGCACGACGGCGGACTGGCTGGAGTCCTCGGACTCACCGGTCACGACGACGGCCTGGGCCGTCTCCTCGGGGATCTGCTCGCGCATCTCGGGGCCGAGGCCGGGGATCGCGGCGGGAGCGGCGCGGGGCGTCGACGCGGGCGCGCCCGGCCGGGCGGAGGCTCCGGGCTGCTTCGGGGACTCGCAGCCCAGGGCCACGAGCAGCAGTCCGGCGGCCAGCAGCGGCGCCGCTGTTCTGGTCTGTACGGTGCTGGGCATTTCACCGTACTTCCCGTTCCCGCCGCCCACCGACGGCCCGAAGGGCGCGAACGACTCGTTAGGGCGCACGAAGCGGTCCAGAAAGCCGAAGGGGCCCGGAACCGTGTCGGTCCCGGGCCCCTCACCGAAGCCCCGCGTCCAGGGCTCCTCCGGCCTTACTTGGTCGGCTTGTACGGCGTCGGCTTCGCCGGGCCCTTGTACAGGCTGATGTGCAGCTCCTTGAGCCGCGCGTCCTCGACCTCGGCGGGCGCGCCCATCAGCAGGTCCTGCGCGTTCTGGTTCAGCGGGAAGGCGATCGTCTCGCGGATGTTCGGCTCGTCGGCCAGCAGCATCACGATGCGGTCCACGCCCGGGGCGATGCCACCGTGCGGCGGGGCGCCGAACTGGAACGCGCGGAGCATGCCGGCGAACTCGCGCTCGACGGTCTCCCGGTCGTAGCCCGCGATCTCGAACGCCTTGAACATGATGTCCGGCTCGTGGTTCCGGATCGCGCCCGAGGACAGCTCGACGCCGTTGCAGACGATGTCGTACTGCCAGCCGAGGATGTCCAGCGGGTCCTGCGTCTCCAGCGCCTCAAGGCCGCCCTGCGGCATCGAGAACGGGTTGTGCGAGAAGTCGATCTTGCCGGTCTCCTCGTCCTTCTCGAACATCGGGAAGTCGACGATCCAGCAGAACCGGAAGACGTTCTCCTCGAAGTTCCCGGAGCGGCGCGCGGCCTCGACCCGCACCGCACCCATGATCTTGGAGACCTCGTCGAAGTCACCGGCGCCGAAGAACACCGCGTGCCCGGCCGCGAGGCCGAGGCGCTCGGTGAGGACCTTCACGTTCTCCTCGGTGAGGAACTTGGCGATCGGGCCGGTCAGCGAGCCGTCCTCGCCGACGCGCACCCAGGCCAGGCCCTTCGCGCCCTGCTCGACCGCGTACTCGCCGAGGCCGTCGAAGAACTTCCGCGACTGGTCCTGGACACCCGGCACCGGCAGCGCGCGCACGTGCTTGCCCGCGAACGCCTTGAACTCCGAGCCCTCGAAGACGTCGGTGATGTCCACCAGCTCCAGCTGGGCGCGCAGGTCCGGCTTGTCGGAGCCGTACTTGACCATCGCCTCGCGGAACGGGATCCGCGGGAACGGGGAGGTCACGTGCCGGCCGCCGCCGAACTCCTCGAACAGCTCGGTCATGAGCTTCTCGATCGGCTGAAAGACGTCCTCCTGCTCGACGAAGCTCATCTCGACGTCGAGCTGGTAGAACTCGCCGGGCGAGCGGTCGGCGCGGGCGTCCTCGTCGCGGAAGCAGGGCGCGATCTGGAAGTAGCGGTCGAAGCCCGCGATCATCAGCAGCTGCTTGAACTGCTGCGGGGCCTGCGGCAGCGCGTAGAACTTGCCGGGGTTCAGCCGGGACGGAACCAGGAAGTCACGGGCGCCCTCGGGAGAGGTCGCGGTGAGGATCGGGGTGGCCATCTCGTTGAAGCCGAGGGCCACCATCTTGTGGCGGATCGCGGCGATGACGGCGGAGCGCAGCATGATGTTGCGGTGCATGCGCTCGCGGCGCAGGTCGAGGAAGCGGTACTCCAGGCGCCGCTCCTCGTTGACGCCGTCGTCCGTGTTGATCGTGAACGGCACCTGGGCGGCGGCGCCGAGCACCTCGACCGAGGTGACCTCGATCTCGATCTCGCCGGTCGGCAGGTCGGGGTTCACGTTCTCGGCGCCACGGGCGGAGACCTTGCCGTCGACGCGGACGACGGACTCCTTGGTGAGGTGGCTGAGCGCCTCGTTGGCGGGGGTGCCGGGGCGGGCGACGAGCTGGACCAGGCCGTAGTGGTCGCGCAGATCGATGAAGAGGATGCCGCCCAGGTCTCGGCGATTGTGCAGCCAGCCGCTCAGCCGGACGTCGGTACCGACGTCAGAGGCGCGGAGCTCGCCGCAGGTGTGGGACCTGTACCGATGCATCGTCGTTCATCCAGTCTTCGTCGCGGTGGGGATGTGGCGACCCACGCAGGATGTGGGCAGACCCACCCAGGTTACCGTCCGGGCAGGGCATCCCCTTTCTGGATTACGGCTCGGCTCCGATCTCTGTCACGGCTCGGCTCCAGCCGGCGGTCCGGCACGTCACCGCGCGCCGCGCGTGAATACAGTAGGAAAATGCGCACCGAGGACGTCCTGGCCGCGATAGCGACCGGCCTGTGGCGCTGGGACAACGCAACCGGGATGGTCACCCTCGACGCGGAGGCGGCCCGGCTGCTCGGCCTGCCCGCGCAGGCGGGCACCTTCTCCGAGGCCGCCGTGCGCGCCCGCTTCCACCCGGTCGACTGGAACGAGATCAAGGCCATCGTCGGTCTCGCCGTCGCGGAGGGCACCCTCGCCGAGGCCCGGCTGCGGATCATGGACGAGGAGGGCCGGGTGCTGCGTACCGTACGCAGCCGTTCCAAGCCCGAGGCCACCGGCGGCGACTACCAGCTCTTCGGCACCATCCAGGAGGTCGCCGAGCCCGTCCCCGGCGCGACCGCCGCGCACGCCTCCATCACCGGCGACTGGCGCCGCTCGCGCGAGGCGTTCCTGCTGGACGCGGGCCGGGCGCTGGCGGAGGCCCGGTCCACGGCGGAGGTGCTGCGGGTCGCCGCGTCCCTGTCCATGCCGGGCTTCTCGCCGGACGGGCTCGCGGTCTTCGGGGTCGAGGGCGACCGGCTGCGGGTGCTCGGGCATCACGGGTACGACCGGACGGACGAGGGCCCGTTCGCCGACATGCCGCTGGACACCGAGTACCCGGCCGCCGAGGTGATCCGTACCGGCCGGGCGCTGTACGTCCCCTCGCCCGAGGAGTACCGCCTGCGCTACCCCCTCCTCTGGCCGGTCATCGAGCGCTTCGGCCGCCACTCCTGGGCGTTCCTGCCGCTGATCGTCGCGGGCCGCACGATGGGCACCTGGATGGCGGCCTTCAGCCACCCCGTCGCCTTCAGCCCCGACGAGCGGTCCGTGCTCACCACCGTCGCCCGGATGCTGGCGCAGGCCCTCGCCCGCGCCGGGGTCGCCGAGAACGAGCGGGAGCTCTCGCTCGGGCTGCAGCGCTCGATGATGCCGACGCTGGGGCCCGGCATACCCGGGATGTCGGTGGCCGCGCGGTACGTGCCGACCGGCGGCGGCCTCCAGGTGGGCGGCGACTGGTACGACCTGATACCGCTCCCGAACGGCAGGATCGCGCTGGTCATCGGGGACGTACAGGGCCATGACGTACGGGCGGCCGGGCTGATGGGCCAGCTGCGGATCGCCCTGCGCGCCTACGCCTCCGAAGGGCACCGCCCCGACGCCGTGCTCGCGCGCGCCTCCCGGTTCCTGGTCGGGCTGCACGAGTACGCCGAGACCGAGGCGTACGACGACGGGGACGTGGTCGAGCGGGCCGGGCCGTACAACGGACCGCGCTTCGCGACCTGTCTGTACCTGGAGTGCGACCCGGCGACCGGCACCCTCGACATCGCCCGCGCCGGCCATCCCGACCCGGCGATCCGGATGGCCGACGGCACGGTCATCCTGAGGCCCACCGACGGCGGGCTGCCGCTGGGGATCGACCCGGACAGCGACTATCCGACGACCCGGATCATGCTGGAGCCGGGCGAGACGATCATGATGTGCACGGACGGGCTGCTGGAGACCGGCGGGCACGATCTGGAGAGCGGCTGGGCCCGGATCCGCACCGTGCTGGAGGAGCACCGCGCCGAGGGCGACTCGCTGGAGCTGGAGAAGCTCGCGGACGCCCTCGTCCAGGCCGTCCACGGCCCCACCTCGCACTACACGACCGGACCGCTCGCCGACCGGCGCGAGGACGACATCGCGGTCCTGCTGCTGTCCCGGCACGGCAGGCCGCCGCGCCGCGCCCCGCGCCGTACGGTCCTGGCCGTGGCCCAGGCCGAGCCGGAGCGGATCGCGACCGCCCGCCACCAGGTGCGCGAGCTGCTGCACGACTGGGCCGACGAGGAGCAGGTCGACTCGGCGGTGCTGATGGTCTCCGAGATGGTCACCAACGTGCTCGTGCACACCGACGGCGACGCGCTGCTGGTGGCCGAGGCGGCGGGCGAGCACGGCAGCAGACGACTGCGGGTCGAGGTCTCCGACGCGAGCGACGAGCTGCCGCACAAGCGGCGGCCCGGCGAGTGGGCGTCGTCGGGGCGCGGTCTGCTGCTGATGGAGATGCTCGCGGACGTGTGGGGCGTGGATCCGCGGGGCACGGGCAAGTCGATCTGGTTCGAGCTCTACGAGCCGGGCCCGCCGGAGGGCGCGCCCGCCGAGATCCCGCCGGGGCCGTCCGTGGGCTCCCCTTCGGCCTCGTAACGCTTCCTCAGCTCACCGATCACCCCGAACGCGGCGGCGGTCAGCGGTACGGCGAGCAGCATCCCGAGGATCCCGGCGATGCTCGCCCCCGCGGTGATCGTCAGCATCACGACCGCCGGATGCATCTGGACCGTACGGCTCTGGATCATGGGCTGGAGCACGTGCCCCTCCAGCACCTGCACCGCCAGCACCACCCCGAGCGCCCAGAGCGCGATCACGAACCCCCGGTCGGCGAGCGCGACCAGCACGGCGACCGAGCCGGAAATGAACGCCCCGAGATAGGGGATGTACGCGAACACGAAGACGAGCGCCCCGAGTCCGATCGCGCCGGGTACGCGCAGGATCAGCAGCCCGATGGTGATGCAGACGGCGTCAATCAGCGCGATGAACGTGGTGCCGCGCATGAATCCCTCGACGGCCTCGAACGCCCGCCGCCCCATGGCCTCCGCCATGTCGCCGGTGGAGCGGGGCACGAGGGAGCGCAGGGTGCCGACCGCCCGGTGGGAGTCCCGCAGGAAGAAGAAGATCAGCAGCAGGGCCAGCACCGCGATCGCGATCACCTCGGCGACCACGCTGAGCCCGGAGATGACCCCGGACGCGGCGGTCCCGCCGAACTTGCTGAGCAGCTTGCGCGCGTTGGCAGCCACGTCGTCCAGTGAGGTGCCGGCGGCCCCGAAGTGCTTGGTGAGGTCCTGTGCGACCTGTCTGAGCGAGGCCACGATCTGGTCGCCCGACTCGATGAGCGCGGCGGCCACGATGTAGACCGCCCCGCCGACGACGGCTACGGCTGCGAGGCAGGTCAGCCCGGCGGCCACCGACCGCTGCACCTTCATCCGGATGAGCCGCCGGTACAGCGGCCCGAGCAGCGCGGTGCCGAGCAGCGCGAGCAGCACGGGCGTGACGGCGGTCTTGAGGGCGGCGATCAGCCACACCCCGACGGCGGCGACCCCGATGACGAGCAGCGCGACGAGGCACCAGGCGGCGAGGCGTCGCACGGGCCGGGGGAGAAGTGGCTGGGGATGAAGCGGCTGGGGCGGCTGCACCTGCCCAGGTGATCACGCCCCGGACGGACTGTCCCACCCGTCCGGGCCGGACGGGTGACGTCGCGTCAGGTGGGTGCGGGGGCGGGGTGATGCCGGGCGGTGGCGCGCCACCGCCCGGCACCCTGGGCGAACTACATCCCGTGCACGGCCGGGATCGTCCCGAGCCGTCCCTTCTGGAAGTCCTCGAAGGCCTGCTGGAGCTCCTCGCGGGTGTTCATCACGAACGGCCCGTAGTGCGCCATCGGCTCCCGGATGGGCCGGCCGCCCAGCAGCACGATCTCCAGGTCGCCGGTGTGCGAGCCGTTCTGGGTGTCGTCGGCCCATACGGTGAGCGCGCCGCCGTCGCCGTACACCGCGGTCTGCCCCATGTGGATGGGCCGCCGCTCGCTGCCGACCGCGCCGCGACCGGCGAGGACGTACGCGAGGCCGTTGAAGTCCTCGCGCCAGGGCAGGGTGATCTGCGCGCCGGGGCGCAGGGTCGCGTGAATCATCGTGATGGGGGTGTGGGTGATGCCCGGCCCCTCGTGGCCGTCGAGCTCGCCCGCGATGACGCGCAGCAGCGCGCCGCCGTCGGGGGAGGTCAGCAGCTGGACCTGGCCGCCGCGGATGTCCTGGTAGCGGGGGTCCATCATCTTGTCCGCGGCCGGGAGGTTCACCCACAGCTGGAGCCCGTGGAACAGTCCGCCGGACATGACGAGGTCCTCCGGCGGCGCCTCGATGTGCAGCAGTCCGGACCCGGCGGTCATCCACTGCGTGTCACCGTTCTGAATGGTCCCGCCGCCGCCGTTGCTGTCCTGGTGGACGAAGGTCCCGTCGATCAGGTACGTGACCGTCTCGAAGCCGCGGTGGGGGTGCCAGGGGGTCCCTTTGGGCTCGCCCGGCGCGTAGTCCACCTCGCCCATCTGGTCCATCATGATGAACGGGTCGAGGTACTTGTAGTTGATCCCGGCGAAGGCGCGCCGCACCGGGAATCCCTCCCCCTCGAAGCCGCTCGGAGCGTTGATCACGGCGAGCACGGGGCGCTGCACGGCATCGGCCGGCGCGGCGACACGCGGCAGGGTGAGCACGTTCTCGACAGTCACTGCGGGCATCACGGACCTCCTCGGTGTGGCTCCAGGTTAGTTGAAACCTGAACTTCCTGCCACCCGGAACGACGAACGCCCGGGAGGAATTCCCCGGGCGTCAGGTGCACCGCACTACTTCTGTGGACCGTCGAGGAACACGCTCCGGCCGGGCTGGAGCACCAGCCAGCCGCTGGTCCGCGGCGCGACGTAGCGGTTCCCCCGCGCCGTCGCGAAGCCGCGGCCGTGGTAGCGCGACGCCACGAGGGCGTAGTCGCGCGAGCCCGCGAGACCTCGTTCCACCTGCGTCAGATACGCCCGCATCCGCTCGTGCGCGGCGCCGTCGTACTCCTTGAGGATCTCGCGGCAGAGCTGCGCGTAGCGGCGCTCGGACTCCTCGACGAGGCCGCAGAGCCGGTCGACCGACTCCTGCAGCGTCAGCCCGTCCGCCACGACGCCCGTGTGGACGAGCGAGTGCTGGAAGTCGCCGCCGTCGCAGTACTCCTTGCGGAAGGAGTAGAGGTCGTTGACGTACAGCAGCTGGTCGTTGGCGGCCCGCCAGACGCGGTCGAACAGCTCCGGGTCCGCCTCGATGTCGTCCGTCATGTCCAGGCCCACCGAGTGCTCGCCGAGCAGGTGCACGATCCCGGCGGCCATGGACTCGTCCCGCACGTGCTGGTACTCCTCGGCCGTGAAGGCGCGGCCCTCGGCCCGGGAGGCGACCTCGGTCGCGGTCCCGCGCATGTACTCGTCGGTGGCGGCGATCCACCGGGCGCGCAGCCCCGGTGTCATCCGGGCCGTCATGTCCCGCCACGTGGTGGCAAGGAAACGCCCCAGGAACGTGGCCGGGCGGGCGTCGGGGTCGGCCACCGCCTCGGCGAATTCCCGGATGAGCTCCCCTATCCGGCCGCCGCTCAGGAAGTCCGTGTAGATGCAGTCGTCGATGAGGAAGTACGCGAGCGACATCCGCGCCACATCGGTCATGCGCGCGGTGTCGGCCGTCGCCGGGTAGCACAGGCACGCCCACAGGGGAGCGTCCCGGGCGCACACCTCCAGGACCTCCCGGTTCCGTCCCGTACCGGCGAGCAGTTCGGCCGCCCACGCGTTGCTCCTGGCCTCCCACTCCATGGTGTCCGGATGCCAGTACGTCGACAGGGACAGGTCGAGCTCGCGCTGGAAGTAGCCGCTCCCGAGAGGGAACGGGCGGGCAGGGGCGGGGGGCCCGTGGTGTTCGCCGACGGTGGTCATCCACTCATCTCCTCGTGGGAAGGGAACTCGTCGGCCGACCGGTGCGCCGTACGCCGGGTCAGGGTCATGGGCAGCGGCCCGGTGGCCGGTATGCCGCCGCTGATCGCGGGCCGTGTCACATGACCGGGCGGCAGCTCGAAGCGCCGGCGCGAGCACGCCGTGGCCAGCAGAACCACCGCCGACATTCCGAACAGTCCTTCCCCGATACAGCGGTGTGCCCCGGCGCCGAACGGCTGGTACGCGCCACGGGCCACGGCTCGGCGGCCGGGATCCCAGCGCGAGGGGTCGAATCGCTCCGGGTCGGGGAAGTGGCGCGGGTCGCGGTGGATCGCGTACGGGCTGAAGAACACGGTGCTGCCCGCGGGTATCCGCACGCCCGCGACATCGAGGTCGGTGGTGGCGTTGCGCGTCACCATCCACACCGAGTACAGGCGCAGCGCTTCGTCGACGACCTGTCGCGCGTACGTCAGCCTCGGGAGGTCCGCCGCGGTGAGCGGGCGGCCGGCGAGGACGTCGTCCAGCTCCGCCTCGACCCGGGTGCGTACGTCCGGATGGCGTGCGACGAGCTCCAGGAGCCAGGCGATGGCCATGCGGGACGTCTCGACCCCGGCGATGAGCAGGCCGATCGCCTCGTCGTGGGCCTGCCGCCCGGAGAGGGCGGGGCCGCCGCCGGGTGCCGGCAGGGCGAGGATGTGGGCGAGCAGGCTCTCGGAGCCCGGAGAGGCCTCGGCGGCGGCCTTCACGGCGCGGGAGACGACGCTGTGCACGGCGTGGCTCCCCCGCTCGTAGCGCCGGTTCCACGGGGTCGGCAGCCGCGCCGCCCACGGCGGGAGCACGGCGCGGACGACCGCGTTGAGGGTGAAGGTCTGCAGGGAGCTCCGCAGCACTTCGGGCACGTCGGCGGGCGTGCCGGGACCGAAGAGCAGTCGGCAGGTGGTGTCCAGCACGTAGCTCTCCACCTCCCGGTCCATGCGGACGGTGGCACCGTCGCGCCAGGCCGCGCAGCGCCGCTCGGCCTCGCGGCACACGCTCTCGGCGTACGTCCGGATCCGGTCGCGGTGGAAGACCGGCTGGAGGGCGCGGCGACGCCAGAGGTGGTCCGGGCCCTCGGTGGTGATGAGGCTCTCGTTCAGGACGTTCCTGAACTGGGTGAACAGGAAGGACCGCTCGATCGCGGTCACCCCTCTGACGAGCAGCGAGTGGACGAGCTCCCCGTCGTTGATGAGGTACGCGGTCCTGGTGCCGATCTTGAGGCCGACGACCGGACCGTACCCGCGCGCCTCGGTCGTGAAGTCCCAGCGGTGGCGGATCAGGGCCAGGGTGTGCCCGACGAGGGGAAGGCGCCCGACAGGCAGGAGCGGTGGCGGAGGGGCGGAGGTGGTGGGGGGCGTCATGACAGCGCGAAACCTCCAGCAATGGCAGGGACATGTCACACAGGGGCTCGTGTCCGGCGTCAGGCGGTACGGGCGGTCGCCGCGTACGCGATCTCGCGCAGGGCCGTGGCCGCCCCGGCCGGCAGCGCCGCGCCGTCCAGCACGGCGAGCGCCCGCCGCAACCGGTCGTCGATCATCGCTTCGACCCGGGCGGGGGCGCCGGTCTCCCGCAGCACCCGCCGGATGCGCGCGGCGCCCAGGTCGTCCAGGTCGGGCCGCCCGGTCAGCGCGCGCAGAACGCGCGCCTGGCCGGCGTCCGCGTGCCGCAGGGCGAGCGCGAGGAGCACGGTGTGCTTGCCGTCGCGGAAGTCGTCGAGCACCGGCTTCCCCGTCGTCGCGGGGTCCCCGAAGGCACCGAGCAGGTCGTCGCGCAGCTGGAACGCCTCGCCGACGGGCCGTGCGTACGCGGTCAGCGCGGACCGCAGGGCTTCCGCGCCGGGAGTGTCGGGCGTGTCGGCGGCGGCCGTGGCGAGCGCGGCGCCGAGGAGCAGCGGGTGCTCCACGGTGTAGGTGGTGGTCTTGAAGTGGGCGATGTCGAGGGCGAGCTGCATGTCGTCCGTGGGCCGGCCGGCCGCGATCAGGTCCAGGTACTGGCCGTGCATGACGTCCGCCCGCATGGTGTCCATGACCCGCAGCACGGCGTCGAGCCGCGCCCCCGAGAGGCCCGCCGTGTGCAGCAGCTCGTCCGACCAGACCAGGGCGAGGTCACCGATGAGCACCGCCGCCGACTCACCCAGCCGGTCGGCGCCGCGACGCCCCCCGTACTGGGCGGCCACCCGGCGGTGCACGGTGGGACGGCCGCGCCGGGTCGGGCTGCGGTCCATGACGTCGTCGTGGATGAGGGCGAAGGCGTGGAACATCTCCAGCGCGGCGGCCACCCGTACGAGCGCCGGTAAGAGGTCCTCCGCGGCGCCCCCTCCGGCGGCGTGGCAGCCGGTCACGCACAGCGTCGCGCGGATGCGCTTGCCGCCCGCGAGCACGAAGTCCCGCAGGATCCCGACGCTCTCCCGCTGCTCGGGACGTGCCGCCGCGGCGCGGGCCTTGCCCTCCAGGAACTCGGCGAGAGCCGCGTCGACGCGCCGCCGTGCGGTGATCAGGTCGAGCGGGACCGTGCCGATCCCGTGCGTGCCCTGCGTGCCCTGCGTGCTCACTGCCTGCGTCAAGACGCCTGCCCTCCCGTCCGTAACGGAACGTGCGCCGGTCACTGAGGGCACGCCCCGGGGACGGCGGAGGTTCAGCGCGACTGGAGGGCGTCCATCGCGACAGCCATGGAGAGCGCGAGCCGCCGGTCCAGGCCCGGATCCTGGATCCGCACCGCGTACCGGTCCCGCAGCCCCCACTTGCGCTCCATCGACATGACCGGCTCCCCGCCGTCCCGGGCGAAGTCGAAGTGGTACACGAACGGCACCGGCACCGGTATCGGCAGCACCGCGTCCGCCAGCTCCACCGCCCGGCGCGCCAGCGCGATGCCCAGGCTGCGCTCCCTCCCCCGGACCGACGGCCCGTCGCCCTGGGCCAGGTGCCAGGTGGACCGGAGCAGCGATGCCTTGCCGTCCTTGCGGAAGTTCCCGATGGGCGCGCCGTCCGGCCCGGTCACGTCGTACGTGGCGCCGAAGTCGATGATCTGGCGCGCCTGGAAACCGACGAGGACCTCGGCGCGGTCCTCACCGGTCCAGAGGGTGACCTGCTCCTTCAGCTTCATCCGCTTCTGCTCGGCGAAGGCCACGACGTCGCCGCCGGAGAGGTCGGTGATCACGTAACGGTTCACGAGCGGGGTGATCTTCTGCGCCAGGAGGAACTCGGTCATCTGCTGCATGCGCGGAGCGTAGGCGGCGATGACCAGCTGTTTCGTCCGCCGGAAGTCGCGCACCACGACGACTTTCGGAGACGAACTGGCCGGGCCCGCGTCCCTGCGGAACCATCGGATCATGCAGAGCACACGCGTGGGCGGGGTCGAGCTGTCGTACGAGCTGCTGGGCGCGGGCGATCCGCTCGTCCTGGTGCACGGCGGACTGGCCGACCACTATTCCTGGCAGGCGGTCGCCCCGGCGCTCGCGGAGTCCTTCCGGGTGCTGGTGTACGACCGGCGCGGGCACAGCCGCAGCGAGCGGGTGCCCGGTCCGTGCCCCCGGCGGGCCCACGAGGACGACCTCGCGGCCCTGCTGGAAACGCTCGGCATGGCGCCCGCCCACGCCGCGGGCAACTCCTACGGCGGCTCGACGATCCTCGGCCTCGCCGCGCGCCGCCCGGAGCTCTTCCGCGGCGTCGTCGCGCACGAGCCCCCGCTGATGGGGACGGTCGGGGACGAGGACGGCGAGCTGGGCGAGCTGGTGGGCCACGCGCGGGAGGGCATCGCGGCAGCGGTGGAGCTGATGCGGGCGGGCCGCGTCGAGGAGGGCACGCGGCACTTCCTGGAGGACGTCGCCCTCGGCCCCGGCGCCTGGGCCGGCATCCCGGACCGGGTCCGCGAGGCGATGCTCGCGAACGCGCCCACGTTCGTGGCCGAGCAGCTCGACCGCCGGTGGGCCGACCTCGACACGGCCGCGCTGGCGGCGGCGTACGACGGCCCGCTGATGCTCACGTACGGCACGAGGAGCCCGGCGTGGCTGCCGGCGCTCGCGCGCAGGCTGGCGGGGTCGTTGCCGGGCGCGCGGCTGAAGGCGTACGAGGGCGCGGGCCACATCCCGCAGGTGACGCACCCGGCCGAGTACGTCACCCGGCTGACCGCCTTCGCGTCGTCGTAGGCCCTGCCTTTGGGAGCGGGTCTGTCAGGCGAGCACGTTGACGGCTCGGGCGATCACGAGACCGAGGATGAGCAGCGAGACGAGGGACTGGACGGCCATGGCGATCTTGGCCCACGGGGCCAGCGGCATGACATCGGTGGGGCTGAAGGCCGTGGAGTTGGTGAGCCCGAGGTAGAGGTAGTCGATGAAGCGGGGGCGCCAGTCCGCGGCGTTCAGTTCGGGGCTGAGCTGCTGGGGGAAGGCGAGCTCGGGGGTGGCGGGCATGTGGTTGGCCCGGACGGCCGCTCCGCCGCTGTCGAGCTCGAAATACAGAAGGGAGAAGGCGAGGACGGTGGAGGCCCAGACGCATCCGCCGGCCAGCAGCAGACCGGTGGGGGAGTTCGTTTCGGGCCCGCCTTGGACGAGGTCGTCGACCAGTTGGACGGTCGACCAGATGGCGCTGATCACCAGCACCCCGACCAGGGCGATCGACACTCCGCGCAGAGCGTCCGAGCGGCGGCTGATCCGGCCCGGGTCGCCCGCGATCAGCGCCGCCAGGAGCAGTCCTTCGACGACAGGGACCAGCCAGCGAGGTCCCAGGCGCAGGTCGTCGGGCAGCAGCAGGGTCAGCACCATCGCGGCGACGACGGCTGCGGCCATCGGCCAGCGGGCCTCGCCGTACGCCTCCTGACGCGGCTCCCCGTCCGGCATCGCCTCACCCCAGTCCCCTCGGGCCGCCCGGTTCGTCCCAGAACGTACCGTGAAGCCGGGCGGGGAGACCTGGTGCCAGGTGCGCGTGTTCTTAGCCGTACATCCGGCGCATCGCGAAGTCGACCATCTGCTCCACGGCCTTCGCGTCGAACACCATCCTGTGGTCGCCCTCCATGTCGAGGACGAAGCCGTAGCCGGTCGGCAGGAGGTCGATCACCTCCGCCCCCGTGATCACGAAGTACTTCGACTCCTTGCCCGCGTAGCGCCGCAGCTCCTTGAGCGACGTGAACATCGGGATCACCGGCTGCTGCGTGTTGTGCAGCGCCAGGAACCCGGGGTTGTCCCCGCGCGGGCAGTACACCTTCGACGTCGCGAAGATCTGCTGGAAGTCCTCCGCCGACAGCGACCCGGTCGTGAACGCCCGCACCGCGTCGGCGAGCGACGGCGGTGACGGCTCGGGATACAGCGGCTGCTCGCCATACCCGGCGCCGGGCATCGGCTGCTGCGGCGGGGCACCGTAGTGCTGCTGAGCTCCGGGGTTCTGGTCGTAGCCGTACATGCCCCCGAGGGTAGTGGCTACGCACCACCACCCGTCACAGGAATTGGGCCAGCGTCGAATCGAGGCCCTTGCGGCGGCGGATATGCCCGCGCCGGCCCGCCAGCAGCGCCATCAGTGTCCAGGCCACCGTGCCGCCGATCAGACCCTCCATACGGCCCCCGGCGTCCACGCTGTCCGCCTGATCCATCGGGATCTCGCCCTCCGGGTCGCGGATGATGTCGAGCTTGTCGCCCACCTCCGGAGCCCAGGCGTCGCCGTCGTAACCGAGCTTCTCCTCCACCTCGCTGCCGTCCGCGCGCCGCAGGGTGAACTTGTGGTTGTCGGTCGACTCCGCCTCCGCGGTGTCCGCCACGATCACCACGCTCTCGCGGATCCCGCGCTGCTCAAGGGTGGACTCGGGCGCGTACTGGACGGCCCCGACCAGGACGAACAGAGCGGGACCGAAGGCCAGGAAGGCCAGCCAGACGGCGCGGTGGAGCAGGCCCAGGAACATGACGAAGGCGAAGCACAGCACGACCCCGACCATGATGGGGATCACTTCCATCCCCAGGCTCAGGTACGCGACCCCGGTGGTCCCCGCCGCGACCCCCCACCCGAGGGCGACGAGCGCGACGGTGCGCCACACGGACTGCCTGGGGTCGACGGCGTACCCGCCCATCTGGCTGAGCGGGCGTATCTTCGTGCGGCTCACGCCTTGAGCGCCTCTACGAAGGGGGCCCAGGCGGCCGCGGTGAGGATGAGGGCGGGGCCGTGGGGGGCCTTGGAGTCCCGGACGGGGACGAGGCCGGGGAGGTTGTCGGCTACTTCGACGCACTCACCGCCTGCGCCGCTGTAGCTGCTCTTACGCCAGAGCGCGGCGCCGGGGAAGCCCTCAGCCACCTCGACGCACTCACCACCGGAGGCGCTGTAACTGCTCTTCCGCCAGAGCGCGGTGGACAGGTCAATCGGGCTGCTGCTGCGCTGCATTCCTGTACTCCCGTGCCGCTTCCTCGATCAGGGCCAGGGACGCCTCCGGCGGCAGAGCGGCGGCCCTCAGCAGATCGTAAGACCTGCGGTACCGCTTCACGATGGCCGGATAGTCGACGAGTTGACTGCTGTGGATGCCCTCGGTGTAGACGAGCGGAGGCGCATCCGAGAAGGTCACGACCTTGATCAGCCCCATCATGAGCGGGTGTCCGCCGACGCCTTCCGGAAGGACCTGCAGAACGCTCTGAGAGTCGCGGATGACCCGCGCGATGTGGTCGAGTTGCTCGGCCATCGGCGCTGGCGGCAGGAGCGGCTTTCGGATGACGGATTCGCTCACCACCCCCCAATAGCTGGGCCGGTCCTCCCTCTTCCACAGTTCGGCGCGCTTCATGCGCCCGGCGACATACGTGTCCATGGCCTCGGGCCGCAACCACGGCGTCGTAACGCGGTGCGCCTCCACCGCGTACGCCCTGGTCTGAAGCAGCCCAGGGATGAGCCACGGCGCCCAGTCCTCGATCGTCTCCGCGTGCTCCTCCATCTCCGGTACGTCCGCGAAGAACTCAGCGTGTCCGTGTTGCTTGGCCTTACGGACGTCTTCGCAACGCCGCGTGAAAAAGCCGTCCGTCCCGAGCCGTTCGTCGACGTGCTTGGCCAGATCGGGCGGCATCCGGCGCTCACCCCGCTCGATCTGGCTCAGGAAAGGCACGCCCCGGAAGCTGCCCTCCGCGAGCTGTTCCAGCGTCAGGCCGGCGGCCTCCCGCTTGTAACGCAACTCCGCGCCGTAGAAAGAGGGGACGCTCACCGACGCGTCGGGATCCTTGCGAGCAGGCACGACTCACCACCGCCATTTCTCGGTCACCGTGCGCAACCGGAATCCCTTCTCACGGTACGCCGCACCGCGCCACAGTGTGACGAGTTCGTCACACTCAGCCAAGGAGGCCCTCATGAGCCACGACCACGACCCCGACGCCGAAACCCGCGCCTCCATCGAGGAGTTGCGCACCGCCCTCGCCGCCAACGGCATCACGCTCCCCTCCCTCGGGAGGGACTTCGGCAGCCCGCCGCTCGTCATCCTCGGCAACTGCAACGTGGCCACGGCCCGCGCGCTGACCTCTGTCCTGAACGCCGCTCATCCCGACCGGCGTTGCAGCACCAGCACTCCGTCGTCGGCGTAGACCCGACGCCACCCACCCTCCTCCGCCGCCGCCCGGAGGACGGAGTCGAACGCTCCGGGAGGGAACCCCTCGTGCGCATCGGCCGCGATCCAGTTCACGTCCGGGCGCCGCGACAGAACGCCCTCGGAGACCAGATGGACGGTCGCGCGACCGGTGAGATGGGGCGCGAGATTGTTGCTCGCCGCGACGCGGGCGCCGTCCGGGATCAAGGAGACCGCCGTACGCGCCGCGGCCTGGCGTGGGCTGTCCCGCCAGAAGTCGGGCGTCGCCAAGCTGCTCAGCGGTTGGGTGGGCATGAGCAGGACGGCGACGACCAGGGGTACGGACACCGGCGGCCACGTGACGCCGCGCCGGAGCACATCGATCAGCGCGAGGAAGGCGATCGGCATGAGAACGGCCGAGTAGTGCAACTCGGTGTTCCAGTAGGCCGGGTTGGGCGACGTGAGGCGCCAGGCCAGGGTGGGGACCATCAGCAGGACGAGTGGGCTTCGCGTCGCCAGACCGGCGGTGATCACGAGGAGGGCCATGAGCGTGAGCGCCTTGATCGGCAGGCCCTCGAACGGTCCGTACGCGTACTGCTGGGTCAGATACCCGTACCGCCCGTCCGGCGCCAACGCCGGGATCACCACACCCACGATCAGCACGGTGGCGGCGGAAGCCGACAGGAAGAGCGTCAGGCCGACCCTGCGCTGCCTGCGCATCAGCAGCAGACCCAACAGGGCTGCTGTGGCCCCCAGGTCCTCCTTGACCAGCAGCAGCCCGGCGGCCCACCAAGCTGCCGCCGTCCATCGGCCGTCGAGATAGGCGGCGCAGGCGAGTGCCAGCAACGGGACGGCGAAGGCGACCTCGTGGAAGTCGAACCCGATGAGCTGCTGCAGCCCCCAGGAGCAGCCGTACGCCAGGCCGAGCGACACGGCCGCCCCGGGCTGAGGCAGGTGGCGTCGAGCGGCGCGAGAGACGACGTAGGTCGACCACGCGACCAGTCCGGCCTGCGCGACCAGCAGCGTCTCCACGTGCGGGACGAGGAGGTAGAGGGGCGCGAGCAGGATCAGGATGGGGTGGAAGTGGTCACCGAGCAGCGGATACGCCTCGCCGCTGAAGCCCGGCGGAGCGGACGCCGTACGTATCTCCGATGCGGGCGGTCTCAGCTCTGCGTATGCGCGGACCGCCTGTTCGAAGATGCCCAGGTCGTATCCGGTCGTCTCGAAGCGGTGGTGCTGGCGAAGCGCGAACGCCGTATACAGAACGAAGACGGCCACCGCCACGAGCGAGGGGACGGTCCGGGAACCACGGGCCCCTTGAGCGGGCGTGACGGTCAAGGCCGGGCGGGGGCGTGTGAGCAGCGGCAACATGCCCGGGACCATGAACCACGACCACTGAGGATCCGCTGAAGGAGCCTGAGGATTTCCTCAGCCTCGGCTCCAACTCCCCGTTCATACTCGGGGCGTGCGGTTGCTGGTGATAGAGGACGAGGAACGCCTCGCCGCGTCCTTGCGGCGCGGGCTTTCGGCGATCGGCTACGCCGTCGACGTGGCTCACGACGGCGTCACGGGTCTGCACCTGGCCCGCGAGCACCCCTACAGCGCCGTTCTGCTGGACATCATGCTGCCGGGCCTCAACGGCTACCAGGTGTGCTCACGGCTCCGGGCCGAGAAGATCGAAGTCCCGGTGCTGATGCTGACGGCGAAGACAGGTGAGTACGACGAGGCCGAGGGGCTCGACACCGGGGCGGACGACTACCTGGCCAAGCCCTTCTCCTACGTGGTCCTGGAGGCCCGGCTGCGCGCCCTGCTGCGCCGGGGCGGATCCCGGTCCCCCACGATCCTGGAATGCGGCGACCTCTGGCTCGATCCCGCGCGCCGCGCCTGTGGGCGAGGGGAGTCCGCGATCTCGCTGACGCCGAAGGAGTTCGGCGTGCTGCAGACTCTGCTGCATCGCATGGACGAGGTGGTGACCAAACAGGACCTGCTCGACGAGGTCTGGTCCGCGGACTTCTCCGGCGACCCGAACATCGTCCAGGTGTACATCAGCGCGGTGCGCCGGAAGATCGACGCTCCTTTCGGCAGGGAGACGATCGAGACGGTACGAGGCGGCGGATACATGATCTCGGGGCAGCACGGGACCGCTGGTGACTGACAGGGGCCGGCGTCAGCTGTTCCGTCCCGTAGGGAGCGCCGCCGTCGCCACATCGCTCGTCGTGGTGGCGGCGGTCTGCTGGCTCAAGCACAAGGACCGGCTCGCCGGTCCTTTGCCGCCGTTCGGACCGGCACTGTTCCAGACCGACAGGATCGGTCCCCAGGTGGACCTGCTGGCCTGGCCCGGATTCCTGCTGGGGGCGACAGTCGTCGCGGTGGTGTGCTGGTGCGCCGCCCACGGTCAGTCGGCGGTGGTCCGCATGCGCACGGCACTCGCCGCCGGGGCGACGGCCGGATCGCTGTTCTTCACGTACGCCAGGTGGCTGGCGGAGTACAACGCCACCATCCCGTTCGAGACGGCGGACAAGGCGGTCCACTGGGGCTCGATCTTCGTCGCCCCCGCGGCAGGGCTGCTGACCGGCCTGGCCGCCTGGACCGCGCTGGGGCGCGGAGCAGCCCGGGTGCCGTTCCGTGGACGTCTCGTGCTGGCGGCTGCCACGGCCTCGGCGATCCTGCTCCTGCTGGCTGTGTACCTGCTGCGCCGGGTGCAGGACAACTGGGGCAACATCGACAACGTCTCCTGGATCGCCCTGACGACCGGGGTGCCTGCGGTCGGCTTGCTGACCGGGCTCGTCATCCACTTCACGACGGTGCGCTCGCTCCGCCCGGTCGAGGCGATCCGCCGCGAGATGGAGGACATCACCAGCAGGTCCCTCGACCGCCGCGTTCCCGTGCCGGATTCCGACGACGTGATCGCCCACCTGGCCCGCACCACCAACGACACACTCGACCGCCTGGAACAGGCCTCGGCGAGGCAACAGCAATTCGTCGCGGACGCCGCTCATGAACTGCGCAGCCCGCTGGCCGGGCTGCGTGCCCAGCTCGAATCCGCACTCCGGCATCCGGAGGGCCTGCGGTGGCCGTCGGTGGTCGCGGACGCCGTGGCCGATGTCGTCAGGCTCCAGGACCTCGCGGACGATCTGCTGCTGCTGGCCCGGATGGACGGGACCAGGCACCGGGACCGTGCGGTGGAGGAAGTCGACCTGGCCGCCGTCGCGGAGGATCTGGTGCGGGAGCACCAGCATCTCCCGGTCGCCGGGAAGCTGGAGCTGACGTGCGATGCGGACGGGCCCGCCCCGGTTCCGGGTGACCCGTGGCAGCTGGAACGGCTTCTGCGCAACCTCCTCGGCAATGCCTGCCGACACGCCGCCCGCCGCGTCACGGTGCGCACGCGGGTCGACGCCGGCGCCGGCAGCCGTGCCGTCGTGCTGGAGGTCATCGACGACGGACCGGGCATCCCGCACGCCGATCGCGAGCGCGTCTTCGAGCGCTTCACGCGCCTGGACGCGGCGCGGGCCCGCGCGTCCGGCGGTGCGGGCCTCGGCCTGCCCATCGCCCGGGAGATCGCCGCCCGTCACGGCGGAACACTGCGGGTGACGGAGAGCTCGCGGGGCGCTCGTCTGGAGGGCAGGTTCCCGATCGGAGTCGGCGAAAGCGGTTGACGGCGCCGCGCCCGTACCACTGGCATAAGAGACGCGTCACAGATGCCCCGATTGGGTTGCGTCTTATTACCGGCGGGTAGCATCATCGTAGCTACCGGTCGGTAGAAGTACCGGTGTACGAGGAACCCTGCCTCCCGATCCCTTACGGAGCCGTCGCCATGGGGCACTACAAGTCGAATCTCCGCGACATCGAGTTCAACCTCTTCGAGGTCCTCGGGCGCGACAAGCTGTACGGCACCGGTCCGTTCGCGGAGATGGACGTCGAGACCGCCAAGAGCATCCTCGACGAGATCGCCCGCCTCGCGGAGAACGACCTCGCCGAGTCCTTCGAGGACGCCGACCGCAACCCGCCGGTGTTCGACCCCGCGACCAACACCGCACCCGTCCCGGCGTCCTTCAAGAAGAGCTACAAGGCCTTCATGGACTCCGAGTACTGGCGTCTCGGCCTGCCCGAGGAGATCGGCGGGACGACCTCCCCCCGCTCCCTGATCTGGGCGTACGCGGAGCTGCTGCTCGGCTCGAACCCGGCGATCTGGATGTACTCCTCGGGCCCGGCCTTCGCCGGGGTCCTCTTCGACGAGGGCAACGACGTCCAGAAGAAGATCGCCGAGATCGCCGTCGAGAAGCGCTGGGGCTCCACCATGGTCCTCACCGAGCCGGACGCCGGCTCGGACGTGGGCGCCGGCCGCACCAAGGCGATCCAGCAGGCCGACGGCTCCTGGCACATCGAGGGCGTGAAGCGCTTCATCACGTCCGGTGAGCACGACATGGAGGAGAACATCCTCCACTACGTCCTCGCCCGCCCCGAGGGCCACGGCCCCGGCACCAAGGGCCTGTCCCTCTTCCTCGTGCCGAAGTTCCACTTCGACTTCGAGACCGGCGAGCTGGGCGAGCGCAACGGCGTCTACGCGACGAACGTCGAGCACAAGATGGGCCTCAAGGCGTCCAACACGTGCGAGATGACCTTCGGCGACCAGCACCCGGCCGTCGGCTGGCTGATCGGCGACAAGCACGAGGGCATCCGGCAGATGTTCCGGATCATCGAGTTCGCCCGCATGATGGTCGGCACGAAGGCGATCTCCACCCTCTCCACGGGTTACCTGAACGCGCTGGAGTACGCCAAGGAGCGCGTCCAGGGCACCGACCTGGCGAACTTCATGGACAAGGCCGCCCCGAAGGTCACCATCACGCACCACCCCGACGTGCGCCGCTCGCTGATGACGCAGAAGGCGTACGCCGAGGGCATGCGCACCCTCGTCCTCTACACCGCCGCCATCCAGGACGAGATCGCCGTCAAGGAGGCCGCGGGCGAGGACGCGAAGGCGCTGCACGGCCTGAACGACCTGCTGCTGCCGATCGTGAAGGGCTACGGCTCCGAGAAGGCGTACGAGCAGCTGGCGCAGTCGCTGCAGACGTTCGGCGGCTCCGGGTACCTCCAGGAGTACCCGATCGAGCAGTACATCCGCGACGCCAAGATCGACACCCTGTACGAGGGCACGACCGCGATCCAGGGCCAGGACTTCTTCTTCCGGAAGATCGTCCGCGACCAGGGCACCGCGCTGAACGCCCTCGCCGAGGAGATCAAGAAGTTCCTCGCGGTCGGCCCCGGCGGCGACGAGCTCTCCGGCTCCCGTGACGCGCTCGCCAAGGCCGCCGTCGACCTGGAGGCGATCGTCGGCCGCATGCTGACCGACCTCACCGCCACCGGCGAGGACGTCAAGAACATCTACAAGGTCGGCCTCAACACCACCCGCCTGCTGCTGGCCTCCGGCGATGTCGTCGTCGGCTACCTGCTGCTGCGCGGCGCCGCCGTGGCCGCCGAGAAGCTCCCGACGGCCTCCGCGAAGGACCAGTCGTTCTACCGGGGCAAGATCGCGGCCGCGAAGTTCTTCGCCGCCAACGTCCTGCCGGGCGTCTCGGTCCAGCGCGCGATAGCCGAGGGCGTGGACAACGAGCTGATGGAGCTGGACGAGGCGGCGTTCTAGTCGCTCGTCGGGGCAGGACCTGTGTCAAACCGGTGCCGTCATCCAACTCGTTTGGGTGGCGGCACCGGCATATGCGCTGGGTAGTCTGATTTCACGGCCCAGAATCCCGTCCATGGGAGGAACCATGACCGCCGAGGCACTGCCCGACTCGCAGCAGCACCGGAAGCAGCACGGCTCCAAGTGGCCGGTCCCGCCTTCGGGCGGCTACACCGTCGACGACTTCTTCGCGCTCGACGACCTCCCGCCGCACGCAGAGCTGATCGACGGGAGCCTGGTTTTCGTGAGTCCGCAGCGCGACTTCCACACGCTGGCCATGTACCTGCTGGAGAAGGGCCTGCGGAAGACAGTGCCCGAGGATCTTCGGGTACGTCGGGAGATGGCCGTGGTGCTGGGCAAGCGCAACGCGCCTGAGCCCGACCTGATCGTGGTCAAGGCGGACGCCGTGAAGGACCGGCGCCAGACCCGGTTCGACGCCGAGGACGTCGTCCTCGCCGTCGAGGTCGTCTCCCCCGACTCCGAGGACCGGGACCGCGACACCAAGCCGCACAAGTACGCGGGCGCGGGCATCCCCCACTTCTGGCGGGTCGAGATGGTGGGCGAGGACGACCATCTGATGGTCTGGACGTACGACTACGACCCGGTGACCAAGGCGTACGTCTCGACCGGAAACCACCACGACCGGCTGAAGCTCCCGGTCCCCTTCGGTATCGACATCGACCTCACCGAGATCGACCGGTTGTAGACAGCCCTCTTAGGGTGGCCCCATGAGCAGCAGCGACGACGCACGCGCCACCGACACCACCCCGTTCGACCGCGCGCACACCGACGACCTCATGTCCTTCCTCGCGGCCTCCCCGTCGCCCTACCACGCCGTGGCGACCGCCGCCGAGCGCCTGGAGAAGGCCGGCTTCCGGCAGGTCGAGGAGACCGACGCCTGGGACGGGACCAGCGGCGGGAAGTACGTGCTGCGGGGCGGGGCGATCATCGCCTGGTACGTCCCCGAGGGCGCGGCGCCGCACACCCCGTTCCGGATCATCGGCGCGCACACCGACTCGCCGAACCTGCGGGTCAAGCCGCAGCCCGACATGGGCGGGCACGGCTGGCGGCAGATCGCCGTCGAGCTCTACGGCGGCCCCCTGCTGAACTCCTGGCTCGACCGTGACCTCGGGCTCGCCGGCCGGCTCTCCCTGCGCGACGGCACGACCCGCCTGGTCAACGTCGACCGGCCGCTGCTGCGCGTACCGCAGCTGGCCATCCACCTGGACCGCTCGATCCACGAGAAGGGCCTCCAGCTCGACAAGCAGAAGCACATGCAGCCCATCTGGGGCCTGAGCGACCGCGTCGGCGAGGGCGACCTGATCTCCTTCCTGGAGGAGGAGGCCGGGCTCACGGCCGGGTCCGTCACCGGCTGGGACCTGATGACCCACGCCCTGGAGGCGCCCGCGTACCTGGGCCGCGACCGCGAGCTCCTCGCCGGGCCGCGGATGGACAACCTGCTGTCCGTGCACTCCGGTACGGCCGCGCTCGCCGCGGTGTCGGGGCGTGGCGACCTGACGTACATCCCGGTGCTCGCCGCCTTCGACCACGAGGAGAACGGCTCCCAGGCCGACACCGGCGCGGACGGGCCGCTGCTCGGATCGGTGCTGGAGCGCTCGGTGTTCGCGCGCGGCGGCACGTACGAGGACAAGGCCCGCGCCTTCGCCGGGACGATCTGCCTGTCGTCCGACACGGGCCACGCCGTGCACCCCAACTACGCGGAACGGCACGACCCGACGCACCACCCGCGCGCGAACGGCGGCCCGATCCTCAAGGTCAACGTGAACCAGCGGTACGCGACGGACGGCAGCGGCCGGGCCGTCTTCGCGGCGGCGTGCGAGCGGGCCGGGGTGCCGTGGCAGTCGTTCGTCTCCAACAACGCCATGCCGTGCGGCACGACGATCGGCCCGATCACCGCCGCCCGGCACGGGATCCGGACCGTCGACATCGGCGTCGCGATCCTGTCGATGCACAGCGCGCGCGAACTGTGCGGGGCGCAGGACCCGTATCTGCTGGCGAACGCGCTGGTGGCGTTCCTGGAGGGCTGAGCATCCGTCCTGGGACGGGGAGCCCGCTGCCCCCGGCCGCTCGGGCCGGGGGCAGCAGCCGGTCAGTGGGCGAGGCGGCCCTTGGTCAGCTTGTGGTCGAGTGTCCAGAACCGGGTGGCGGTACCCGACCCCTTCTTCGCCCAGTCCGGCTTCGCGTACGACTGGCAGACGAGGGCGTCCCCGTGCCAGTTGTAGAAGCCGCGCTCCCCGTAGACGTCGTACCGGTACTGCTTGTAGACCTCTCCGACCCGCAGCGTGTAGTGCGCCTTCTTGGTCAGCTTGGCCTTGAACCCCTGGGTCCGGCTCCAGCTCTCAGTGACATCGAAGCCGAGGGCCGCGCTGAACGTTCCATTGGTCGCGCCGAACGTGGCGGAGAGCTTGGTCGAGTACTCGTACTTCGTGTCGACCGTCAGCGTGTTGTTCGGACCCCAGCCGGAGGACCGGTAATTGGGCGTGTTCGGCCACAGCTTGATGGTCTTCACGAACTTCGCGTTCCGGACCTGGTTGTTGGCGAGGGTCCAGCAGGATCCGCCCTTGACCTTCTTCTGCTGCGACGCCACGGTGGCGATCGAGTCGGACGAGGGCCGCTCGTCCTCGAAGACGTCACTGGTGCCGAGGGTGATTCCGCCGGCCGTCAGGCCGAGCGCGGCGGCGGCGACGACCACGGAACGGACGTTCCGCGTACGTGTGCTGTGCATGCTGATGCTCCTTTGGCTGCTGAGGGGTGCGTGGATCAGGGTCAGCGGGCGTAGATGGACTTCGCCTTGATGCGCAAGTCGTCGCCCCATGTCGTGCAGAGCGTGGTGCCGCCGGGCTTGTACTGCTTCGTTCCGTTGGCCTGGATCCGCCAGCCGGGGTAGGCGATGAAGCCGCCGCCCTTCTTGTAGAGGGCGCCGTTACCGCCGATCTGGTAGCCCGGCAGGTAGTAGGCGGTGCCCCCCTTGGTCACGAGGTACGGGCACCCGTCCCTTTTCTGGAACGTGCCGTAGAACTTCGACTGCTTCTGTGACTGCGGCTGCGACTGCGACTGCAGCTGTGGTTGCGACTGCGGCTGCGCTGCCGCCGCGTTGGCGATCGTTTCGGTGGGCCTGTCTGTCTTGAAGGCGTCTGTGGCGCCGGCGGCGATGCCGCCGGCCAGCAGTCCGGTGACGGCAGTGGCGATCACCAGGGGCCGGGACACACGGGCTCGTGCGAGCTGCATATTGCTGCTCCTGCGTTGTTGAAGGGAGGGGTGCCGTTCCGTTCGGCACCTCATGTCGCCTGCCTGCGGCCGTCGACACCGGTGAGCGGCAAGGCGGGCCCGGCAGCCGCGTGGTGCGCCTTCGACGGAGGCGTCGACCGGCGGTGCGGGGCGATGGCAGAAGCGTTGCCTGCCGACCGGGGCGCGGGCAACGGATTGCGGCGGCTCGGACAGTCCGGGAGTGTCCGGCCTGGTCAGGGGCGGTGTCCGGGCCGTCTGCGGGGAGCAACGGAATCGCCTCTCGCTCAACTCCCGTTCGCACTAGTCTCTTTGGGACATGTGCATGACGGGGGAGGGGACATGGAGACGGGGCCCGATCCACAGGCCGCGCGTACGCCGGGCGAGTTCGTCGCCGCGATGCGGCAGTTACGCGGCTGGGCCGGACTGAGCTACCGGCAGCTGGAGCGCCGGGCGGAGAACGCTGGGGACGCGCTGCCGCGTGCCACGATCTCCGGTGCGCTGGCCCGGGAGGACCTGCCCCGGGAAGAGCTCCTGATCGCCTTCGTCCGCGCGTGCGGTGCGGACGAGGCCACGATCGCGGCATGGCGGAGCGCCCGCCGCCGGCTCGCGGTGACGGCGGCGGGCGAGGTGGCCAAGGAGCCGGATGGATCCGGCGCGTCCGGGGCATCCGACGGGCCTGGCGGGCCGGAGGGGCCTGGCGCGTCCGGGGCATCCGGCGCGTCCGGCGGGCCAGAGGCGTCCGACGGGTCCGGCGTGGTCGCGCAGCCCGGGGGCGGAGACACCGCCGCGGCGGAGGGCGACGGGCCCGGAGCCTCGGAGCGCTCCGGGGACGGACACGCCGCTACGGCCGAAGGCGATGCGCCGGACAACGGCCTGGGTGACGAGCCGGACGGCAAGCCCGTCGTTCCCGCTGTCGTCCTCGTCGACTCCGACGAGCCCGACGAGCCCCAGGACCCGCCCCGCGTCCCCCGTCGACGCGCGCGCTACGCGACGACGGCCCTCGCCGGAGCGCTCGCCGCCGCGGGTGTCGTGCTGTTCGCCCTGTGGCCCAGCCCCCAGGCCCCGGCCAACGCCCAGCCAGAGGACAGGCCCCGTACCACCGTCACACCCCCCGTTGCCCCGCCCGCGCCGTCCCCCTCCCGATCCGCCTCGCCGTCCAAGGACCCGTCCACGCGCCCGCCCACGCGCCCCTCTTCGGCGCCGTCATCGCCGGACGGGAAACCCGGGGACGGACCCACCCGCACCACGCCGCCCGAGGCGCCCGGACCCGGCCCCGGCCCGGGGCTCCCCGAGCCCGGCCCGGTCAAGATCCATCCGGCGGACGCTTCCGGACGCTGCCTGACCGAGGGCCGGGAACGCAACGGCCGTACGAACCGTGAGATCGCCGTACAGCGCTCGTGCGCGAGCGCCCCGCTGCCCCGTGTCTCGCTCGAATCCGCCGGGACCGGGATCTACCGCATCACGTGGTACCACCCCCAGAACGGCACGGGCTGCCTCGGCGTCGACGACGGCCTGACCGGCTCCGGGGCGCTGCTCTCGCCCGGCGACTGCACCGGCGCCGACAGCCAGCTCTTCCGGCTGGAGCCGTCCGGCGGCGGCCACCGGATGCGGCCCGTGCACAGCGGCCTGTGCGTCGGGTTCCTGCGGCCGGTCGCCGACGGCGCGGAAGCCGTCCAGGCGAGCTGCACGGGCGGCAGCGACCAGGCGTTCCACTTCAGCGCGGGATGAGCGCAGGACGACCGCCGGCCAAGGGCGCGCGACGCTAACATCCGTGAAACACCGTGCCTGCCACGGTGTTTCCCATGGTTCTGCTGGGACAGCAAACGGCCCTCGTACGTCATCGGGGCCCGTCACGAAGGACACTGATCGTCGGCCTCGCCACCCTCACGGCGCTGGGCATCGCGCTCGCCGCGCTGGTGGTGTGGCAGCACAACGACCGCCCTCCGTGGGCCGACGACATCGCGTACGAAGCCGGATACGTCCACGGCAACCGCGTCCGCCAGACCGATGTGCCGGGCAAGCGGACGCAGGACCTGCTGACCGGGGGCTGCGTCCGGCTGGAGTCCGAGGGCCTGGGCGGACAAAAAGCCACCCACAACCCGGGGCTGTGGGTGGCTGGTTGCCTCGACGGCGCGGCCGGACGCCCTCGGTAGGAGGTGTTCGGACACCCCCTACCGGGAATCCCGCCGGCTACGGCTTACGGTCGCCAGGTGTAGACCTTCCCCCGGAAGCAGGCGGTGATGTGATTGACCTTGGGCTCCTTGACGTTGCACCGCTCCTTGCTGGTGTTCCAGCCGCTCGTGGCGGGGACGTAGAGACCGGGCACCTGAGCGAACGTCTGGTAGAGCCCGGCACTTGCCACCCACCCCTTCTCGACCTTGCAGTGGTGGTTGTAGCGCCAGACGGACTCACCGCCCATCGAGCGGAAGCGGACCTTGAGGGCGTCGTTCTCGGTGGTCACCCAGGTAGACGTCTTCTGCCACATGAAGGTCTTGCTGGGCTTGTACGCCTTCCACGCGGTGAGGCAACCACCGCGCGGCGGGTCCTGCTTCTTCGCGTTCTTCTGCGCCTTCTTCTGCGAGGCGACACCCACCACGGTGTCGGAGGAAGAGTGCTTCTCGTCGAACAGGTCACTGGTACCGAGGGTGAGCCCCCCGGCGGTCAGACCGAGGGCGGTGGCGGCGATCACCAGGCTGCGGCGGGGCCGTCCCACTCGTGCGTTGGACATACGGATGCTCCTGCGTTGTCGGAGGAATGGGCGCCGTTCCGTACGGCACCTCATGTCGCCTGCCTGCGGCCGTCGACACCGGTGAAGCGGCAAGGCGGGCCCGGCAGCCGCGTGGTGCGCCTTCGACGGAGGCGTCGACCGGCGGTGCGGGGCGATGGCAGAAGCGTTGCCCGCCGACCGGGGCGCGGGCAACGGATTGCGGCGGCTCGGACAGTCCGGAACCGTCTGACCAGGTCAGGGCCGGTGTCCGCACGGTCTTCCGGTAGCCGCCGGCCCACTTCGCAAGAGGGCGGACGGACCCGGACTGTCCGAGACGCCTGGAGCTCTGGCGAGACACCCCCGCCTCGAAACAGCCTCCTTACGGGCCGAAATCCCGGCCCCCCAAAGGAGGTTGTGATGGCACAGCAGACATTGCCCCGACCCAGCCGGCCCAAGATGCAGGCGCAGCGCCAAGCACCGACGCCGACCGGCATCCCGACCGGTACGCAGCCCCGTACGCCTACGTCGCGCCGCACACCGCCGACCCGCCACGCGGCCAAGAGCCGTACCTGGGGCGAGGACTGGCGCTGGCCGGTGGCGGCCCTGGTGATGGCGTTCGTGATCTCGCTGCTGGCCGGGGTGCTCCTCGCCGTGCACGGTTCGTCGGACTCGGCGTCGGGCGGCCGAGGGGCGCCGCTCACGCTGTCCCCGTCGGCGCCCGCCGCGCCCGCGAAGCCGACGAAGCCCGTCGCACCGGCCAAGCCCGCCAAGCCTCCGGTCAAGCCCGCCAAGCCCGCGGCCGTCAAGAAGGTCACCCTGCACCGCGGTGACACCCTCTTCGCCCTCGCCGGCGAGCACGGCACGACCGTCAAGGCCCTCCAGCGGCTCAACGGCCTCGGTACGTCGACCCTGATCTACGCGGGCGACACCTTCCGGGTCCCCGCCGAGCCGGGCCCGGGGTCCGTACGCGCGCCGCAGGCCGCACCGGCGAAGGCGACCCCGGCGAAGACCACGCCGAAGCGGACCGCGTCGCCGAAGTCCGCGCCCGAGGCCGTCATCGCCTACGCCCGCGCGCAGCTCGGCAAGCCCTACGTCTGGGGCGGCACGGGACCACGCGGCTACGACTGCTCGGGCCTCGTGATGCGGGCCTGGGAGGCGGCCGGGGTGAAGCTGCCGCGCACCACCTGGGACCAGGTGCGCTCCGGGACGCCCACCACCCGGGCCAAGCTCGTCCCCGGCGATCTGGTCGTCACGGCGGGCGGCGGGCACATCCAGCTCTACATCGGCAACGGCAAGGTCATCCACGCGCCCAGGACCGGCATGGACATCACCGTCGCGCCGCTCACCAAGCCGTCCGGTGTCGTCGCCTACCGCCACATCAGCGTATGAACCGCATGAACCGCATGAGCGAGCCTCCCGATCCGCACGACGCCCGTACACCGGCGGAATTCGCCGCCGCGCTACGACAGTTGCGCAAGTGGGCGGACCGGGGCCGCCGCTCGCTCGCCCGCCGGACGATCCCGGACAGGCTCCCGCCCGGCACCCGCGCCCTCCCCCCGGAGGAGTCCCTGATCGACTTCGTCCGCGCGTGCGGCGCGGATCCCGCCACCACCGAGGCCTGGCGGACCGTCCGGGAGCGTCTCGCCAGGACCGCGTACCCGGACCAGGACGAGGGCCAGGACGCGGACCAGGACCAGGACCGGGACGACCGTGACCGCTTCCGCTACGCGCCGATGGCGACCACCAGCGCCCTGGCCGCCGCAGGCGTCCTGGCACTCGCCCTGTGGCCCGGGACGCCCCTCTCGGCCACCACGCCGCCGGCGCCGAAGCCGTCACCGCCGCGGACCGTCGTGGTCGGCATCCACCCGGCGGACGCGCCGGACCGCTGCCTGACCGCCGGCCAGGAGCTCGGCACCGCGCGCGAGGTCGCCGTACAGCGCTCGTGCGCGAGCGCCCCGCTGCCCGAGGTCCGGCTCGAACCCGACGGCGCCGCCGATGTCTACCGCATCGAATGGCACGGCCCCGACGACGGCCCGCGCTGCCTCGGCGTCGACCGCTCCCGCACCGGCCCCGGGGCGCTGCTCTCACCCGGCGACTGCACCGGCGCCGACAGTGGACTGTTCCAGCTGGAACCGTCCGGCGGCGGCCACCGGTTGCGCCCGCTCCACAGCGGCCTGTGCGTCGGCTTCCTGCCGCCGTACGACGAGGGCGCCGAAGCCGTCCAGACGAGCTGCACCGGAGGCAGCGATCAGGTCTTCCACGTCAGCCCCCGGTGACCGGCTCCGGCTCCTACGCGTCCATGCCCGCCAGCACCAGCGGCAGCCGCGCCACTCCCTCGGCCGTCACCCGCACCGGAACTCCCCAGTCCTGCTGGTGCACATGGCACGCCGGATATTCGTTGTCGGGGTCGTCGTCGCACGACGCCGCCATCGCCGAGACGTGCAGCACGCCCTCCGTCACCGCCGGATTCAGCTCCAGCTCCCGGAACAGATCCGTCCCCGCGCCCTCACCGCCCGTCAGCAGCTCCGGCGGCGTCGAGGAGACGAGCAGCCGGGTCGAGGGCCCATAACGGGTGTCGAGCTTCTGCCCGGCCGGCGCCTGGAAGACCACGTCCAGCCGCAGCGTCCCCGGGGCGACGTCGGTCGCGGCGCGCTGCGTGCGGTGGGCGACCGCCTCGACGCGTACGGCCTCCTCGGGCAGCCGCAGCCTGGTCAGCCGGTGCCGGGCCGACTCGACGACGACGATGTCCTCGCCGGCCAGGACGGCGGCGGACGGCTCGCGCAGATCGGTGGCCAGGGTGGTGACCTCGCCGGTCGCCGGGTCGTAGCGGCGCAGCGCGTGGTTGTACGTGTCCGAGACGGCGACCGAGCCGTCCGGCAGAACGGTCACCCCCAGCGGGTGCTGGAGCAGCGCCTGTCCGGCGTCCCCGTCCCGGTGTCCGAAGTCGAAGAGCCCCGTCCCGACGGCGGTGTGCACGACGCCGTCGGTGTCGATCCAGCGCAGCGCGGAGGTCTCCGAGTCGGCGATCCACAGCCGGTCCCCCGCGGCGGCGAGCCCGGACGGCTGTGCGAACCACGCTTCTGCGGCCGGCCCGTCGACCAGGCCCTCGTTCGTCGTACCGGCGGCCACCTGGACGGTCCCGGCCTCGGGGTCGTACGTCCACAGCTGGTGCACACCGGCCATGGCGATCCACACCTTGCCCTGCCACCAGGCCACGTCCCACGGCGAGGACAGATCCACCTCACGGGCGGGCCCGGACGTGGGCGAGCCCTGCCACCACTGCCGCCCGGTCCCGGCGACGATCTCGATCGCGCCGCTTGCCGGGTCGTACGTCCGCAGCGCGTGGTTCACGGTGTCCGCGACGACGACCTTCCCGTCCGGCAGCAGCGCGAGCCCCTGCGGCTCCCGGAACTCCCCGTCCCCGATCCGCCGGACGACGCTCTCGCCGTCCGCCTCCAGCTCGACCAGCTGGTGCCGGGTCGAGTCGGACACCAGGAAGTTCCCGGACGGCAACAGCACGGCCTTGCCGGGGAAGCGCAGATCGGTCGCGACGGGCTCCGGTGCCACGTACGGCCCGTCCCCGCGCCGCAGCGTCCCCTTCGCCTCGTGCTCCGCCTCCAGCTCCTCCACCAGCCGCTCGATGGCGTGCGCGTGCCCCTCACCGGCGTGCTGGGCGACGACGTACCCCTCGGGGTCGATGACGACGAGCGTGGGCCAGGCCCGTACGGCGTACTGCTTCCAGGTCTCGAGCTCGGGGTCGTCGAGGACGGGGTGATGCACCTCGTACCGCTCGACGGCGTCGACGACGGCCTGGTGCTCGGCCTCGTGGACGAACTTCGGCGAGTGCACGCCGATGATCACGAGGGTGTCCCGGTGCTTCTCCTCCAGCTCGCGCAACTCGTCCAGGACGTGCAGGCAATTCACACAGCAAAATGTCCAGAAATCAACAACAACGCACTTGCCTCGCAGGTCGGCGAGGCTGAGCTCTTTGCCGCCGGTGTTGAGCCAGCCACCCTTGCCGATCAGCTCGGGGGCACGGACACGGGCACGGCGGCGGGGCGCGGGCGCGGGGGTGGGCGCCTGGGCGGCATCGTTCATGCTTCAAGCTTGCCATCCGGGTATGAACGCCTGATCACGGCCGCACGACGCGGGTCGGCTCCCCGGGCGGAACGAGCCACTCCCTCTCTCCGCCCTCAGTCCAGGTAGATCGCCGCCAGGCCCGGCAGCCGCCGCGCTGCCTCCTCGTCGTCCTGGAAGGCTTCGTCCCAGTCCGGGTCGAGGTCCGGATACCGAATGGTGAACGCGTCGGCGGGCAGCTCCTCACCGGTCGCCGCCAAGTGGGCGTCCCAGGCGATGCCCAGGGCGGCTTCGCATTCGAGGTCCATGCCCGCGGCTTCGGCGGCGCGCAGGGCCGGGTGGTCCGCGAGAGTGTCCGGGTCGGAGACGGCGCGCTCGAAGACGTCGCGGCCCTGGACTATGAGCCAGCCGCGGAAGTAATCGAAGCCGTCGTCGGAGCAGCCGCCGTTGATCATGTAGGCGGCGGCCCAGAGCGGGCTCCGGTACGAGGCGGCCATCAGGTCCCAGAAGATCTGCTGGGCCGCGACGATCTCCCCGCGCGGGTGCCGCGCCAGCAGGGCTGCGGCGTGCGCGGC
The DNA here is from genome assembly GCF_040300305.1 of Streptomyces sp. NPDC000410. NCBI lineage: Bacteria > Bacillati > Actinomycetota > Actinomycetes > Kitasatosporales > Streptomycetaceae > Streptomyces > Streptomyces sp. NPDC000410. Next base: position 51,115 of record NZ_JBEPDM010000041.1, read on the forward strand.
CACCGCCTCGCCGTCCGTCGCGTCCGCGACCTGGTGGCGGGCCTCGTCGATCACGTGCCAGAACGTCTCCGTGTCCATGGGGCAGAGCCTGGCAGGTGCCTCTGACAGCGCAGTGGGAGGCGATGGCGGTCTGTGGACAACGGACGCGCATGGAATCGCCCGGGTACGGGGAACCCATCGGCGCATGAAATACCTCGTACGCGACAAGATCCTCGCCATCGGCGACGACTTCTGGATCGAGGACGAGCGCGGCCGGCGCGCCTTCCTCGTCGACGGCAAGGCGCTTCGGCTGCGGGACACCCTGGAGCTCAAAGACCCCGCCGGGCGGGTGCTGATCACGTTGCGGCAGATGATGTTCGGCCTGCGTGACGCGATGACCGTCGAGCGCGACGGGCGGCCGCTCGCCGTCGTGCGGCGCAAGCGGCTGTCGCTGCTGCGCAACCACTTCCGGGTGGGGCTCGCCGACGGAGCGACCGAGCTGGATGTCAGCGGGAAGATCCTGGACCGGGAGTTCGCGGTCGAGTACGACGGGGAGCTGCTGGCCGACATCTCGCGCAGGTGGCTCACGGTCAGAGACACCTACACGGTGGATGTCGTGCGGGAGGACGCGGACGCGGCGCTGCTGATCGCCGTGGCCGCGTGCGTGATCCGGATGGCCGAGCGGGAACGGGAGGGCTGAGCGGGCGCGGGAGGACCGAGAGCCGTCGGTCGGACGGCCTCGGCCATGGACAGGGCCTGGGCCGTCGGTCAGACCGCCTTGGACAGGGCCCGTTCGATGTCGGACCAGAGGTCCTCGATGTGCTCGATGCCGACGGCGAGCCGGACCGTGCCCTGGCCGATGCCCGCGGCGGCGAGGGCGTCGTCCGACAGCTGGCGGTGCGAGGTGCTCGCCGGGTGCATGACCAGCGTCTTGACGTCGCCGAGGGACGCGCTGAGCGAGGCCAGGCGGACCGCTTCGATGAACACGCGGCCCGCCTCGCGGCCGCCCGCCAGGTCGAAGGAGACGACACCGCCGCCCGCGCCCCCGGCCAGCAGGCGCCGGGCGGTCGCGTGGTCCGGGTGGCCGGGGAGGCCGGGGTAGCGGACGGCGGCGACGGCGGGGTGGGTGGCGAGGCGCTCGGCCAGGGCGAGCGCGTTGGCGCACTGGCGTTCCATGCGCAGGGGCAGGGTCTGCATGCCGCGCAGGGTCAGCCAGGCGGCGAACGGGTCGGCGCTGGCGCCCTGTTCGACGGAGTGCTCCCACACCCGCCGGTGCACCTCGGCGGACCCGAAGACGGCGACGCCGCCGAGGACGTCGGCGTGGCCCGCGATGAACTTGGTGGCCGAGTGGACGACGACGTCGGCGCCGTGCTCCAAGGGGCGGCACAGCAGCGGCGAGGCGAACGTGTTGTCGACGACGCTGAGCACGTCGGGGCGGTCCGCGACCTCGGCGATGAGCGCGGGCAGATCGGCGACCGCGGTGGTCGGGTTGGCGATCGTCTCCAGGTAGAGCAGGCGCGTGGTGGGCCGCAGTGCCGCGCGCACCTCGGCGGGGTCGTCGCCGGAGACATGGGTGACCTCGACGCCCCAGCGCTCGGCGAGATCGGTCAGGACGGCATACGTACCGCCGTAGAGACAGCGCTGGGCGATGACGTGGTCGCCGGAGCGCAACAGCCCGAGGAGTACGGCGTTGATGGCGCCCATCCCGGAGGCGAAGGCCGCACCCGCCGCGCCGCCCTCGAGACGGGTGACGGCCTCTTCGAGGGCCCGCACGGTCGGGTTGCCGACGCGGCTGTAGAGGAAGGGGCCGTCGGATGCGTGAAAGGCGTCGGCCATCACGTCGGCGTTGTCGAAGCCGAAGACGTGCCCCTGGTAGATCGGGACGCCGAGCGGCCTGCTCCCGGTCGGCTCGGGCACGGGCGGGTGGGCGGAAAGGGTCTCGGGGTGGAGGCTCATGACGTTCAGTCTGGTGAGAACCCGGTTGCCGCTACAGGGCCAATCACGAGAGATTGGTCCGCCCATGCGGCCAATTGACGAGGGTGGGTGCGGTGCCATGGGCGGGGTGAGGGTCATGGACGGCGCGAGGCGATGGATCGCGTGAGGGCCATGGACGACGATCTGGTGGCCCGGCTCGGCCGTTGGTCCGCCGGGCGCGGCCCGCTCTACCTGCTGCTCGCCACGCGCATCAGACGGCTGATCGACGAAGGGGTGCTGCCACCCGGAAGCCTGCTGCCGCCCGACCGACGGCTGGCTGCCGCGCTCGCGGTCGGCCGGACCACGGTCGTCGCCGCGTACGACGCGCTGCGCGCGGAGGGCCGGGTGGTACGGCGGCAGGGCAGCGGCACCAGGGTGGCTCCCGCGGCCCTGGCCCCCGAGCCGCGCGTCAAGGAGACCTCCAATCCGCTGTTCCTGCACCTGCTGGAGGCGCCGGACGACGTGATCCTGCTGAGCTGCGCCGCGCCGACCAGCGCGCCCCCGGAGGTCGCGCGGGCGTACGCGACGATGACGCTGCCGGTCGGGGACCTGGGCTACCACCCGGCGGGGCTGGCCCCGCTGCGCTCGGCTCTCGCGGCGCGTTACGCCGAGCGGGGCGTCCCGACGGCGGCGGAGCAGATCCTCGTGACCACGGGTGCGCAGCAGGCTCTGTCGCTGCTGACCCGGCTGCTGGTGGCGCCCGGCGACGGCGTGCTGGTGGAGGCGCCGACGTACCCCGGTGCGCTGGACCTGTTCCGGGAGGCGTCGGCGGTGCTGCACCCGGTGACGGCGGGGCGGGACGGGGTCGACGCGGCGCTGCGGGTGATGAGCCGCCACCGGCCGGTCCTGTCGTACGTCATCGCCGCGTACCAGAACCCGACCGGGGCCGTACTGCCGTCGCTGGCGGGGCGGCGGCTCGTCGAGACGGCCGGGGAGCTGGGGCTTCCGCTCGTCGATGACGAGGTCCTCGCCGATCTGGCGTTCTCGGGGCAGGCGCCTCGGCCGCTCGCGGCGTACGGGGACGTGATCGGGGTGGGGTCGCTCAGCAAGGTGGTGTGGGCGGGGCTGCGCATCGGCTGGGTCCGGGGTCCGGCGCCGCTGATCGCGCGCCTCGCGCGGCTGAAGGCGATTCACGACCTCGGCAGCGACGTGCCCTCGCAGCTGGCGGCGGTGCGGCTGCTGGCCGGCTTCGAGACGATCCGCGCGAGGCGGGTCGCGGAGCTGAGCGCGGGGCACGACCAGCTGCGCGCCGAGCTGGCGCGGTGGCTGCCGTCCTGGACGTGTGTACCGGCGACGGGCGGCCAGACCCTGTGGGTACGGCTCCCGTACGGCGACGGCGTCTCGTTCGCCCAACTCGCGCTGCGGCACGGGGTGGCGGTGCTGCCCGGCGCGACGGTGGATCCGCTCGGGGCCAGTGGCCCGTTCCTGCGGCTGCACTTCCTGGCGGACGCGGCGGTGCTGTCGGAGGCGGTGCGGCGGCTCGCGGGGGCATGGGAGGAGTACGGGGACGGCGGCGCGGGTGTCTCCACCTCGCTCGGCGCGGCCGCGTCGCTGAACGCGATCGTCGTGTAGGGCGCCGCATCCCACGCGGGAGGCGGTACGCGGTATGCGCGGGCGTACCCCTGTGTACGCGTCCGCACCCTGCGGCGCGCGGCCCGCACCCCACGCGCGCCACACCTGACGCGGGCGGCGGGAACCCCTACGCGCGCGGCATACCCCTTACGCGCCTGGCGCCCCCAGCCCCAGCACGCGGTCCTTCAGGGCCGGGAACTGCTCACGGGTCTCGGCGACCTTCGGCATGTCGAGGTCGACGGTCAGGACCTCCTCCGCCGCGCCCGCCTCCGCGAGGATCTCGCCCCAGGGGTCGACGACGATGCTGTGCCCGGCCTGTTCGACGCCCCCGTTCGTGCCGGAGCTGCCGACGGCGAGGACGTACGACTGGTTCTCCACGGCGCGGGCCTGGGCCAGGAGCGTCCAGTGGGCGCGGCGGCGCTCGGGCCAGCCGGCCGGGATGACGAGGACGTCCGCGCCGGCGTCGACGAGGCCCCGGAAGAGCTCGGGGAAGCGGAGGTCGTAGCAGGTGGCGAGGCCGAGGGTGGCTTCGGGGAGCGGGACGGTGACGAGCTCGGTGCCCGCCGCCATCATCACCGCCTCGCCCCTGTCGAAGCCGAAGCGGTGGATCTTGCGGTAGACGCGGACGAGCTCTCCGGCGGGCGAGAAGACGAGCGAGGTGTTGTAGAGGGACCCGTCGGGGGCCCGTTCGACGAGGGAGCCCGCGTGCAGCCAGACACCCGTGTCGGCGGCGGCCTTGGCCATCGCCTCGTGCGTCGGGCCCTCCAGCGGTTCCGCTTCCGTCTCGAAGGACTCGTACGCGAAGGCTCCGACCGTCCAGAGTTCGGGCAGGACGACAAGGTCCGCGCCGCGCTGTTCCCGTACGAGGGAAGCGGCTCGCTGCCTTCGGGATTCGACCGATTCGCCCGGGTCTACTGCGATCTGGATGAGTGAGGCGCGCACACTACCACCGTCCTGGCATTCGAGCCGTCAACACGGGCCTACGATCGTCACACGAAAGCACTGCCGGGGTGCCCGGGGGCAGCGTAACTTAACCCCCACAGCACCCAGCCCGCGCACAACCGCCGAGGGGTTCCGTGACCGTCCATCCCAGTCTCCAGACCTACGCCGACGCCTGGACCCACTCCATCGAAGCCATATCCGAGCTGGTGCAGCCGCTCGTCGAAGGGGAATGGAACCGCGCGACGCCGTGCCCCGCGTGGTCGGTGCGCGACATCGTGTCGCATGTCATCGGCATGGAGTGCGAGATGCTCGGCGATCCCCGGCCGATCCACACCCTGCCGCGCGATCTCTACCACGTGCGCAGTGAGTTCGCGCGCTACATGGAGATGCAGGTCGATGTGCGCCGGCACCACACGGCGCCCGAGATGACCTCCGAGCTGGAGTACACGATCATCCGGCGCAACCGGCAGATCCGGAACGAGAACCGCGCGCCCGACACCATGGTCCGCGCCCCGCTCGGTGCCGAGCAGACGCTGGAACTGGCCTACCGGATGCGCGCCTTCGACGTCTGGCTGCACGAGCAGGACCTGCGGGCTGCGCTGAACAAGCCGGGCAACCTCGACTCCCCCGGCGCGTTCGTCGCGCGGGACAACTTCCTCACCGTCCTGCCGAAGGTGGTCGCCAAGGACGCCGGCGCCCCGCCGAACTCGGCGGTGGTCTTCGATGTCAGCGGTCCCGTGGAGTTCCTGCGTACCGTGCGCGTGGACGCGGAGGGGCACGGCACGATCGACGGCGCGCCTTCGCTGGGCCCGGCGGCGACGCTCGCGCTGGACTGGGAGACGTACGTCCGCCTCGCCGCGGGGCGGGTCCGGCCGGCGGCCGTCGCCGACCGGGTCAAGATCGAGGGCGACGCGGAGCTGGCGGCGGCGATCCTGGACGCGTTCGCGGTGACGCCGTAGCGCGGGCGGGGCCGCCCCGCTCTCAGGGTCCCGGCCCCACACCGGCCCCACACCGGGCCCGCCCCGGCACCACCGCGGGCCGTCGCACCGGGCCGTCATGCCGGTGGTCACGCCGGTACGTGCACGGCCTCCACCCGGCTCGCCACGAGCCGCTCGCGTTCCCGGCGCGCCGTGCGTGCCCGCAGCCGCAGGATCTGGACGACCCCCAGCGCCTCCAGGACGTACACGCACGAGAACGCGATCCGGTAGTTGTCACCGGTCGCGTCCAGCAGCACCCCCACGGCGAGCAGCGTCGTCATCGAGGCCGTGAACCCGCCCATGTTCACGATCCCGGACGCCGTGCCCTGCCGTTCGGGCGGATTCGCGGGCCGGGCGTAGTCGAAGCCGATCATCGAGGCGGGTCCGCAGGCGCCGAGGACCGTGCACAGGGTGATCAGCAGCCACATGGGAGCGGCGGCGCCCGGGTAGGCGATGGTGGCTCCCCATACCGCTGCCGTCGCCGCAATGGTGCCCAGCGCCAGTGGCATCCGCGCGGCATGGTGCCGGGCGATGATCTGCCCGTAGACGAGGCCCACCACCATGTTGGAGACCACCACCAGGGTGAGCAGTTCGCCCGCCGTCCCCCGCGACAGCCCCTGGGCCTCGACGAGGAACGGCAGCCCCCACAGCAGCAGGAACACCATGGCGGGGAACTGGGTGGTGAAGTGCACCCACATACCGAGCCGGGTGCCGGGCTCGCGCCAGGACTCGGCGATCAGCTTGCGGACGAAGGCGGGCCCGGAATGTGCGGGCGGAGCCGGCTCGTACCCCTCGGGATGGTCCTTGAGGAACAGCGCGAGGAGTACGAAGACGACCGCTCCGGCCGCCGCGCTCCCGGCGAAGGTGGCGGTCCAGCCCATGCCGTGCAGCATGCGGGAGATGACGATCGTGGAGACGAGGTTGCCGGCCATTCCGCAGAGCCCGGCGATCTGGGCGATGAGCGGCCCCTGGCGGGCGGGGAACCAGCGCGAGCCGAGCCGCAGGACGCTGATGAACGTCATCGCGTCGCCGCAGCCGAGCAGGACGCGGGAGGCGAGTGCCATGCCGTAGGAGGGGGAGAGCGCGAAGCCGAGCTGTCCCGCCGTGAACAGCACGACGCCGATCGTGAGGACCTTCTTGGTGCCGAGCCGGTCGACGAGCAGGCCGACGGGTATCTGCATACCGGCGTAGACCAGCAGCTGGAGTATGGACAAGGTGGACAGCGCGGAGGCGTTGACGTCGAAGCGGTCGGCGGCGTCGAGTCCGGCGACGCCCAGCGACGTACGGAAGATCACGGCGACGAAGTAGACGGCGGCGCCGATGCCCCAGATCGTGTACGCCCGGCGGCCGCCGGGTGGATCACCGGGGAGGGACGCGGCGGCGGTGCTCATCGCTCCTCACCCCGCACCAGCACCTTGACCCAGCTCAGGTGCTGGCGCACGCAGTGCGCGGCGCGCTCGGTGTCACCGGCCCTGATGGCCTCCAGCATCTCGGCGTGCTCCGTGATGTTCTTGGCGATCCGGTGGGGCTGGGAGTGCATCACGGCGACGCCCATCCGCAGCTGCCGGTCGCGCAGCTGGTCGTAGAGGCGGGAGAGGATCTCGTTGCCCGCGTTGCGGACGATCTCCGCGTGGAAGCAGCGGTCGGTGACGGCGACGGCCGCGAGGTCGCCGGCCTCGGCGCGCTGCTTCTGCTCCGCCAGCAGCTCTTCCAGGCGGGCGATCAGCCCGGGGGACGCCGGTACGGCCTTGCGTACGGCGAACTCCTCGACCAGCAGCCGGGTCTCCACGACATCGGCGATCTCCTGGGCGGAGACGGCGAGCACGAGGGCGCCCTTCTTCGGGTAGAGCTTGAGCAGCCCTTCCATCTCCAGCTTGAGCAGCGCCTCGCGGACGGGTGTCCGGGACACCCCGACGGCCTCGGCGAGCTCGCCCTCGGTGAGCAGGGTGCCCCCCTCGTAACGGCGGTCGAGCACGGCCTGCTTGATGTGGGTGTAGACGCGGTCGGCGGCGGGGGCGGCTGGCATGCGCACAGCTTAGATACAACAGGGGTGCATCAGGTATCCCTGTCCACGATGCAGGACGCATGCAGGACAAGGGGGACAGAGATTTGTGCGCTGGGCGTACATCCATACGCCCCCCTCGCGAGTCTCGTACGTCGACAGCCGCCGATCACCTCGGCTGCCTTCGACAACGTCACCTCGGAGCATCTCCTTTGATAACCAGTCACAAGGGCGTGCGCAGATTCGCCACGGTCGCCCTCGCGAGCGGTCTGCTGCTGACGGCCTCCCCTCTGGCCACGCCCGCCCAGGCCGCCGTTCCGGTCCCCACCATCAGCGGCAAGGGCGCCTATCTGATGGACCAGGTGACGGGGAAGCCCGCCTATTTCAAGGGCAAGGACGTGCGGCGCCAGATGGCCAGCACGACCAAGATCATGACGGCCGCCGTCGTGGTCACCACGCCGGGCGTGGACCTGAACAAGAAGATCAAGGTCCAGCAGGCGTACCGCGACTACGTCGTCAAGAACGGCGCGAGCACCGCCGACCTGCGCACCGGTGACACGCTCACCGTCCGCCAGCTCCTGTACGGCGTGATGCTGCCGTCCGGCTGCGACGCCTCCTACGCCCTCGCCGACGCCTTCGGCAAGGGCACGACCAGCGCCGCGCGCACCAAGAACTTCATCGCGCAGATGAACGCGAAGGCCACCTCGCTCGGTCTGAAGAACACGAAGTTCGACTCGTTCGACGGCATCTCGTCGGCGGGCTACAACTACACGACCCCCGAGGACCTGGCGAAGATCGCCCGGTACGCGATGGGCAACGTCAACTTCCGCGCCGTCGTCAAGGCCCCGTCGTACAAGACCACGGCGACGACGAGCACGGGCGGCACCCGCACGTACACCTGGTACAACACCAACAAGCTGCTCGGCTCCTACAGCGGCACCACCGGCGTCAAGACCGGCACGGGCACGGCCGCCGGGCCCTGCCTCGTCTTCGCCGCGGCGCGGGGCGGCAAGTACTACATCGGCGTCATCCTCAACGGCACCGACCGCTACAACGACGCGGGCAAGCTGCTGGACTACGGCTTCGGTTCCAGCACCGCCACGACCATGAGGCTGCGGACGCTGCCGCAGGGCGCGCAGCAGGACTGACGGCGCGTCGCCACAGCGACCGTCTCCCGGGGTGCGGCCATGGCCGCACCCCGGTTCTTTCTCATCCCACCTGCCTGATCATCAGAGGAACGGCATGTCTCCACACCCGTGTACGCGCGCCAGAGCCGCGTCGTACACCGCACTGCTGCTGACAGCGTCGGTTCTGCTGTCGCTGCTGCTGCCGGGCGCCACCGGACCGGCGTACGCCACCACGACCACCACCCCGACCGCGGCCACGGCGGCCGAGGACTGCGCCGTGCTGCCCCTCGCCCCCTTCGGCGACCCGGGCTCCGCGGTGGGCAAGGTACCGCTGGCCGGCAACGGAACCGCCTGCTTCACCTTCACGGCCGAGCAGCCGGGCATGCACCGTGTCCTCCTGAAGGTCCAGCACCACAACACCTACGTCTCGGTCTTCGACGGCGAGACCGAGCTCGACTGCTACGACGACACGTGGGGCGAGGGCTGGTGCCCGCTGCCCCGCGCCGGGGACTTCACGCTGAGGCTCCTCAACAACACGGTCGACCCGGACGAGGCCACCGTCACCGTCACCCCCCTCGCCACCACCGCCAACTGCGGCCCGGAGACCGGCACCTCGTGGGACGCCGCTCCCGTCACGGGCTCCGCGACCGGCGCGCTGGCGATCCAGTGCCAGCCGTTCAGCGGGAAGCCGGGCGAGCGGATCACCGTAGACGCCCGCACCACCAAGTACGGCATCATCGAGTCCTGGATCACCGACGGGACCGGCACCCGGATCTGCCCGTGGCGGGGCGAGGACGGCGGCGAGGGCTGCGTACTCCCCGGCACCGGCCCGTACCGGGTGCTCACCCGGGTCAAGGAGGTCGAGGACGGCTTCCCCGGCGCGTACACCCTGGCGGTCCGCCGGCTGTCCGAGCCGGAGGGCTGCGCGCGCGTGCCCGTGAACGGGTACAACGCCGCTCCGACCACCGTGGAGCCGGCCGCCAACTGCAAAACCTTCTCGGCCCCGGCCGCCGGCCGCTACCACGTGTACGCGGTCCACTCGGGCGATCGCACCCCGCTGCGCGTGTACGACAGGGCCGGAAAGACCGCCTGCGAGTCCTGGAACGCCTGCGAGCTGCCCGGCGCCGGTGACTACACCGTGGTCACGGGCCTTTCGACCCTGATCATCGACCGGGCGTCCGCCGCGGGCTGCGAGCCCGCAGCACTGGGCGTCCACCAGGGTGCCCTGACCGCGGGCGGCGAGATCGACTGTCTGACTCTGCCGCTGCCCGAGGGCGCCCGCATGGCCGCCCTCAAGCCGCTGACCGCCGCCGGGCCGGACGTCGACGTCATCGTGGCCGACGCCACCGGCACCTACGTGTGCCACGAACCGGACCTGAGCGCGGGCACCTGCCAACTCACCGGTACCGCCCCGTTCCGCGCCCTGGTCTCCACCGACAACGAGAACGAGCCCACCGGCCCGTACGCGCTCGCCCTGCACCGTACGGACGTGGCGAACTCCTGCCAGGCCGTCCCGGCGGGCGACTTCACCGCCGGGAGCGCCTCGGCCCGGATCGACACCGGCAACGGCACGTTCTCGCACTGCCTGAGCATCCCGGCCGACGACCACACAGCGGTGGAGACCCTCCAGCTCCAGGTGACCGAGGGCTCGTCCACCGCCGCCTACTCGGTGGTGGACGTCAACGGCACCCGGGCGTGCGGCACCGACGCCGCCAAGAACACCTGGGCGGTCTGCAACCTCACCCCGGGCGTCGCGCACACCGTGCTCGTCACCGGGCACGACATCGCCAACGGCTACACCCTGACCCGGCGCGACGTCACCCAGGCCGCCAAGGGCTGCGTCGCGAACCCGGCGACCGCCGTCGGCGGCCCGTCCACGAGCGGTCCGACCGGCGCGCCGGGCACGGCGGTCTGCCGCCAGGTGACGACCGCGGACGCCAAGGACACGCTGCACCTGAACGTCCGGGACGCCCTGGGCTCCGCGCGGATGACGGTCTTCGACGCGGACGGCAAGGTCGTCTGCGGCTCCGGGAGCAACAAGTCCTGCGCGGTCACCGGCTCCGCCCGCTACCAGGCGCTCGTCACCGTCCCGGCCGTCTGGGAGGCCGCGCCTTCCTACCGGTTCGACGCCCTGCGCATCGCCACGGCGGCGGGACCGGCGCCCGAGTGCGCCAAGGTCCCGAACATCAGCTACGGATACGGCCCGCTCACCGGCACCCTGACCGAGCAGCACACCGCCGACTGCGCGGTCCTGCCCACGGCGTACCGCGACCGCCTGAAGGTCAAGGTCGCCGACACCACGGCCGCCGCCGAGACCGCCGTGCCCGAGCTGTACGACGCGAGCCTGGGCAACGGCTGCTCCTGGTGGTCCCCCACCAAGGAATGGCAGTGCGCGGTGGACGAGCCCTACACCACGGGCGCCACCCCGAGCATCCTGGTCCTCGGCCTGCCCGAGACGACCTCGCAGACCGCCTACCGCGCGGACATCGCCTGCGCGGCCTCCCTCTGCGGCCCCGAGCGGATCTCCGTCTCCTCGGTGGCCCCGACCACCGGCGTCAGCGGCACCAAGGTCACGGTCACGGCGACGGGCACCGCCCTGCGCGCGGACGACAAGATCCGCCTCAGCTCCGGTGACAAGGACCTGGAGTTCCCGGCCACCTCGGTCTCGGCCGACCGCAAGACGCTGACGGCCGTCGTGGACCTGACCGGCATCGCGCCGGGCGGCTGGTACATCAGCGTCGTCACCCACAACGCGCAGCAGTGGGGCGCGGGCAGCTTCACCGTCACCGCCCCCGCCGCGCTGAAGAACACCGCCGCCCCGTCGTTCACCGGCACCCCGCAGGTCGGCGCCACGCTCACCGCCGCGCCGGGCTCCTGGTCGCAGACGCCGGAGTCGTACGCGTACCAGTGGAAGGCGAACGGCGTCGCGATCCCCGGGGCCACCGCCGCCACGTACACCGTCCCGGCGGCAGTGCTGGGCAAGTCCGTGTCCGTCACCGTCACGGCCCGCCGGGCCGGGTACGCCGACGGATCCGCCACCTCGGCCGCCGTCGTGGTCGCCAAGGGCGTCGCCCCGAAGGCCACGACCGCCCCGAAGCTGAGCGGCACCGTGCAGGTGGGCGCGAGGGTCGGCGTCTCGCTGGGGGGCTGGGCGCCGTCGCCGACGTCGTACACGTACCAGTGGAAGGCGAACGGCGTGGCGATCTCGGGGGCCACCGCCTCCAGCTACGTCGTCCCGGCGACGCTGCTCGGCAAGCAGCTCTCCGTCACCGTGACCGCCCTTCGGACGGGTCACGCGAACGGAGCCGCCACCACCGCCCCGGTCGTGATCGCCAAGGGCGTCGCCCCGAAGGCGACCGTGCTGCCGGTGATCACGGGCACGGCCAAGGTGGGCCGCACGCTCACCGCCGGCCGTGGCACATGGACGCCGACGCCGGCCTCGTACGGCTACCAGTGGTACGAGAACGGCCGGGCGATCGTGGGCGCGACCAAGTCCACGCTGGTCCTCAAGACCGCCCAGCGCGGCAAGAAGATCACGGTCAAGGTCACCGCCCACCGCACCGGGCACCTGAGCGGTGCTGCCACGAGCAGGCCGACGGCGACGGTCGTCAGCTGAGCGGGTAGCGGGCAGCGGAAACGGATCGGCCCCGCCGGACAGTGACTGTCCGGCGGGGCCGATCTGTTTTCGCCGAGCGGGGCTCAGGTCAACGGAGCCGGGTTCAGGCGCCGATCGACTCCCAGGGGCTCCACGACGTCGAGACCTTGTCCGGCCCGTTCGCCCCGTCGCGCAGGATGAGCTTGAACCGGACCTTCTTGTCCTCGCGCATGTCGTAGTTGCAGGTCTTCGTCGTCCCGGCACCGCCGGCCGCGTGGCACTCACCGGACCGGCCGTAGTTCGTCTCCCACTTGACCACGGTGCGCAGACCGTCCGCCTCATGGTCGGCCGCGCCGAACTTGTCACCGTTCGGGTCGAAGCACCCCCTCGCCAGGAGGTTCGATCCGGCACTCAGCTCGATGCAGGATATGCCCCCGTTCACCCCGACCCGGGTCGTCGTGGACTGCTCGGCGGCCTGGGCGGGGGCGGTCGCGATCCCGACGCCCGCGAGTCCCACGATGGCCGTGGCTGCTGCTGTGGCTATCTGACGCTTCAAGGCTCTTCTCTCCCTCGTTGATGTCCAGTGACAGCTGGTCGGGCTGCCTCCTGCCACAGCAGCCAAGCGCCCGCCCCGGGCCCGAGGGAAGGAAATCCGGGCAGGCTGTCGCCTTCCCGCCACCTCGCCTCCGGCGCTCAACCCCGGGGCCCTGGCAGGCGTGGAACGGTGGCCGATTACACCGTTATGAACGAGGCATTACGGTGTTATGTTGGCCCGGGAACGACAGGGGGAGGACCGAGCCGATGAGGCCCGAAGAGATCCATCGCATCGTGGAGTTACTGGCCAAGGGCTGGAGCGACGAGCGGATATCCCGCGAGCTCGTCCTCAGCACCCGCACCGTGCAGCGGCGCGTCCGCGACCTGATGGCGGCGGCCGGCTGCGGCAGCCGCTTCGCGCTCGGCTTCGCGATGGGCGCCCACTGGGCGCGGTCCCGGGCCAACGGGGGCGGCCCCGGACGCACTTCGCGTCCGGGGCCGCCTCACCGGGCCGTGCCGGTGTTTCACGTGGAACGGGACATCAGCCCCAGGTGATGAGCCGCTTCGGGTTCTCGAGGATCGCGGCGGTGTCCGCCAGGACCTTGGAGCCGAGTTCACCGTCGACCAGACGGTGATCGAAGGAGAGCGCGAGAGTCGTCACCTGACGCGGCTTCACCTTGCCCTTGTGGACCCACGGCTGGAGCTTGATCGCACCGACCGCGAGAATCGCGGACTCGCCCGGGTTGAGGATCGG